>JANQPZ010000291.1 GCA_028285215.1 Rhodovibrionaceae bacterium | reverse complement strand
TCAACGAGGCGGCGGCGAACGTTCTGACCAATCCCCAGCTCGACCCCTACGGCAAGATCCCGGAGTTCAAGTTCTGCGCCGCCCGCGTGGAACCGGTCGAGGGCCAGGCCGCGGCCGAGTGATCGAGAGAACCACGCACGGCGTGACCGCCATCGCCGGGATGGGCTAGAGCAGGATCGCCTCAGGTGGAAGCGAAGCGCTTCCGCTTGAGGCGATCGCGCTCTAACTTGGCCGCATGCGAATGCGCCTCACCCTGCTGATCGTCCTGGCCCTGGCGATGCTGCCGCTCGCGGCCGCCCCTCAACAGGGCAGCCTGCCCGAAGGTCTGGAGGCTCCCGATACGCCGGAGGCGGCGCTGCAGTTCCTGCATCTGGGCGCGCGCGCCGATCAGCCGGAGATGATCGCGGTCGCGCTGGAACGCGGTGCCGACATCGAGGGTGTGAATCCGCGGGGCAACCGGGCGCTGCAGGTCGCCGCGATCTTCGGGTCAAGCGCGGCGGCCGGCGCGCTGATCGCCGCAGGTGCCGAGGTCGACGGCGCGACCTCCGACGGCTGGACGGCCCTGCACTATGCCGCTTACGAGGGCCGGACCGAGATCGCCCAACGGCTGATCGAGGCCGGTGCCGGCGTGGAGCTGCGCGAAACCGACTACGGCAATACGCCGCTGCTGATCGCTGCACGCCGGGGCAATCTCGGGCCCGCCGTGGCACTGCTGCAGGCTGGCGCCGATATGGAGGTGCGCGACCGCGCGGATGGCAACACACCGCTGATCAATGCGGCCTTTGCCAGCCATGTCCCGCTAGTGGCGGAGCTGCTTGCCCGCAACGCCGACGTCAACGCGGCCGCAGACGACGGCATGACCCCGCTGATCGCCACCGCCCGCAGATCGCGGGCGCAGTCCGACCGGCAGGAGGAGAGCCTGCCGATCGCCACGCTGCTGATCGACGCGGGCGCCGACTTGGCGGCCGCTGCGGGGGACCAGGGCACCGCCTTGCATGTGGCTGCGGCGAACGGCGTTACGCCTTTGGCCGAGACGCTGGTAGCGGCCGGCCTGGCAGTCGACGTGGCCAGCCCGCGGGACGGCAGAACGCCGCTGCACGAAGCGGTCGATGCCGCACACATCGATACTGTACTGTTCCTGCTGGAGGCGGGGGCCGATCCCAACGCGCGGGAGACCGGTTCGGGGGAGACGCCCCTCTACGCGGCTGCGCAGCTCGGCAACCCGGCCAGCGCCCTGGTGCTGCTGCAGAACGGGGCCGATCCGGATCTGGCGGATACCCGAGGCAACTCGCCGCTGATGCGGGCCGCCAACGTCGGTGCCCTGCGAACCGTCAGGCTGTTGCTGGAGGCTGGCGCGTCGCCGAACCTGGTTGCCGATGACGGCTGGACGGCCCTGCAGGCCGCCCAGGATGTCGGTGCCACGGACATCGAAGCGCTTTTGCGGGACGCCGGCGCGGTCGGCGACTAGAGCAGGATCAAAACGAGCCTTTGGATGGCAAAGGACCTCCTTGGCGATCGCAGCGGACGTTATCCGTCCAAACGGACGTTCGGCGAAGAGAAAACCGTGCCCGAGTCCAGACCCAGGGACCCGAGGACGAAATAGGCGCCGAGCGCGATCACCAGGGCGGCCGTGCAGCCAGCGACAAAAGCTTTCATGAACGAACCCTCCATACACTTCTTTTGGCGTATTCTATTGCTGTGCGCCGCCGAGGCAAGCCGCAGTTTGCCGCGCCCGGCCGCTGGGCGGGGCCCTGCCTAGAGCAGGATCGCCTTAACTGGAATCGCTCTCTAGCGGGTGACCGCTTCCAGGTAGCGCATCAGGGCTGCGCGATCCTCGGCATCCGGGATGCGCTGAATCGGCATTTTCGTGCCGGGCGTCATGACGTCCGGCCCTTCGTCGAAGAGCTGGGAAATCGTCTCGGCGTTCCAGACGATGTCGGTGTCGGTCAGGGCCGGGGAGTAGTTGTAGCCGACAACCGCACCCGCGGGCCGGCCGAAAACCCCGTGGGGCGTCGGACCCGCCCGGCGGGAATTGTCGGGTTGCACGGTGTGGCAGACGGAACACTTGCGGAAGACCTCCGCACCGCGCGCCAGCGCCGGGTCGGTCGGGGCGAGATCCGTCAGGGGCCGGGCCGGGGCCGCCACCGGAACGCCGATCTCCGCGCCTTGCTCCAGATCCCAGACCCGCGCGACCTCGTCCGCCCCGCCGGAAATCAGCTTCTTCCCGCCATCGAAGAACGCCAGCGACCAGACCGGAGCGAGGTGACCGTCGAGGATCGCCGCCGACGCCTGGGTTTCCAGGTCCCACAGCCGCACGACGCGGTCCGTCCCGCCCGAGGCGGCCAAGCGCCCGTCCGGCGAGACGGCCAGGGCAAAGGCCGAAGCTCCGGGATGTTCGCCCAACTGCGCAAGCTCGACGCCCTGTTCCAAATCCCACAGGCGGACACTGCCGTCGACCTGGGTGGTCACGACACGGCGACCGTCCGGCAGCCAGACCGCCGAGGTGAAGCCGACGGCCCCGCCGGAAACTTCGCCGAGCTGCGTGCCGTCACTCACCCGCCACATCCGCAAGGTCGCATCGAAACCGGCCGACAGCAGATGCTCTCCCGACGGCGAGAAGGACACGGCGTTGACCGTATTCTGATGACCCTGGAACACATCCAAAGGCTCAAGCGCCTGCAGATCCCAAAGCCGGACGCTGCGGTCCCAGCCGGCGGAGGCGGCCCGCGTTCCATCCGGGGACACCGCCAGGCCCTGCACCTTCCCTTCGTGGCCTTGCAGCACTCCGATCTCGCGGCCGGCCGGCGGATCCCAAACGCGCAGGGTACCGTCGTCGCTGGCCGAGAGGGCACGCCCGTCGGGCAGGAGTGCGACGGCGTTGACCGAGGCCTGATGGGCGTCGAGCACCTCCAGCGCACGCTGCTCGGCAAGATCCCAGAAGATGAGGGTGTAGTCGAAGGAACCGGTGAGTGCGTGACGACCGTCCGGCGTCGCAGCCACGCCCTTCACGAAGCCGCCGTGGCCGAGCAGTTCGGCCTGTGCCGGCACGCCCGGCGACAGCAGGAGCAGCACCGCAGTCAAGCTCGCCGCCACAGAGCTTTTTGCGCCGGATTTCATGAGGTTATGTCGATCCGCCCACATCCGCACGACTGTAGCAAATACGATCTCCTTCCTCCAAGCGCTTGCACGGCAGGGCAGCGGCTGGCAAAGGACAGGCAGAATGACCTGTGCTGCCCTGGCCACTCTGCTCTATGCCCCGAACGACGAAAAGTCGGCCGTGCTGGCCGACTTTGCTGCACGCCGACGCGCCGAAGGCGTGGCTGTCGACGGTGTGGTGATCGAGACGCTGTGGCGTGATGCGGGGATGAAGCGCGGCTTGCAGCTGCGCGCTCTCGGCTCGAACACGACCACACCGCTGACCCAGCCCTACAGCGACGGCATCGTGGTCGGCCGCTGGCATCTGCTGCCCCAGGGCGTCGCCGCCATGACGGCAGTCGTCGAGAAGGCGGTGTCCGATCCTGCCGGGCTGCTGGTGGTCGACAAGTTCGGCCCGCTGGAGGGGCGCGGTCTTGGGATGGCACCGGCGCTCCGCCAGGCCCTGGCCAGCAACATTCCGATGGTGGTCGCCGTGCGGCAGGAGTTCGGCCCGGCCTGGCGCGCCTTCGTGACGGAGGCGGCCCCGTCGCGCCTGAAGAGCCTCCGCGAGATGCCGACCGACGCAGGCGCCTTGGATCGCTGGTGGAGCGAACACAGTCGGGCAACAGGCGATCAGCGCGCGAGCGTGACGTCGCGATCCTCTGTCCGGCCGTAGCTGTCGATCAGCGGGGTCACCAGCAGCGGCGCCAAACCCTCCAGGCCGCGCTCGTCCATCGAGGTCGAGGCATCGCCCTGCCAGACGATCTCGTTCTGAGCCGGATCGCGCAGCTGGCCGCTCAAGGTTACCAAACCCTCTCGCAGAATGCGCACGCCCGGCTCGCTCCGCTGACCGCCCAGCAGCGAGTCCTCCGTGTTCGAGAGCACGTTGACATCGACCTGGGCGCCGCCGCGGCTTGTCTGCGCTTGGCCCAGACTGGGATCCGTGCGCTCCATCTGCCCTTGTCGGACCTGCAGATCCAGCATCAGCAGAAGCGCCCCTGACGGGTCGACCGTAACGCCCCGCGCCTTCAGAGCCTCGACGACATCGTCGCGCACTTGAAGGTTAAGCTCCGAATCGTCGTAGACATCGACGGAGACGGGCAGAAGTGGCGGCGCCTCGCTGAACAGCGTTGCGATCACGCGCGCCTGCTCGTTGGCCTGCGCCGGAGCGGCGGCGAACCACAACAAGGCGATCACGACTGAGCGTAAAAGCATCGGCGCGCCTCCTACGAAAAAGCCCAAAGAAGCCAAGATCCCGGAACAGCGGTGCCGGGCAGGCTCTGCCCCTAAACCCTGACGCGAAACGAAACGAAAGCGACCGCTACCGGAGAGTCGGCGCCGGTAGCGGTCGGAGTCAAGCGAAGCTGTTGCGGCGCCCTATCGCCAGACGGTCCCCGCCGCGCGGCTCGGCTGTACGGTGTCCCGCGTGAAGCGCCCCCCCGAGCCGGGCACCTGGTAACCGCTGTTCGCCCCATGCCGAAAGGAGGGGACCAGGTCACCGGTATCCCGGTCCACGGCCAGGCGGGTAACCCGGAACGCACTGTTGGAGGTGCCGCCCGGCTCCATGACCGTCAGCAGCCAAACCCGTTGGCCGTCGATCTGGTCGGCCTGGGTGCGCAGCACCTCGACACCGTAGCGCTCGGTCACCAGAGCCGCGGCTTCCTCCTGGGTCAGAGCCGAGGCCGCCGGAGCGGCCAAGAGCAGGCCGGCCGCCAAGCAGATCGCCGGGAAAACGGGCCGTCGTGGCATCGAGATCACTCCGCCGGTTGAGGATGCTTGCCGTAGTCGGGCGGCGTCTCGCCGCGCACCTCGGCAACCCAGAGATTGTGGTGCTCGCGCGCCCAGTTCTCGTCGACCCAACCGGAGCCCATGGCTGCAAAGGCCCCCTGCATGCCGAGCGAGCCGATGTAGATATGTCCGACGATCAACGCGATCATCACGAGCGACACGACGCCGTGCCAGAGGGTCGAGAGCTGCATCTCCTGAATCGGCGTCAGGTCGGTCGGCAGCCCCAGGCCGAAGATGTTCAGGGCCCCGAAGGTCTTGGCCCACATGTCGAACTCGAAGGGGAACATCATGGCGATCCCCGAGAGCGACAGCGACAGGCCGCCGAGCACCGTCGACCAGAAGATCACCTTCTGGCCGGCATTGAACTTCTTCGAGGGCGGATGGCTGTGCTTGCTCAGCAGCCCGCCGGCCTTGGAGAGCCAGATCAGGTCGTACTTGTTGGGAATGTTGTGCTTCACCCACAGCACGAACATCAGCGTGATGCCCAGCATGAAGGGGAAGGCAAGGAAGTTGTGCGCGTACTTGCCGGCAATGGTCAGCCAGGAGAAGGCCTCAGGGCCTAGCACGGGCAGCAGCACGAACCGACCCCAGAGCAGGTTGATGCCGGTCAAGGCCAGGATCACGAAGGAGGTCGCGGTCAGCCAGTGGGCGAAACGCTCGATGAAGCCGAAACGCTCGATGGTGCGGTCGGACGGCCCCGCCTCGATCTTGATGCGGCCGCGCAGCACGAAGAACAGCGCGAGCAGTCCGATCATGCCCAGCAGCAGCCAGGATCCGTAGACCAGCAGAGGCCCGTTGCGAATGTTCCGCCAGTTCTCGCCCTCGGACTGGACCAGGATCCCGGCCTTGCTGTCCGGAATAGACACCTGCCCCTGAATACCTCCGCGAACGGCCCGCCACATTTCGGCATCGCTCGTGCTGCCCAGAGAGCCGCCAGGAACGGCACCGCCGGTCAACACTTCCTCCGGCACCTCGCGACCCTGGGTCTGCGCCAGGACGTCGGTGCCGTTCAGCGCCGTCACCGCCAGAAGTGTGACAATCGCCAGCGCCAGAGCGGTCAGACCGCGGCGCCGGG
>JANQPZ010000289.1 GCA_028285215.1 Rhodovibrionaceae bacterium | reverse complement strand
CGACATTCGGGTTCCGCCGCCGGGCGAGGTCTCCACGGCCAAGGCGCCCCCGTGCGCCAGGACGATCCCGTGCACGGCGGCAAGTCCCAACCCGCTGCCCTGCTCCAGAGGCTTGGTGGTGAAGAAAGGATCGAAGATCCGTTCCAGCGTCGCCAGATCCATCCCGGCGCCGTCGTCGATCACCTCCAGAACGTGATAGCGCGCCGGCGGCAGCTGGCCGGCCCAGAGACGGTTGCGGCCGTCGGCCCCCGCCTCCACGGTGGTCGGGACCGCCGCACCGGCGGTCAGCCGGTCGGATTCGGCCAAGCGGGCCGCCCAACTGCCGTCGGTCGACTGGGTGCGAAGCGCGAGCTCTATGCGGCCACCGCTTTCGGCGACGGCATCTCGGGCATTCACGCTGAGGTTCATCAGAACCTGTGCGATCTGCGCCGCGTCGGCGTGCACCAGGGCACCCGGCGCGTCGTTTCGGAAGTGGGCGCGCAGGTTTCCGGGCAGACTGGCGCTCAGCAGCTCGACCGTCTCCTGCGCCACCTCGTCCAGCCGGACGGGTTGGCGCAGTCCCCCGCCGTGCCGACCGAAGTCGAGGAGCTGCGCCACCAGCGCGGCGGCACGCTGGCTGTCGCTCAGGATCTTCTCGGCATAGACCCGCTCGGAAGACCCGGGCGCCAGATCCTCGCGCAGGAAGTTGGCATAGCCCTGGATCGACATCAGAACGTTGTTGAAGTCGTGGGCGACACCCCCGGCGAGGCGACCCAGCGCCTCCGTCTTCTGGGCACGGTAGAACTGAGCCTGCAACTCCAGCTGCTCCCGTTCCGCCCGCCGCAGGCTGGTGATGTCGGAGCGCAGGCTGACCCTGCCGCCGTCGGCCGTGACGTACTCCTGAATCCGGATCTGCGTCCCGTCGGGATTGGTCAGCTCGATCGGGGCGTCCGGATGCATCAGCTCGGACAGGCGCCGCTTCGCCGCCGTGGCCGGAGGGACATCCCGGCCGTAGTGTCCCAGGTTGGCCGAGGCGCGGATGACGGAGCGATAGTCGTCTCCGACCTTGAACCCGCGCAGCTCGGGCGGAAGGAGTTCGTAGAAGCGCTCGTTGACGAGCACCACGCGCAGGTCCGCGTCCAGCAGGAGAAAACCGTCCGACACGCTGTCGAGCGCCACATGCAGCCGCCGTTCGGCGCGTTCGGCCGTCTCGCGCGCACGCTCGGCCTCGGTCGTCAGGCGGCCGGCCAGACGGTTCTGCTGCCAGAGAAGCAGGATCAGCAGCCCCGCCGCGGCCAGCATCACCATGTAGGTGAAGACCGCCTCGCGCTGCAGGTCGAGGAGATGCCGGTTGCTGGCGCTGAAGTAGTCGCGGTGCAAGACCCGCAACGACAGCTCCTGAATGGGATCGGCATAGCTGTCCAGGCGCGCGCGTGCCGGGCCGAAGCTCTCGGGCCGGGCGGGATCGAGCGCGGCCAGATCCGCCTCCAGGTTCGGCAGGTCCTCGAAGACGTCCTGGATCGGACGCATCATGTCCGCGATGGACTGCAGCCCGCTGCCCCGATCCGAGTCCAGCACCAGCGGAAAGCGGGACCAGAAGATGTCGAAGCGCTCGAAGACGGCCTGGCGATTGGCCTCCGTCGGCTCGGCCTGATAGCGGTTCAGCAGGGACGACAGGCGAAGATGCTCGGTCTGGACCTGCACGGTGAGCCAGGCGCCCGAGCGATAGAGGGCCATCACCGTGCCCTTCTCGTCGAACATGCGCAGGCCGAGATAGCCGGTGGCGCTCGTGAACACCAAGGCAACGGCGATCAGGGCGGTGACGAGCACGCGCCGCGACCGCACCACTGCGGGCGCCCATCCCACTTTCCGCCGGTCTGACTGCGCCACCAAGCCGCCTCGAACACTTTTCACCGCTTGTTAGTGTTGGTCCGGTTGGTAAACCCACAACGCTTAACAGGCGGATTTGCGTAACGTTTTGTAACGCGTAGATCGTGGAGACCGGGGTCAGATCGCTTCAGGCGAGATCACATGAGGGGGCCGCGCTCCAGACATGACTTTGGAGGGCGATCCACCTCTCCCGCGGACGCGCCCTAACGGCGCAGCACGACGAAAGACTCGTTTTCGAACCAGAGCCCCTTGTGTCGCTGCAGAACCTCCTGGGTGACCTCCAGATAGCGTCCGCTGGTGATCGCGTCGGTCAGGCGGTGATCCTCGATCTGCGCGACGTAGACAGCGGCATTCCAGGCCGCCAGCAGCGTGGACGTGCCGATCGAGGAATCCAGCTCGCCCGCCGAGAGCTGCAGGCCGTAGGTGAAGGCCGCCTGCTCCGGCCGCTCCTCGGGCGCCGGCACCAGAAAGGCCTCGCCCAGCTCGCGCCCCAGGGCCTCCGTCAGAAGAGACCGGGGCGTCGCGAAGGGCGCCTCCTCGGGCCAGATGCCCCGGATGATCTGCAGGCCGGGATCGCGCCCGGTGGACTGGACAACGACCAGCCGGCCCGAGGGCGCGAGGGCACGGGCAAGCGGCGCCAGGACGTTGCGCACCTTGCGCTCGGCCGACAGCCGCGCCCGGAAGGGCTGCGAGGCGATGATCAGATCGTAGGGAAGCTGGGCCGCCTGCGGCCGCGGAATGACGCTGTCGAGGACGAAGCGCTGATCGGCGCGATAGAGCACCAGCACCGCCGGCGCGACGTAGGAGGGGTTGCCGCTGGCCGGGTTGGTCCGCGTCGCCCAGGCGCTGGCCACGAAGTCCATCTGCGCCTGGATCTGGGATTCCAGTTCGTAGCCCGACGTTCCGGTCAGCGGCACCTCGCGCCAGGCGATCCGGCTGCGGTCGTCGCTCTGCCGCGGCGTCAGCCAGGGCGCCTCGCTGTAGAGCATGTTGGTGAAGACCAGCACCGTCTGCGGATGCTCGACCAGGCGATCCGCCATCTTCTGCAAGGCCAGGCGCACGTCCTCGCCGCTGATCTCCTTGGCGACGACGCAGAAGGGCACGCCGGGATAGCGGTGGTGCAACGCCCGCTGCGCCATGGAGAGGACGGTGCCGTCGCCCGTGCCGGCGTCGAACAGCCGCAAGGCCGGCGGGCGCGGCCTGAGATGCGGCAGCTCCTGCGCCACACGCTCGGCCGTGCGCTGCTTCTCGTTGGTCGTCGTGACGAAGAGCAGGTACTTCTGCCGGTTGTCGTAGAAACGGAACTGCGGCGAGTCCTGCGGCTCCAGCTCGGCGAGCTGCCCCTGGTTTCCTGTCTGTCCGGCCATACCGCGACCTCTCTGAAGCGGGCCTGAAGCGGGCGCGAAGCCCGCTCGCTCACAAGGTTAGCGGAATCAGCATGACCGGCGCAGCCGACGACGTCACTCCGGAAGCGTCGCACCCTGGCGGTCACGCGACCTCTGCCCGGAGGCCTCCACCCCCGGTTTGCGAAAGATCTTCGGTTTTCCCATACTTCCGTGAAACGGGCCGCAGCTTGCGTTGATGCACGTCATGGCAGCTGCCTCCCCTGCAGCGCATCACCCAGCCATGCCGCACGACGCCGGACAGTACAGCCACCGCCAGGGTCGCGAAACCGTAACAATTCTGCGCGGTTTTCCGGGGCGGCTGCGGTTGCGCGTGGCGGCCCTGAAGCACGACGCGGAGCTGGCAACGCGGCTGAGACAGGCCCTGCCGGGGCTCTCCGGCATCCGCTCCGCCGATGCCAACCCCGTCACCGGCACGCTGCTGCTGATCCACGACCCCGACGGCGACCAGATCGCGCTGATCGAGACGGTCGCGGCGGTCGCGGCCCGCCAGTCGCCGCAGGCCCCGGCGTGCGCCCCGGACGAGGTCGCGCCCAGCTCCAGCGACTGGCATGTCCGCCCGGCGGAGGAAGCTCTGGCGACCTTCGAAACCTCGGCCGAAGAGGGCCTGAGCGAGGACCGCGCGCGGCTGCTGTTCCGGCGGGTCGGGCCCAACATCCTGGTCGAGAGCATGGGCCGCGGGCCGGTGGCGATCCTGCTGGATCAGGTCGTCAACCTGCCGACCGGCCTGCTGCTGGGCTCGGCGGCGGTCTCGGCGCTGACGGGCGGCCTGCTGGATGCCGGCGCCATCGCCGTGGTCAGTCTGGTCAACGCCGCCATCGGCTTCGCCACGGAGCGCGACGCCGAGCGCACCATCTCCAGCCTGGGCAAGGTCGCCGCCCCCGACGCGGCCGTGCTGCGCGATGGCCGGCAACGCCAGGTGCCGATGCCCGAGATCGTCCCAGGCGACGTGCTCTTGCTGGCGCCCGGCGCCATGATCGCCGCCGACGGGCGGATCCTGCAGGCCCAGTCCCTCAGCCTCGACGAGTCGCTGCTGACCGGCGAGTCGGTGCCGGCGAGCAAGAGCGCCAGGACGCTGGACTACCGCGACCTGCCCCTGGGGGAGCGCAGCAACCTGGTCTTCAAGGGCACGGCCGTGACCGGCGGCTCGGGGCGCGCGGTCGTCACCGCGACCGGCCAGGCGACCGAGATCGGCCGGATCCAGGCGCTGGCCGGCGAGGCCCGCCCGCCCGAGACGCCCATGCAGCAGCAATTGGAGCGCATGGACCGGGAGCTGATCTGGCTGTCCCTGGCGGCCTGCGCCGGCATGGTCGGGCTGGGGCTGCTGCGCGGCTACGGCGCGGCCCAGATGGCCAAGTCCGCCATCTCCCTGGCCGTGGCCGCGATCCCCGAGGGCCTGCCGACCGTCGCGACCGTGACCATGGCCCTGGGCATCCGCGACATGCGCCGGCACAAGGCGGTCGTGCGCCGGCTGGACGCCATCGAGACCCTGGGCGCCGTGGGCGCGGTCTGCTTCGACAAGACCGGCACCCTGACCGAGAACCGCATGGTCGCGCAGGAGCTGGACTGCAGCGAGACCGCCCTGCCCGGCCTGCTGGAGGTCTGCGCCCTGAACAGCGAAGTGGAGCTGGACGCCGAGGGCCGCAGCCACGGCTCTTCCACCGAGAAGGCGCTGCTGGAGCTGGCGCAGGCCCGCGGTCTCGATGTCGAGCGGCTGCGCAGCGACGCGCCGCTGCTGGAGATCGTCCACCGCAGCGAAACGCAGCGCTGGATGACGACCCGCCACCGCGCCGCCGACGAGAGCGAGTTCCTGACCGTCAAGGGCAGCCCGGACGAGGTGCTCGCGCCCTGCGACGAGACGGCCGAGGGCGGGCCGCTGGACGACGCCGAGCGCGCGGCGCTGGTCAAGGCCAACAGCGCCATGGGCGCGCGGGGCCTGCGCGTCCTCGGCTTCGCCCGCGGCGAGGTGGGTGCGGACCAGGTGGGTGCGGGCCGCCTGCGCTGGCTCGGGCTGGTCGGGCTGGCGGACCCGGTGCGGCCGGAGATGGCCGACCTGATGGCGAAGTTCCACGCCGCCGGCATCCGCACCATCATGATCACCGGCGACCAGACCGCGACGGCCTACGCCATCGCGAAGGAGCTGAACCTCAGCGAGGGCGGTCCGGTCGAGATCCTGGAGGGGACCGAGCTGGAGCGGCTCGACCCCGACGTGCTGCGCGCGCTGGCCGAGCGTACCCAGGTCTATGCCAGGGTCAGCCCGGCGAACAAGCTGCAGATCGTGCAGGCGCTGCAGGCGAACGGCCAGGTGGTCGCCATGACCGGCGACGGGATCAACGACAGCCCGGCGCTGCGCGCCGCCGACATCGGGCTCGCCATGGGCAGCGGCACGCCGGCCGCCCACGAGGTCGCCGACCTGGTGCTGCAGGACGACCGCCTGGCGACCATGCACGTCGCCCTCGGCGAGGGGCGCACGATCTACCGCAACATCCGCAAAGCGATCCGCTTCCTGCTCTCCACCAATCTCTCGGAGATCCTGGTGATGCTGGGCGCCACGGCGCTGCGCCTCGGGCAGCCGCTGACGCCGATGCAGCTGCTCTGGATCAACCTGGTCTCCGACGTCTTCCCGGGTCTCGGCCTGGCCCTGGAACCGGAGAACCGGGAGGTTCTGACGGAGCCGCCGCGCGACCCCAAGACGCCGATCCTCTCGCGCCAGGATTTCCGGGAGGTCGGCACGGAGGGCGCGGTCATGACGGCGACGGCCCTGGCCGCCAACCTGCTGGTGCGCGGCATCGCCGGCGAAGGCCCGCGCGGCAGCGGCGCCACCTTCGTCGCCCTGACCGCCGGGCAGCTGCTGCACGCCCTCTCCTGCCGGTCGGAGACGCACAGCATCTTCCGCAACGAACGGCTGCCGAGCAATCCGACCCTGAACCGCACCATGCTGGCGCTCGGCCTGCTGACGGCGGGCGCCATCGCGCTGCCCTGGTCGCGGCGCCTGCTCGGCGTCTCCGGCATGACTCTGGGCGACTGGCTGATCGCCGGCGCCGCCGGCAGCAGCTCCTACGTCATCAACGAGGCGCTGAAGGCACGGCGCCCCCAAGGACCAGCGTATCCGGGACAGGCGTCTCAAGAACCGGCGTCTCAAAAACAAGCGCGCCAAGAGGAGTCGCACCAGGACCGCCCGCAGCCGCAACACCCGAAGGACAGTTAAGCCGCCATGGCCGACGATTTCATCTTTACCTCCGGCTCCCTCACCCTCGGCCATCCCGACAAGCTCTGCGACAAGATCTCCGACGCGGTGGTCGATCACTTCCTGACTGCCGATCCTCTGGCGCATGTCAACGCCGAGTGCGCGGTGGCGACGGGGATTCTCTTTTTGGCGCTGCGCTTCGCCGGCTCCGCCACGCCCGACGTGGCGGCCGTGGCGCGCGAGGCGATCCGCACCGCGGGCTATACCCAGGGCGGCTTCCAGGCGCGCAGCTGCTCGATCATGACCTCGCTGACCGAGGTCGAACGGGGCGCGACGACCGACGAACGCGACCTGGACCCGGCCGACTACGACAGCCTGCCGGCCCAGCATCAGGTGACGCTCTTCGGTTTCGCCTGCGATCAGACGCCGGACTACCTGCCGCTGCCGATCTCCCTGGCCCATGCCATCGTGCGGCGGCTCGACCGCCTGCGCGCCGACGGCAGCCTGCCCGGCATCATGCCGGACGGCCAGAGCCAGGTCTCCGTCGAGTACCGCGAACGCCGCCCGGCGCGCGTCGCCACGGTGGCGCTGGTCAGCAGCATCTGGCCGGAGGGGTATGAGACTCTGGCGCCCCTGCAGCGGGACCTGCAGGAGCAGGTCGTCCGCCCCGTGCTGGCGGAGCAGGCCCAGGGCCTGGCCGAGGACACCCAAATCCTGATCAATCCTCACGGCCGGCTGCGCCAGGGCGGGCCGGAGATGCACGCGGGCCTGACCGGCCGCAAGACCGCGATGGACACCTACGGCGAGTACGCCCGCCACTCCGGCGCCGCGCTCTCCGGCAAGGACCCCGGCCGCATCGACCGGGCCGGGGCCTATGCCGCGCGCCAGGCGGCGCGCTGCGCCGTCGCCGCCGGACTGGCGCGGGAGTGCGAGGTGCAGCTCAGCTACGGCATCGGCCAAGCCCAGCCGGTCGGCCTGGACGTGGAGACCTTCGGCACCGGC
>JANQPZ010000274.1 GCA_028285215.1 Rhodovibrionaceae bacterium | reverse complement strand
GACGCCCAGGCCGGCCAGGGCGTTCGCCAGGCGGTTGGAGAGCGCCTTCAGTTCGTCGAAGCCGAAGTCGCGGCGCGTCCCGTCGCTGCGGTGATGGATCAGCGCCAGCCGTCCGCTGCCGTCGGCCCACTTGTCGCAGGCATCCACGCCGATGTTGTAGCGCGCCGGGATGTTCCAGGCGAAGTCGCGCCGAAGCTGGTCGTAGGTCTCGGCTGCCGGCAGCATCTTTGCTTCCCCCCATTCCCGCGAGTGCGAGGGCCTCACCTGCGCAACGACGGGTGCGGCCTTGCTTTGTTCATACAGCGGGGGTTCCACGGCGGCTAGAGCCAGCGCAGACGGCGAAAGATCAGGTATTCAAGCAAACCCAAGACCAGCAACAGTAGGCAGACCAGCAGGAAGCCGGCCGGGTTGCTGTCGCCCGGGATACCGGCCACGTTGATGCCGAGCAGACCGGTGACGAAGGACAGCGGCAGAAAGATGCCGGCGATGATCGACAACATGTAGAGGCGCCGGTTGCTCTGCTCCGCACTGCGGGCAAGAGCCTGTTCCTGCAGCATCGCCGCCCGCTCCCAAACGAAGTTGAGATGCTCGACCAGCCGTGTCACCTCGTCCGCTGTCTCCTGCAGTTTGCGCTGGTCCTCTATCACCAGCCATGCGGGCGGTGTGCCGACCAACCGTGACAGCGCATCGCGCTGCGGTGCCACGAAACGGCGCAGGGACATGGCCCGGTGGCGTAGCTCCAGAAGCTCGCCGCGCACCTCCTTTTCGCGCCCGGCCTCGATCTCGACTTCGATCTCATCGAGGCGTTCGTCCATGCGGCTGACGATGGGCGCCGCGTTTTCGGTCAGCTGCTCCGACAGTTCCGCAACCAGGGCGCTCGGCGTCTGCGGTCCCCGGCCGCCGTCGTACTGTCTCTCCAGGGTCGCGACGGCTTTCAGGGAGCGGAGGACGACGCTAACAACCCGCCGGTCTTCCACCCATAAGCGGATCGAAACCATGTCCTCCGGCTTGGCGCCGGGACTCAGATTGACGCCACGAAGGATGACAAGTGTTCCGCCATCATAGGCTGCGACGCGCGGGCGCGTTTCCTCATCCATCAGCGCTTCGCGCAGGAACGCAGGCAGCCCGAGTCGTCCTTCCAGCCAATCGGCCGTGCCGACGGCGTTGCGGTCCAGATGCAGCCAGGCAGGAGCCGCAGCGTCGAGCTGATCCGGATCGTCACAGCGCTTAGAAGCTGGACCGAGCTGAAAACAGGCGAGAAGTGGGCTCGTCGCGGGCGTGGCGGTCATGGGGGCAGCTCTCCGCAGTCTTGTCTGACCGGAGGGTAGCCTGCTGGCTACAGTGAGAGACAGAGGGCTGCGAGGGTTTAAGGTCGGGGTCTAGTTGCTTGGGAGCGGCGGGGGACCGCCGCTGCCGCCCCCGGCCGTGGCCTGGCAGCGCGCCTCGGCCCGCTGCAGGAAGAGATCCTTCTGGGCCGCCATGGAGGGGTTGGCGGCGACCATGCCCTCGATCTGCTCGCGTTCGCGGGCGAAGCAGAGCGCGACGGGGTCTGTGGGGTCGACGGCGACTTCCTGACCCTCCGGCGGGAAAAGATCGTCCCAATGCTGGATCGCCAGAACGGCGATCACCCCGCAGAACACGCCGGCGGCCAGCAGGCGGGCCGCCGGGCGGTCGAGAAAGCTGTCGTTCGAAGGTCCGCTCATGCCGCCCTTTTACGGCGCCGATCGAGCGCCGGGCAAGGGGCGCGGGGCGGCAACGCTTGATTTCTCCGACAGTTTCCCCAGGAACTTTGGGGGCGAAACGGCCGGCAGCGGGCGTTATGTTCAAATGGAAAGCTCGCTGCTTATATGGTGCAATGGCGGAAACGAGCGCCGCAAAAAGAACGGACGACCAGGAGGGTATCTACAATGCAGCAGACAGGCCGCTTTGCGCCGGATGCCGCCGATTTGAAGGCTGCCAACTCGGATGTTGCCAGCGTGCAGGACCTGGCGAGCGCCGGCACGTTGCGCGATGCCAGCGGCATGGCCGCGCCCCTGGGGCGCGAGGCGCCGCTGATCGATCCCTTTGCGCGCCGGATCAGCTATCTGCGCATCTCGGTGACCGACCGCTGCGACTTCCGCTGCGTCTACTGCATGAGCGAGGACATGACCTTCCTGCCCAAGCGGGAGGTCCTGAGCCTCGAGGAACTGGACCGGCTCTGCAGCGCCTTCGTGCACCTGGGCGTGCGCAAGCTGCGGCTGACCGGCGGCGAGCCGCTGGTGCGCCGCAACATCATCTGGCTGTTCCGCCAGCTCGGCCGGCACCTGAAGAGCGGCGAACTGGACGAGCTGACCGTGACCACCAACGGCAGCCAGCTCCCGAAGCTGGCCGGCGACCTCTACGAGGCCGGCGTGCGGCGCATCAACGTCTCGCTGGATACTCTCGACCCGCACAAGTTCGAGGCGATCACCCGCTGGGGCAAACTCGACAAGGTCATGGCCGGCCTGGACGCCGCCAAGGAAGCGGGCCTCAAGGTCAAGATCAACGCCGTGGCGCTGAAGGGCGTCAACGACGACGAGGTGCATCGCCTGGTCGAATGGGCCGGCGCGGAGGATTTCGACCTCACCTTCATCGAGGTCATGCCGATGGGCGACATCGGCACCGAGCAGCGGATCGACCAGTACTGGCCGCTCTCCATGGTGCGCGGCGAGCTGTCCAAGCGCTGGACGCTGGAGGAGATCGACCACCGCACCGGCGGCCCGGCCCGTTACTGGCAGGTCAAGGAGACCGGCCAGCGCTTGGGCTTCATCACGCCGCTGACCCATAACTTCTGCGAGTCCTGCAACCGCGTGCGCCTGACCTGCACCGGCACCCTCTACATGTGCCTGGGCCAGGACGACGCGGCCGACCTGCGCTCGGTCCTGCGCGCCAGCGACGACGACGCCGTGCTGCACGAGGCGATCCGCGAAGCCATCACCCGCAAGCCCAAGGGCCACGACTTCGTCATCGACCGTCGCCGCGGCGTCACCGGCGCCTCCCGCCACATGAGCGTGACCGGCGGGTAGGAACGCTCAATACCCCAGCGCGCAGCCGTCTTTGCGGGCGTCCGAACCGGCCGTCAGGACGCCGCGGTCCCGGTCGATGCGGATGCACTGCCCGCCGCCGAGCGCGGGTTCGGCCAGCGTCAGGCTGTGTCCCCGCCGCTGCAGCCCCAGCAGCGTCTCGGCCGGCAGCGACTTCTCCACCTCCACCCGCTTGCCCAGCGCGAAGACGCGCGGGCAGTCCAGACCGGCCTGCGGGTCCAGTCCGTAGTCGATCAGGTTGGGCAACAGCCGGGCATGGCCGAAGGGCTGGTAGTCCCCGCCCATCACGCCGTAGCCGATCTCCGTCCGGCCGTTTCGGGTCACCAGACCGGGCATGATGGTGTGCATCGGCCGCTTGTTGGGCGCCAGTCGGTTCGGATGCGCTGGGTCGAGGCGGAAGCTGGCGCCGCGGCTTTGGAATACGACGCCGGTCTCGGCCGACAGGATGCCGCTGCCGAAGCCGTGGAACAGGGAGTTGATGAAGCTGACGGTGTTAAGGTCGCGGTCGACGACCGTCAGGTAGACGGTATCGGAGGTCGTCAGGCCCAGGTCGGGAATCTCGGGAAAGGCCCGCTCCGGGTCGATCTTCGCCCGCATCTCCGCGGCCCAGTCCTTCGACAGCAGCCGGTCCAGCGGCACCTCCAGCGCCTCGAGATCCGCCAGGTGGCGGTTGCGCATGTCGTAGGCGAGGCGCCCCGCCTCGATCTCCAGGTGCGTGCGTTCGGGGGAAAGCGGGGCGAGTGCGGCGAGATCGTAGCCTTCCAGAATGTTGAGCATCGCCAGGGCCACCACGCCCTGATTGTTCGGCGGGATCTGATGGACGTCGTAGCCCCGGTAGCTGCTTGAGATCGGCGTGACCCACTCGCTCTCGAAGCCGGCGAAGTCCTCCGGCGCATGGACGCCGCCGAGCGCCGTCAGGGCGGCGGCCATGGCCTCGGCGATGGCGCCCTCGTAAAAGGCCGCACGGCCCCCTCTGGCGATGCGCTCGAGCGTGTCGGCCAGGGCCGGCTGGCGATGCAGGTCGCCTTCGCGCGGGGCGGCGCCGTTCGGCAGGAACAGGGCTGCGGCGGCTTTGTTCCTGCGCAGCTTGTCGGTCAGGCCCCGCCAATCGTTGGCCACCCTGGCATGCACCGGGTAGCCGTCGCGCGCGTAGCCGATGGCCGGCGCCAGCAGCTCGGCGAAGTCCCTGCTGCCGTAGCGCTCGTGCAGGCGGCACCAGGCATCGATCGCGCCGGGAATCGTGACGGCATGGGGCGAGGTCTTATCTATCGTCTCCAGGCCCTGGGCGCGCAGGGCCTCCAGGTCCGTGGCGGCCGGCGCGCGGCCCGAGCCGTTCAGGCCGATCACCTCGCCGCCGCCGTTCGGGGCATAGAGCACGAAGCAGTCGCCGCCGATGCCGGTCATGTGCGGCTCGACCACGCAGAGCGTCGCCACCGCCGCGATGGCCGCGTCCACCGCATTGCCGCCGCTGCGCAACACGTCGAGGGCCGCCGTACTGGCATAGGGATGGGAGGTGGCGACGGCGCCCTTGAGTCCGTGAACGGCGGAGCGGCCGGGAAAATCGAAATCGCGCATGGGGGGACTGTTTCCTACCGAGGTGTCGTTGGTTGTTGTCGTTTGCCGGGCGTGACGAGGATGTACCGCCTTGAGGCCGCTCAAGGTAGGCGAAAGTGTTTTTCCTCATCGGCCGCTATGGGCAGGGTTGCCTAGGCCGGATCGGCGTTCGCCAGGTGCAGGAGGGGGCGCGCCGCTCTCTTCAGCAGCCGCCGGTACCGGCGGCGCAGCACCAGGTGCGGATAGCGCGCCAGGAAGCTGCGGTCGCTCGGGTTGAAGGGGAGTTTGGCGAGATCGGGACGGAGGGTCTCGATCATGCTCTGCTGCAGCCGCGATCCCAGTCGCTGCGCTGCCGGCAGTCCCAGGATGCGGGCGTAGACCGTCGCGGCGTTCAGGATGGGAAAACGCTCCAGACGGGTCAGGTCGAAGAGCTGTTCCTTCGAGGCCAGCCAGCCCGCCTGCCGCTGCTCCAGAAACAGGCGGTCGCGCCAATCCAGGTGAGGTTGCGGATGCGCCTCGGCCCAAGCGAACCCCTCGGAGAGGCCGGCGGTTGCGGGGGAGTTCAGCGGCTCGCCCATGGACCGCATCAGCAGGGCCGCGGCCTCCGGCGGCGGCGGCATCCGCTCGGGGAAGCTGCGCCAGTCGTTGAAGCCGCCGGCAATGGCGAAGCCGTGGCCGCCGAAGGTCACGCCGCTCATGCCGTCGCGCGCGCCGGTCAGGAAGGGGCGCGCATCGCCGTCGGAGACGTGCCCGGCCGCATGCCGGGTCAGCAGTTCGCGCCGCGCCTTCATCGCCTTGCGCGAAGCCGTCTCGGGCATGAGCCAATGCCGGACGCCCGTCTGCTTCGCGATCAGCCGCGGCAGGATGCGGTCGGCGACCGTCATGCGCTCGGTGAGGCGCGTGTAGGGACGGACCTCGAGTCCCGCGTCCAGTGCGATCGTCAGCATCAGGCGCGAGTCGAAGCCCGCCGTGAGGCCCAGCCAAGGCGGTTCCCCGGCCGTGGCGGCGAGGCGGGTCATGACGGTGCGCAGCGTCTCGATCAGCCAGGCGGTCAGCGCCTCTTCGTCCGCGCTCGGCTCGATCGCCGGCATCCAGCGGTGCGGTTCCGGCTGGCCGCGCGCGCGTGCCAGCCGTTGGCTCGGCAGGAGCCGCCGCAGGCCGGCGAAGCGGGAAAGCGGCGGCGGAAACCAAGAGATGCCCTGCTCGTAGACCAGCACGCGGTTGTCCGCGATGGCGGGCAGCGCACCGAAGGCGTGCTGCGCGATCAGCGCGGGACTGCTGGACGCCCAGAGGCCGCCCTCGCGATCGCTGTGGTAGAAGCATCCCAGCAGTGCGGAGGCATCCGGGTAGACGTCGGGGGGGCTCATGAGGAGCCACCGACCGGCCCAGCTCCGG
>JANQPZ010000255.1 GCA_028285215.1 Rhodovibrionaceae bacterium | reverse complement strand
TCGACGCCGCGCTTCAGGTCCATCGGGTTCATGCCCGCGGCAACGGCCTTCGAGCCCTCGCGCACGATGGACTGTGCCAGCACGGTCGCCGTGGTGGTGCCGTCGCCAGCCAGGTCGTTGGTCTTGCTGGCGACTTCGCGGACCAGCTGGGCGCCCATGTTCTCGAACTTGTCGGAAAGCTCGATTTCCTTGGCGACGGTCACGCCGTCCTTGGTGGTGCGCGGCGCGCCGAAGGACTTGTCGAGAACCACGTTGCGGCCCTTGGGACCGAGGGTGACCTTGACCGCATCGGCCAGGATGTCGACGCCGCGCAGCATCCGCTGGCGCGCATCGGAAGAAAAGCGAACGTCTTTCGCTGCCATGTCGTAACCTTTCCCTTATGACGTAATCGCGGGGGGCTTAAGTGCCTGCGCGTGAACGGCCGCGCGTATCTGCGGCCGCGTGTCTGAGGCGACGTCGCGCCTACTCGATCACGCCCATGATGTCGGACTCGCGCATGATCAGGAGGTCCTTGCCGTCGATCTTGACCTCCGTGCCCGACCACTTGCCGTAGAGCACCCGGTCGTTCTTCTTGACGTCGAGCGCATTGAGCTTCCCGTCGTCGCCACGCGAGCCGGGGCCCACGGCAACGACCTTGCCCTGCATCGGCTTTTCCTTGGCCGTATCGGGAATGATGATGCCGCCGGCGGTCTTGGCCTCGTCTTCCAGGGCCTCGATGACCACACGGTCGTGCAGCGGCCGAAACTTCATGGAGCTCCTCCCTTCAGAGCGATAGATCGTGAAACACACAAGGACAGCCGGCGCGCGCGACCCGCAGCAACCGGCTGTTAGCACTCCCGTCCCGAGAGTGCTGCGGTGCATATATGAGGGGCTGTCGGAGAGTCAACCGAAAGCCGAAACGATCATGGAACTGTAGCCTTTCGCCGGACCGACCGGGGGCGACTCAGCCCCGCGGCAGGGCCCGGACGCGGCTGCGCTCGCCATGACGGCGGCGGAAGCGCTCGAGATCGGCCGGAGCCAGCGTCACCGTCATGTGGGCCTGGCCCTCGTCGTCCCGACGCCCCGTGACATGACCGTGCCGATAAAGCCAGGCGATGGCGGCGCCGTCGCTCAAATCGACCGAGCAGGCGACGGCACGATGGCTGGCCTGCAGCCGCCGCTCGATGGCCGCAAGCAGCTCCTCCAGACCGATCTCTTCGACCGCCGAGACGCAGACCTGATCCTCGCGCCGGCCGGTCTGCGCGGCCAGGACCTCACGCGAATCGGCATCGAGCAGATCGATCTTGTTGAGAACCTCCAGGACCGGCTGCCCGCCGGCGAGCTCTGGCTCCACGCCCAGGTCCTTCAGCACCTCCAGCACGCTCCCGCGCTGCGCCTCGCTGTCCGGGTGGGCGATATCCCGCACGTGCAGGATCAAGTCCGCCTCCAGCACCTCCTCCAAGGTGGCGCGGAAGGCGGCGACCAGATCGGTCGGCAGATCGGAGATGAAGCCGACCGTATCGGACAGGATGACCTTCTGGCCGCCGGGAAGCTCCAGCCGGCGCATCGTCGGGTCGAGCGTCGCGAAAAGGAGATCGCGCGCGAAGACCTGCGCATCCGTCAGATGATTGAACAGCGTCGACTTGCCCGCGTTGGTGTAGCCGACCAGCGCGACCACCGGATAGGGCACCTTGCGCCGTGCCGAGCGGTGCAGCTCGCGGGTGCGCTTGACCTGATCCAGTTCCCGCCGCAGCCGCGCGATGCGGTCGGTGATCAGCCGGCGGTCGATCTCGAGCTGGCTTTCGCCCGGCCCACCCATGAAGCCGAAGCCGCCACGCTGGCGTTCCAGGTGGGTCCAGGACCGCACCAGCCGCGACCGCTGGTAGCTGAGGTGCGCCAGCTCGACCTGAAGCTGCCCTTCCTTGGTGCGTGCCCGCTCGCCGAAAATCTCCAGGATCAGGCCGGTGCGGTCGATCACCTTGCACTTCAGCGCCCGCTCGAGATTGCGCTGCTGAACGGGCGAGAGCTGGGCGTCGATCACCGCAACCTCGACCGCCGCCTGCGCCACCTCGGACGCCAGCCGCTCCACCTGGCCGCTGCCGAACAGCGTCGCCGGGCGCGGGCGCTCCACGCGCACCACCGACTGCATCACCACGCGCAAGGCGATGGCTTCGGTCAGGCCGACGGCCTCGGCCAGACGCGCCTCCGCGCTGCGCGGATCGTCGGCCGCCTGAGCCTCGCGCAGATGCGGATGGATAACGCAGGCAGGCGTGCCGACGCCGGCCGGTCCAGTATCGCTCCCCGAGGGATCCGCCTGGCCCGCCTGCCCGCGCCCGTTCGGTTCCGGGTGATCGAAACGCTGCGTCAAATCCGAATCCGCTGCCTCACGCCTCGGCCGTGGCCTCTTCGCGCTCGCTGGGCTCGAACAGGGAAATCGGCGCCGACGGCATCACGGTCGAAATCGCGTGCTTGTAGACGAGCTGAGAATGCGCGTCGCGCCGCAGCAGAACGCAGAAGTTGTCGAACCAAGTAACGATGCCCTGCAGCTTTACCCCGTTAACGAGAAAAATCGTGACCGGAACCTTGTTCTTGCGGATATGGTTGAGGAACACATCCTGCACATTTTGCGACTTCTCACCGGCCATCGCGTCAGTCCCTGTTGTTTTTGTTCGAGCCCGATTGTTGTTGAACGCGCAGCCTGCCGGGCTGGTGCAAGCTGTCGCGCGAAGGCTCGGCGCGCCACCCTGGGCAACGCACCGAGCACCGTGAGGTAGTATGCAGAAGCTTGGTTTAAAAGGAAACCGAGGCGCCTTTCTTTGTCACCGTCCGGTCAGGTCGGCCTCAGCGGCGGCGCAGCAGATCCAGGAACGTCGCGGCATCGGGCGCATGAGCGGCCGGTTCGTGCCCCGGAAACTCCCCGGCGGCCGGCGGGTCCTCGCGAATCAGAACCGGCGTACAACCGGCCGTTACGGCACAGAGCAGGTCGATGTCCGTATCGCCCACGAACCAGACGTCGGGCCCGGCCACGAGACCGCTCTCCGCCAGCGCCAGGTCGACGGGGTCGCGCGCGGGCTTGTCGCGCGGCGCGTCGGTGGCGCCGACCAGGCGATGAAACAGCGGCGTCCACCCCAGAGACTCGGCCTCCGCCCGCAGAAACCGGCCGGTCTTGTTGCTGACGACGCCCAGGATCAGGCCGTCCGTCGCGGCAAGCTCGGCCAGCATCGCGCCGACGCCCTGGCGTTCCCGCAGGTGGGTCAGATGATCCCGCTCGAATGCCTCGTAGAACAGGCGCGTGGCCTCCTCCGCCCGCGGTCCGAACAGCTCCGGAAAGGCCTCGCGCGCCGAACGTCGAACCTGCGCCCGTGTCTCCTCCAGCGTCCAGGGCGTACGGCCCATGGCCTCGAAGGTCACGGTCAGCGCGTGGTGGATGGTCGACCAGCTGTCGACCAGGGTGTTGTCCCAATCGAACAGCAGCGCCCGCGGCTGCGGCAGATCCGGGATCCGGGCCGCCGTCACGCCGCGCTTTTCGCCGGCGACGCGGCCTCCGTGCCCTCGCCGCCTTCGATGTGCGCCACGTAGGCGTCGCGCAGCTTCATGGTCAGGAGACCGGGGTGGCCGTTGCCGATCGCCCGGCCGTCGATCTCCGTGACCGGCATGACGTAATTGGTCGACGAGGTGATGAAGGCCTCCTTGGCATTCAAGGCCTCCTCGACGGTGAAGGGGCGCTCTTCGAAGGTCACCCCCTCCGCCGCCACGCGGTCGAGCAAGGCGATCCGGGTGATGCCGTTGAGAATGTCATGGGTCGCGCTGCGGGTGACCAGAACGTTGTCGGCGGTGACGATCCAGGCGTTGGTCGAGGTGCCCTCGGTCACGTAGCCATCGCCGTCCACCATCCAGGCCTCGACCGCGCCGGCCTCGTGGGCCTGCTGCTTGGCGAGGCAGTTCGGCAGCAGCGAGACCGACTTGATGTCGCGCCGCGCCCAGCGGATGTCCGGCAGGGTGATCACCGGCACGCCGGCCTCCAGCTTCTCCTTCGACGCCGGCTTCATCTGCCGCACGGTCATCACCACCGCCGGCTTGGCGGCGGCGGGAAACTTGTGATCGCGCGGCGCCACCCCGCGGGTCATCTGCATGTAGAGGAAGCCGTTGTTCAAATGGTTGCGGCGCATCACCTCGCGGCTGATCAGCTTCAGGGCCTCCCGGCCCATCGGCATGGCGATGCGCAGCTCGCGCAGGGAGCGTTCCAGCCGGTCGAGATGCAGCTCTTCGTCGACCAGAATGCCCTTGTGCACCGGCACGACCTCGTAGACTCCGTCGGCGAACTGGTAGCCGCGGTCCTCGATATGGACTGCAGCCTTGGCGTGCGGCAGGTAGCGGCCGTTGACGTAGGCGATACGGGGCATGGTCCCTCCGGCGGACTGACGATGACTTGAACGGCTCTAGAGCCTGGGACTTGGACGGCTCTGGAGCCTGAGACTTGAACGGCTCTGGAGCCTAGCTCAATAGCAGGAGATAGCGCGCTTGTCTCGACGGCGAAGCCCTCGACCGGCGGGGGTATGGCTGCCGTCCGCCTACTGCAGAGCAGCCGTCTGCGGGCTGTAGTCGTCGCGCAGCGTGTTGGCGATGACCCGCGCCATGTTGCCTCCGGCGATCCGCCTCAGGACCACGTCCGCCGCGAAGGGCTGCCCCCCGGTTTCGCAGGAGTCCGTCAGGTCGAGTCTTGCGCATCGCGCCGCGTCCCACTTCGCGCGCTTCAGAGCCGCCAGCAGCCTGGGCAGGGCACTGGCGTCGAAGCGCATCTTCACCGATCCGTCGAAGTCGGAACCGAGCGCCAGGTGGTTCAGCGGATCGAAGTCCCTACCCCAGCGAGCCTCGTAATCCTTCGCGAGTTGTGGCTCCTGCAAAGCGGCCAGAGCCGCGAAGAAGCTGTCCTCGATGGCCTTAAGCGCTTTCTCCACTGCGTCATCGGAGCGGTCCTGCGGGTTCCAGCAGGTCGCTTCCGCCCAGAAGCCGACGCCGATGACGCCGTCGGCCAGCGCGATCCGGCGCAGGTCCTCGTCGCGCAGGTTCCGCGGCAGCGGACAGGCCCGGTAGACACCGCCGTGGGACATCACCAGACCCGGCCGCAGGGCCGGGTCGGCCGCCATGACCATGTCGGCGACCTCGACGATGCTGGTGCTCGAGGCATGGGCGAGATCGATCACAACTCCACGGTCGATCAGAGCCTCGATGGCCGCCCGGCCGAGGGCGCTGAGGCCGCGTTCCCTCCCCGCCGCCAGGTCCTCGCAGTCCTCGCTCGCGCCGGCCAGCGCGTTGCTGTAGCGATGGGTCAGCGCCACCATCCGAAAGTCGGCGGCGATCAAGGCGTCGATTTCGCGCCGAACCCAGTTGGGATTGCTGTGCACCCAATTGAGACCCTCGAGCGCCAGCAGTGCGTAGGGCTGGCCGGCCGGCTGCGGCAGGCCCTTCGCCCAGGCATCGATCTCTGCAATGTCGCCGCGCGCGCGGATGACCTTCGGCACGGCCTCGGAACCGCCGGGCCGGGTCCAGGCGTGAAGGCGTTCGGCCTGCAGAAAGGTGCGGCTGCGCGGCGAACTCCAGGTTCCGGGACGAAGCGTCTCGTTGACGAGAAACAGGATGTCGCCGGTGTTGAAGTCCGTGCCGGATGCACAGTGCACGCCGTCCGACTCGCGCGGAAACGGCGTGCTGTTGGGAACCGCGTAGACCTGGAAATCGACCCCGCCATCGCGCAGCCGCGGGAAATCGGCATGGCCTTCGTCGCTCCTCTGCCGGAGGTCGCGCCCCCACAGCAGGGAATCCGTGTGGAGATCGGCGATGAAGTGGGTCGTGCCGATCTCACAGTCCCCGGATGCCTCGGCGTCCGGGCAGCCGGCCAGCCGCGGTTCCGCGACGCCGTTTCCGGCCAGCCGCTCGGGCAGCGGGCCCAAGAGACCGCAAGCGCTCAAGAAAACACAGAGAGAAAGCCGGGCCAGCGCCCGCGAGATATCTGCCAGCATAATGCCTTGCCCCCCGACGATCGCGCTCTAAGCCTATAACGAGAGCAGGATCGCGTCCCGACCGCCCTCTCAAAATGAGAGCCGAAATCAGAAGAACTCTAGCTTAACGGCAAAGAGTTTTTCCACCTTTTTGACGGCATTACTGGCCGCGAAGATCACCACGAGATCGCCGGCGCGGATGACCGTGTCGCCGCGCGGCACGATCACCTCGTCTTCGCGCAGAATGGCGCCGACCACGACCTCCTCCGGCAGCTTGGCATCGCGCAGGGGCTTGCCGACCAGGCGGCTGGTCTCCATGGCCTCGGCCTCGATGATCTCGCCCAGGTCCTCGGAGAGGGAGTGGACGGACCGGATGCGGCCGCGGCGCACATGCTGCAGGATCGTCGAGACCGTGATGCCGCGCGGGCTGACCACCGTGTCGATGCCCAGAGGTCCCACCAGCTGACCGTAGCTGGTGGAGTTGATCAGCGTGACGGCGCGCATGCAGCCGTGCCGCTTGGCCAGCAACGAGGCGAGGATATTGACCTCGTCGTCGTTGGTCACGGCGATCACCGTTTCCGTATGGCCGATGTTGCATTCGCCGAGGATCTCCAGATCCAGGGCATCGCCATGAATGACGACCGAGCGCTTGAGGGTCTGCGCGACCAGTTCGGCCCGCTGCTTGCTCATCTCGACCAGCCGGAGCTGCACCTCCGGCTGCTCGCGCTCCATGATCTGCGCCAGATTGAGCCCGATGTTGCCGCCGCCGAGAATCACGACGCGTCGCGCCTGACGCTCGTCGTGGCCGAAGGTCAGCAGCGCCCGGGTCAGATGCGCCGTGTCGCAGACGAAGTAGGCGTCGTCGCCGGGCTGCAGCTCGCTGTCGCCGTGGGCGACCATGCCCTTGCCGTCCCGCTCGATGCCGACGATGGAGAGGTTCAGGTCGGGAAACAGGCCGGTGAGCTGGCGCAGCGGCGTGTTGATGATCGGCGTGTCGTCGCGGACATGCACGCCGATCAGCGAAATCCGGCCGTCCGCCAGCCCGATCGCGTCGAAGGCGCCGGGAATCGACAGCCGCCGGCTGATCGCCCGTGCCACCTCGATCTCCGGCGAGATGATCACGTCGATCGGCATGTTGTCGTGACTGAAAAGATCGGACCAGACCGGGTCCAGGTAGCTCTGGTGGCGCACGCGGGCGATCTTGGTCGGCACCTCGAACATCGAGTGGCAGACCTGGCAGGCCACCATGTTGACCTCGTCCGCATAGGTCACGGCCACCACCATGTCCGCGTCGGCCGCCCCCGCCCTCTCCAGCACCTCGGGGTGGCTGGCGAAGCCCACCAGGCCGCTGACGTCCAGACTGTCGGTGATCCGCTGCACCAGCTCCGGCGAGATGTCGATCACCGTCACATCGGCGTTCTCGCTGGCCAGATAGCGCGCGATATTGAAGCCGACCTGGCCGGCGCCGCAAACGATGACCTTCATGGGGAAGCCCCTCGTGGTTTCAGCGGTCGCCGCTGTTGATGCCCAGTGACCGCAGCTTGCGATGCAGGGCAGAGCGTTCCATGCCGACGAAGGCGGCGGTGCGCGAGATGTTGCCGCCGAAGCGCGTCACCTGGGCCTCCAGATACTGCCGTTCGAACTGCTCGCGCGCCTGGCGCAACGGCAGCGCCATAATCTCCGCGGCGCCCGAGCCCTGCAAGACCGGCGGGGCCGAGGAGCTGACGTCGGGCGGCAGGTGTTCGGCGCGGATCGGCTCCTCCGCGGCGCCGGGCGCCATGATCAGCAGCCAGTCGATGACGTTGCGCAGCTGGCGCACGTTGCCCGGCCATTCGTAGGTCTGCAGGGCCGTCAGCGCGTCGTGACCCAACTGCCGCCCGGCGAGACCTGCGGACTCGGCCGAGCGCCGGAGAAAGTGCTCGACCAGCGCCGGGATGTCGTCGCGGCGCTCGCGCAGCGACGGCACATGCAGCGGCACGACATTGAGACGGTAGAAAAGGTCCTCGCGAAAGCGGCCCTCGCCGATCAGGTCGGAGAGATCCCGGTTGGTCGCCGCAATGACACGCACGTCCACCTCGACGGAGCGGCTGCCGCCGACCCGGGTGAAGGACTGGTCCTGCAGCACCCGCACGATCTTGCCCTGGGTCTCCAGGGGCATGTCGGCCACCTCGTCGAGCAGCAGCGTGCCGCCGTGCGCGCGCTCGAAGGTTCCGATCTTGCTGACGCTGTCGTGCCCGTTGGCCCCCTGCTCGACGCCGAAAAGCTCCTGCTCGATCCGTTCCGGGTGCATCGTGGCGCAGTTCAGCACCACGAAGGGGCCGTTGGCGCGCTTGGAACTCTGATGCAGCTGCCGGGCCGCCACTTCCTTGCCGGCGCCGGCCGGCCCGGTGATCAGGACACGGCTGCCGGTCGGCGCCACCCGCAACAGTCCCTGGCGCAACTGCTGGATCGCGCTGCAGCGCCCGATCAGCTCGTCTTCGGTGGTGCCGCGCAGGCGCAGCTCGGCATTCTCCTGCCGCAGCCGCGCGGCCTCGATGGCCCGCTGCACGATCAGCAGCAGCCGATCCGCCTTGAAGGGCTTCTCGATGAAGTCGTAGGCGCCGTCCTTGATCGCCTCGACCGCCGTCTCGATGGTGCCGTGACCGGAGATCATCACCACCGGGAGGCCGGGATGCTCGCGCTGCAGGATCCGCAGCAGCTCCAGACCGTCGACCTGCGAGTTGGTCAGCCAGATGTCGAGCACGACGAGATTGGGCCGGCGGGCGCGGATCTCCTCCAAGGCCGTCACCGACTCCGCCGCCGTCCGCACGCTGTAGCCCTCGTCTTCGAGGATCCCCTGTATCAGCAGCCGGATATCGGCTTCGTCGTCGACGATCAGGATGTCGTCCGCCATGGGCGTTACCTAACTCTGGTGTTGGATTTTGGTGTTGGGACTCTGGTCTTGGGAGGTCGCGCTGCGGCCTTCGGGCGCCGGACCCTGCTCGCCACCTGCCGTGCCTTCGTCGCCCGGGGACTGCTCGCCGCCCGGACCGTCTTCACCGCCCGGACCGTCTTCACCGCCCGAAGCTTCTTCACCGCCCAAGGCCTCTTCGCCAACCGAGAACACCAGGCTGACCAGCGCCCCGCTCCCCTCCGGATTGTCGGCCAACTGCAGATCGCCGCCGTGGTCTTCCATGATCTTCTTCACGATGGCCAGGCCCAGGCCGGTTCCCTTCTCGCGCGTGGTCACGTAAGGCTCCGTCAGGCGGTCCCGATTCTCGCGCGGCAGGCCGCGGCCGTTGTCCGCCACCGTCACGACCCAGCCGTCTTCGCCCTCCTGCAACCGCACGAGGATCCGCCCCGGCGCGGCGTCTTCGCCGGCCGCGCGTTCGGCGCTCACCCGGGCCTCGACCGATTCCGCGGCGTTCTTCAGGATGTTGGTCAGCGCCCGGTTGATCTGGGCCGCGTCGACCGCCTGCGGGATGGGCTTGCTCGGCAGATCGAGCTCGAAGGCGATCTCGGGATTGCCGCTGTCCTGCAGCACCACGGCCTCGCGCAGCAGCTTGGCCAGATCGGTCTCCCGCATCTGCGGCGCGGGCATCCGCGCGAAGGAGGAGAATTCGTCGACCATGCGGCCGATATCGCCGACATGGCGGACGATGGTGTCCGACAGGACGCCGAAGGTTTCGGGGTCCTGCTCGATCTGCTTGAGGTACTTGCGCTTCAGGCGCTCCGCCGAGAGCTGGATCGGCGTCAGCGGGTTCTTGATCTCGTGGGCGATCCGCCGCGCCACGTCCGCCCAGGCCGCCTTGCGCTGGGCAGAGAGCAGGTCGCTGACATCGTCGAAGGTCACCACGTAGCCGATGATGCCGTCGGAATCCCGTTCGGCCATGACCCGGACGAACAGCGTCCGGGCGCCGTCCTGCCGGGGCAGGACCACCTGGCTCTCATGCACGCGGCCGCAAGCTTGCCAACCTGTCCCGCGACGTGCGCGAACTGCTGCTGCGGGCGCGGCGGCGGCCGGGCCGCGTGCATGAGA
>JANQPZ010000248.1 GCA_028285215.1 Rhodovibrionaceae bacterium | reverse complement strand
AAGGTGACCCTGCTCTCGCGCGCTTTGGAGGCCTCCGCGCCGGACGCCGGCAAGACGGTCTCGCCTGTCTCCTCTGACGCCGGGGAAGACGCGAGCGCGCCGGCTGTGCCGCCGGGCAAGCTGGCCAACACCGTGACCTATCTGGAAATGCGCAGCCGGCCGCCCCAGCCGACCCTGCACCCGCCGCGCGGCCGGCATGTCGCGCTGCTGCGCTGCCAGCGGCCGAACGTCGGATTCTACCGCTTTCTCTACAACAGCGTCGGCGGGCCCTGGCTGTGGTGGGAGCGCCGCGCGCTGGACGACGCCACCCTGGCGGAGATCGTGCAGGACGAACGGGTCGAGATCTACGTGCTCTACCTCGACGGCCAGCCGGCCGGCTACGCGGAACTCGACCGGCGCCGGAAGCTCGAGATCGAGCTGGCCTACTTCGGCCTGCTGCCGGAGTTCGTCGGCCAGCGTCTGGGCCCCTACCTGCTCGCCAGCGCCATCGACATCGCCTGGTCCTACGAACCGACGCGGCTGTGGGTCAACACCAACACCCTGGACCACCCCAAGGCCCTGCCGCTCTATCAGCGGATGGGATTCGTGCCCTACGCCCAGGAACGCAAGGTCATCGACGATCCGCGCGCAACCGGTTTGGTCCCGGCGGAGAGCTGATCCGGCATATCTCGTCATCGTGAGAAAGGCTCCCATGAAGCGTTTTCCAGAGGGACTGTCGGGCAGGAGCGGTGCTGTCGTCTCGGGCGGACTTGTGTATGCCGTCGCCTTCGACCCGCTGTGCGAGGCGGGCATCGTCAGGCAAACGTCCAATACGCTGCGATATCTGGAAGACCTCTTGACCAGGACGGGCAGCGGCAAGGATCGCCTGATACAGGCGACGGTCTATCTCAGCGACATCGCGGACAAGCCCGCAATGGATGCGGTGTGGTGCGCCTGGATCGGCGGTGAGGAGAACTGGCCGCAGCGTGCCTGCGTGGGGGTCGACCTCGATTCCGGATACCTCATCGAGATCGTCGTCGTCGCAGCGATGGCGGAACGGCCCGGCGCCGACGTGTCGTGACGGGTGCATCGATACCTGCGTTTACCCGGCAAAATAGTTCAAAAACATCCGAAAATTCACCAAATAACAAGGATGACTCATCAGTGTTCAGCCAAAGTCGTTGGGCGCTTTCTCCTTCGCCATAGTGCCATTGTATAAAATAAAACGCTGGCTCAGGGTTGAAGCGCAAAAATCGGCAGTCTTCGAAGCTGAATAGCTGAGGTAGCGGCGATGGCACAGGACCTTCATCTCACCGGGAACGAGGTGTTTTTCGACGACGACGAGATCATCGTCAGCAAGACGGATTTGAAAGGCCGGATTACCTACTGCAACGACGTCTTTCTGAGAGTGGCCGGCTACAGCGAACGGGAGCTGCTTGGACAGCCCCACAACATCATCCGGCACCCCGACATGCCGCGCTGCGTCTACAAGCTGCTTTGGGACACCCTGGCCGCCGGTCGGGAGATCTTCGCCTACGTGGTCAATCGGGCCAGGAACGGCGACCACTACTGGGTCCTGGCCCATGTCACCCCCAGCCGGGACAGGCACAAGCAGGTGATCGGCTATCACTCCAACCGCCGGGTTCCCGATCGCGGGGTCGTGACCGAGAAGATCGTCCCGCTCTACAGGTCGTTGCTGGCCGTGGAACAGAAGCACGGCAACCGGAAGGATGGCATGCTGGAGGCCTTCCGGACCGTCGCCGCGCTGCTCGAGGAGAGCGGCGTGGACTACGATGAATTCGTCTGGCGCCTGAAGGCCGCCTAGCCGGCCGACGCGCAGGGCCGGACGCCCAAAGTCCTGTCACTCAAAGCCCGGACGCGCAAAGCCCCGACGCCCAAAACCCCGACGCCCAAAGCCCGAAAACAGGGCGCATCAGAATAGGACCCGCAGATCATGGCGAGACTCATGGCGAGACGCTCCGATCCCAATCGCATGGCGCTGGACGTCTGCAAGGCGGTTGCCGAGGGAGACTTCGAAGCGCGGATCACCGGTATCGATCCGAAAGACACCTACGCCGCGCTCTACCACGCCATCAACCGCATGATCGACCGCACCGACGCTTACGTTCGGGAATCGACGGCCTCGCTGGAGTATGTCAGCCAGAAGAAATACTTCCGGCGGATCGTCGAAACCGGGATGGTCGGCGCCTTTCGGGATGCCGCCGTCGCCATCAACGGCGCCACGCAGTCGATGGAGGATCAGGTCGACGGCTTCGCGACGGTGGTCGAGCACTTCCAGGGCGCCATGCAGGGGGTCGTGGAAAGCGTCACTTCGGCTTCGGCCGAACTGGAGACCTCGGCGCAGTCCATGCGCTCCACCGCGGTCTCGACCAGCCAGCAGGCCACCGCCGTGGCGGCCGCGGCCGGACAGGCCTCCGCGAACGTGCAGACCGTCGCGGCCTCGGCCGAGGAACTCTCGAGCACCATCAGCGACATCCGCCAGCGGGCGAACCGCTCGGCGGAGATCGTCGGGGAGGCGGTCGACCAGGTCCGCAGCACCGGCAGCGAGACCGAACGGCTGGCCGGCGCCTCGGAGAGAATCGGCGACGTCATTCAGCTGATCACCGACATCGCGGCCCAGACCAACCTCCTCGCGCTCAACGCGACGATCGAGGCGGCCCGCGCCGGCGAGGCCGGCAAGGGCTTCGCCGTCGTCGCCTCCGAGGTCAAGAGCCTGGCGAACCAGACCGCCACCGCGACCGACGACATCCGCGATCAGATCACCAGCATCCAGGGCGCCACCAGCGCGGTGGTCGCCGCGATCGACGGCGTCGGTGCGACCATGGAGCAGGTGACGGAGATGACCGCCTCCATCGCCTCCACCGTCGAGGAGCAGGGCGCGGCCACGGCCGAAATCGCCCGGAGCATCGAGGAAGCCGCGACAGGCACGGCGGAAGTCACGACCAACATCGCGGACGTGAATCAAGCCGCCGACCACTCCAAGACCGCGGCCGGCGAGGTGCTGGACGCCGCCAGCGACCTGGCCAAGCAGGCCGACGTCCTGCGCAGCGGCATCGACAGCTTCCTGCTGGAGGTCAAGCAGGTGATCTGAGCTGCGCGCTCGGGGTCAAGCGACGAACAGACTTCAGGTATCCTTCAGTACCTCTGCGCTCTGGCAGACCTGAGCAAACTCTCGGTGAAGATGAGCCAAGGCGGAACGATGAATGTCTTCCGCAGTCAGCTTGGGACCGCCATCAAAACTAACATCCGCATTGGATGTAAATGCGGCGCAAGCATCGGCGACCAAGCGCACCTTGTAGCCCATGTTGGCAGCCATACGCGTTGTCGTGGAAACGCAATGCGGTGTCGTCAGACCGCAAATTGTCAGTGCGGTCGCACCGATGGTTTGCAAATGCGCGTGTAAATTCGTGCCGATGAATGCGGAGTTGACGGACTTCTCGATGATGACTTCACCGGCATTCGGTGCGACTTGTGGCTTGAACTCCGTGCCGCTGCCGCTCAGCGGTGAACCAGGTTTGGTGCTGACGTGCCTCACGTGAACGACAGGCAAATCGGCAGTGCGCCATCCGGTCAGCAAGTCTTTGGCCCGCTCCTCGGCGCCTGGATTGTTACGGTCTCCCCAGACCGGATTGTCAAAGCCAAGCTGAATATCGATGAGTAACAACGCATCCAAGTCTTTGTACTCCATCAGACAAGCATGTCAGATGAGGTGTGTTGCCGAAGATAAGCGGCCAACCCATCAGCAGCAGACTTGGCACCATCCAAAAGTTCGGTCGTCCAGGCCTCAACTTCGAACCGGACAATGTTCATCTCCCAGATGCAGCCAACGACTTCCTTTACCCCATCTCCGAATTCCGTTGGTGCTTCCCAGCTTGCCCTCATCTGATCGACATGAGCTAGAACGCTTCCCCACTGCCAGTAAAAGACCGGGGAGACGACGGCGACCTCTGCAAGATGGACAAGTTGGAACGCAACGCCATGGTTGCTCGTTTCGTCGTCCAACGACCCCGCTTTCGGCAACCGACTGAAGGCTGCCTCAGCAGCGGCGGTCGCGATCGCTTCATCAAATGCTCTTCCGTCGGCAAGGATGGCATACCTCTTGAGATACCATCCATTCCTTTCAAGACTCGGAAGGATCACAACCGGACGCGGTCGGTAGGGTTGCAAGCTGTTCAAACTAAGTTCCTGATTACCATTGCGCGAGCCTGGCTAAGCTGTATCGAAACGCGCGAAGCAGGTCTAATGCGACCCGTCGTTCTCACTCGGCAGTCTAGGCCAGTTCGGCCTTGAGCCAAGCCAGCAGCGCCTTGACGGCCGGGCGTTCCTGGCTGCGGTTGCGCGTGTAGACCGCGAGGCCGTCGTCCAGCACCACGCTCTCCGCGAAGGGCCGCACCAGCTTGCCGGACTGCAGGAGGTGCTCCATCGCGCGGCGCCAGCCGAGGCCGATGCCATGGCCTTCGACGGCCGCCTGGATCAGGACGGGATAGCTGTCGAAGACCACGGCCCCGCCGCCCCGACCCGCATCGCTCTGACCCGCACCGCCCTGCCCCGCGCTGCCGTGAGCACCGCCGCCGGTCTCTCCGTCGCCGACGCGCAGGTCGGAGCCCAGCCGCTGCAGCCAGTCGTCCCAGTCCGGCCAGTCCTGCGGGTGCACGCGGTGGTGCAGCAAGCGGTGCTGCGGCAGCTCGGCGAGCGGAAGCGGCGGCCGCCGCCCACCCGACTGCCGTCCACCCGACTGCCGCCCGGCCGACCGCCGCTTCAGATAGGCCGAACTGCAGACCGGAATGACGTCGTCCGACGCGGTGAAGGCCAGGGCATGGGCGCCACTGGGCCGGCCGGCCGTCTGGAGGGCGACGTCGAAGTCTTCGCCCGACTGGCCGACCGGCAAGGTGGAGGCCGAGATGCGCACCTCCAGGTCCGGATGACGCTGGTGGAAATCGGCGAGCCGCGGCATCAGCCAATAGACCGCGGAACAGAGTTCGGCGAAGAGCACGACCTCGCCGCTGCGCCGCCGGCCGCGCAGCTCGCCGGCGCGGGCCGCGATGCCGTCCAGTCCGGCCGTCACGGCCTGGGCCAGCTCGCGGCCGGCCTCGGTCAGGAACACCGCCCGCTGCCGCCGCTCGAAGAGACGCAGGCCCAGGTCGTCCTCCAGGGCGCGGATCTGCCGGCTGACCGCGGCCTGGGTGAGGTGCAGCTCCCGGGCCGCGAGCGTGAAGCTCTCATGCCGCGCCGCCGCCTCGAAGGGCAGCAGGCTGCTCAGCGGCGGAAGGCGTTTGCGAAGGTTATGCATAATTTCAGGTAATGTTTGAGGACGCATAACTCGTTGGAAGGGAAACTGTTTTATAGCGCAAGCTGGCCGCCAGGGTCACGCTTGGGCAGCTCAGAGGCAACGGCGGATGCAGGCACCACCCGACGGGTCGGGCGACAAGACGACGCTTGGTATCGTTCTGATCGTCGGTTCCGTCTTCCTGATGTCCTTCGGGGATGCCCTGGTCAAATACGTCGGGGCCGAGCTGACGCTCTGGCAGATCTTCGTCACCCGGTCGCTGGTCGCCCTGCCCCTTCTGGTCGTTCTGCTGCGCGCCGGCAGGACCCTGGCGGCGATGCGTCCGAAAGCCGTTTCCTGGGTGAGCCTCCGCAGCCTGCTGCTGGTCGCCATGTGGATCCTGTTCTACGCGGCGCTGCCGGTCCTCGATCTCGCCGTAGCGGCCGCCGCCCTCTATACGGGGCCGCTGTTCATCGCGCTGTTCCAGGCGCTGCTGATCCGCGAGCCGGTGGGGCCGCGGCGCCGGGCGGCCTTGCTGCTCGGTTTCGCCGGCGTGCTGATCGTCCTCAGGCCGGGGAGCGCGGCCTTTTCGCTCACGACGCTCTTGCCTCTTGCCGCCGCGGCCCTCTATGCCCTGGCCATGATCGTCACGCGGCAAAAGTGCCGGGACGAGAGGCCGCTGGTCCTGTCGCTCGGCCTGACCCTCGCCTTTCTGCTGGCCGGCGTCCTTGCGAGCGGCGCGCTCGCGCTCTGGTCCCCGGGTTCGGACGGCGCCTCCATCCAGCGCTTTCTGCTCGGCGCCTGGGCGCCGATGGGGCCGCGCACCTGGGCGCTGGTCGCCCTGATGGCTCTGCTGATCGTCGCCATCACGGCCGGCGTCGCCAAGGCCTACCAGTCCGCGCCGCCGGCGACGATCGCCACCTTCGACTACGCCTATCTGATCTTCGCGGGCGTCTGGGGCGTCCTGCTGTTCGGCGAGACACCGGCGGCCACGACCCTGATCGGCATGCTGGTCATCGCGGGCGCCGGCCTGCTCGTCGTGCGGTGGCCAGGGCCAGCTCGCAGGGCAACGGTCAGCTAACAGGCTAAAGCGTCGATTTGGAGATAAAGCAGCTACTGAAAGATACAAAAATGTAAAATGTAAATCGTTCCGAATTCCCGACAATCGGCGTCTTTTATTGGGAATCACTAATAAAATGCAGGAAATTTTTCAGTCTATGTCTCTTGTGAATACATTGACGCGGTCGTCACCAAATTCATCACGCATTCTATTTGTCAATTCTTCAAGTATATTTTGGCTCTCCTCAGGAAATTTGAAACCACCGACGCTTGTGTCGCTCAAGTTAACTGTCAGTATACCTGTTTCGAGCCTATGCCCTGTATAGACAGCGACATCCGTGTTACTCGGCAAATTGTAAAGATGACCCATACGCCACGGGTTACTATCCTCCCAGAAGATCTTGCCCTCATTTTCTGACGGCGAGCGCACGAACCCCATTTCTATTGCAATGCGTTCCGCTGCTTTGCGGTCACTTTCGAAATCGGCTGTTGGCACGACAGTCAGAGTCGCCATCGGCCAAAAATTTGGACCTCCGCAACCGGTTAATGCGACTGCGACACACGCAGTCAAAAAAAACTTCCGACCTAAGCTCTCCAATTGCATGATGATTCAGTCTTTACTTGTATTTTTCTTAGAATTAGAGATCTAGATTTGAGTCTTGCTGACAGAACTCAATCTGAGTACGAACATATCTCAAGCTTCTCGATAGTAAGTGGTCTTCTCATGTCCGACCACCACTTCTCGTTTTCCGATTCTCGGTCTGCTCGTCTTGCATCTTCGTTGCCGAGTAAGTCGCGCGGTGTGGCACGTATCGATGGCCGGCAGGTAGCGTCCATCTTCTTCGATCTCGACGGCACCTTAACGGACCCGAAGGAGGGCATCACGCGCTCGATCGCCTATGCGTTGCAGAAGATCGGCGTCGAGCCTCCACCTCCCGAGCGGTTGACCTGGTGCATCGGGCCGCCGCTGCTGGAGAGCCTCCGGGTACTCGCCGGCGACGGCACGACGGCTGAGGAGGCGTTACGCCACTACCGGGAGCGGTTCGCGGAGGTGGGGCTGTTCGAGAACCGTCTCTACGACGGCGTCCTGCCCGGCCTTGCGGCGCTGTCTTCGGCCTCCGGCGCGAGGCTGTTCGTCGCGACCAGCAAGCCCAAGGTCTTCGCGGAGCGGATTCTGTCGCACTTCGGCCTCGATCCCTTTTTCGAGACGCTGTTCGCTGCGGAGCTCGACGGAACGCGCTCCGACAAGTCCCATCTCCTGGACTACGCACTGGCGCGCAGCGGCAGCGATGCCTCGGCTGCCGTCATGGTCGGCGACCGCCGCCACGACGTGCTCGGCGCCTTGAACAACGGCATCCAGGCCATCGGCATCACCTACGGCTACGGAACGCGCGAGGAACTGGCCGAGGCCGGAGCGCGGAAAATCTACGACTCGCCGAACGCCCTGTTCGAAGGTCTCCGCAGGTACGTTCTCGGCGACTCCGTCTAGAGAGGATCGCCTCAGGTGGACTCGCTCTGGCGATCCCGCCTGAGGCGTGGATCCCAGTCTCAGCATGCATCTAGAGCCGGATCGCCTTGGGCGGGAAGATGACCTCGAACGGACCCTAGGGTAAGCTCAGCGACGTCAGCCGACCCGAGGGTGCGATGGACGCCAAGCCCCCCTTCAAGGATCCCGACGTCGCCGCCAAGTTTGCGTCGTTTCCAGGCTCTGCGCGGCAGGGACTCCTGACGCTGCGCCGTTTGATCTACCGAACGGCGGAGACGACGCCCAGGGTGGGGCCACTGGAGGAAACGCTGAAGTGGGGCCAGCCCGCTTATCTGACGCCGCAGACCAAGTCAGGCTCGACGATCCGCCTGGGGCTGCCGAAGGGCGGCGGCTTTGCCATCTACACCCATTGCCAGACCAGCATCCTCGCGGACTTCCAAAACCAGTTTCCGGACGACTTCGTCTACGAGGGAAATCGCGGCATCCATTTCAGGGACGGCGAAGCGCTCCCCCTCGACAAGCTGAGGCTGCTCGTCCGCCACGCCTTGACCTATCATCTCAAGCGGCGGGACTGACGCGCGCCGGTCGGGGAGGCATCGACTTCCGTCTGTGACGGTTACATCCCAGCCGCCTATCGGCCGCGGTTCGCTTCGGCAAGCTGGCGGCTTTGCCGTGCCTGCACCACGGCCGATATGGGGACCAACTGGAAGCCCCGCGCCTGCAGGGCCGGTATCCAGTCGCGCAGCGCATCCAGCGTGGCGGCGTGCGGATGGCCGATGGCGACGGCGGCGCCGCTCTCCCGGGCGATGGCCTCGGCCTCGGCCAACTGACGCTCGACATAGGGCCGGCCGGCCGAGGCCCGGTGATCCAGGAAGACGTCGCGGCCGACGCTGGGCACGCCCAGCCTCCGGGCCGTCGCAAGGCCGACGGACTCGCCCGTGGTGCGGGAGTCGAGGAACAGCAGGCCGCGCCGCTGCAGGGTGCGCAGCACGGGCTCCAACGCCACCGACGAGGCGGTGAAGCGGCTGCCCATGTGATTGTTGATGCCGACGACCTGCGGCAGGCGGTCGAGCGCGGCCGTCAGGCGCGCGACGTTCTCCCGGCCGCTGAGGCTCGTCAGCAGGGCGTCGGGACCGGGGTCCTGCGCCCCCTCCGGCTCCATCGGCTGGTGCAGGAGCAGCTCGTGCCCGCCCGCCCGCGCGCTTGCGGTCTGGTCGTCGAGATCCTCGGCGTAGGCCAGAAAGGCCAGCGACAAGGGCCCCGGCAGCGCGATGGCAGCGCGGGTGGCCTGACGCCGGAGCCCGAGATCGTCGATCACGACGGCGATCATCGGGCGCTCGAGATCCACGGCCGCCGGAACGGCATTGGCCAGCCAGGTCGGAC
>JANQPZ010000238.1 GCA_028285215.1 Rhodovibrionaceae bacterium | reverse complement strand
GTTTCGCTTCCACCTGAGACGATCCGGCTCTAGCTGGCAGTGCCGGTCGGCGGAGACTTCAGTTCCAGCCGGGTGCCGTTGGGGTCGAAGAAGATCGCGATCTCTCCCCAGGGATAGCTGCCTCGCTCAAGCTTGACGCCGGCCGCCTCCAGATGCGCGACCGCGGCCGCCAGGTCGTTCACGTCGAGGCGCAGAATAAACGGCAGGCCACCGCCGTAGCTGCTGTCACCGGCAGACTCGGCTTGTCGTTTTCCGCCGGATTCGATCATCAGATAGGTGTCGCCCCAGGCGAAGGCGGTCAGGCCGCCGCCGTCCCAGGTCTTTTCGGTGACCACGACCAGACTCAGCGTCTCGCCGTAGAACTTGCGGCAGGCGGGGTAGTCTTCGACGAAAAGAATGATCCCTGGGAAGTCGACCTTCATCGCCTTAGCCGAGAAGTTCCGGCGCCAGGGTGCCGGCGAAGCTCTTGCTGGCCGGGCCGGTCATGCGGACGCGGTTGTCGTCGCGCCAGTCGATGCGCAGGTCGCCGCCGTCCAGGGTGACGCGGACCTGGCGGCCGGTCAGGCCGCGGCGGGCGGCGGCCACGCCGGCGGCGCAGGCGCCGGAGCCGCAGGCCACGGTGATGCCGACCCCGCGCTCCCAGACGCGGTAGCGGAGGTGATCGCCGCCGAGAGGCTGCACGAGGCCGACGTTGACCCGCTCGGGAAACAGCGGGTCGGTCTCGATCTGCGGGCCCAGGCTCTCCAGGTCCACCGCCTCGGCGTCAGCCACGAAGAAGAGGACGTGAGGGTTGCCCATATTGACCGCGACGGGGTCGTTCAGCGGACCCTTCGCGTAGTCCAGATGCAGCGTGTCCAGCTCGCGCGCCAGGGGGATCGCCTGCCAGTCGAGGTGCGCAGGTCCCATGTCGACCGTGACCTGACCGTCCGTGGACACGCCGGTCAGCAGCCCGGCGCGGGTTTCGATCCTGGCTTCCGCCTGGCCCGTCTCCTCAAAGATCAGGCGGGCGACGCAGCGGGTGCCGTTGCCGCAGGCGCCGACCTCGCCGCCGTCGGCATTGAGGATCTTCAGATAGAGGTCGCCGCCGTTGCGTGCCGGCTCCAGGATCAACAGTTGGTCGCAGCCGACGCCGCGATGGCGGTCGGCGATCCGCTGCGCCGCCGCCGGCGAAAGCTCCAGCGCCTGGCCGCGGGCATCCAGCACGACGAAGTCGTTGCCGAGACCGTGCATCTTGAGGAAGGGAAGCGGCTGCGTCATGCCGCCCATATAAGAGCCTGCGGCCGGCGGCGTCCATGCTTCCCGGTGTGTAGAGCTGTGCTTGACCTAACCGCTGCCCGCCCATATCTTCGCAGCGCTTTCAGGCAAACCTTTACCTGAAGGCTCCGAGGAGCCACGTCCGTCCGCGAGTGTCGCGCACGGGCGCGCTTTTGCTTTGGCGTTTCGGACCACCGAGGGAGCAGGACATGTTCGACGGACTGCAGAGCCGCCTGGGCGACGTCTTCGACAAGCTGCGCCGCCGCGCCAGCTTGAGCGAGGACGACGTCAATGCCGCGCTGCGCGAGGTGCGCGTGGCGCTGCTGGAGGCCGATGTCGCGCTGCCGGTGGTCAAGGACTTCATCGAGGGCGTGCGCCCCAAGGCGGTCGGGCAGGAGGTCCTGCGCTCCGTCACGCCGGGCCAGCAGGTCGTCAAGATCGTCCACGATCATCTGGTCGAGATGTTGGGCGGTACGCCTGGAGCGGACGAGCAGGCCGCGCGCGAAGGCCGTTATCCCGGAGCCGCCGAGTCCGACCTCGACCTCAATGCGCCGGCGCCCGTGCCGATCCTCATGGTCGGCCTTCAGGGTTCGGGCAAGACCACCTCCACAGGCAAGATCGCCAAGCGCCTGAGCGAGAAGCAGCGCAAGAAGGTGCTGATGGCCTCGCTGGACACCCGCCGCCCGGCGGCCCAGCAGCAGCTGAAGGTGCTGGGCGAGCAGGTCGGTGTCGCCACGCTGCCGATCGTGCCGGGCGAGCCGCCGGTGGCCATCGCCAAGCGGGCGCTCAGCACGGGCAAGCTCGAGGGCTACGACGTGGTGCTGCTGGACACCGCTGGACGTCTGGCCATCGACGAGGAACTGATGGCCGAGGTCGTGGCCGTTCGCGATGCCGCGCAGCCGCACGAGACCCTGCTGGTGGCAGACGCCATGACCGGCCAGGACGCCGTCAACGTTGCCGCCGCCTTCAACGAGCGGGTGGGGCTGACCGGTATCGCGCTGACTCGCGTCGATGGCGATGCGCGCGGCGGTGCGGCGCTCTCCATGAAGGCGGTAACCGGCAAGCCGATCAAGCTGCTGGGCACTGGCGAGAAGCTGGACGCCCTCGAGGCATTTCATCCCGAGCGGGTGGCCGGGCGTATCCTCGGCATGGGCGATATCGTCTCGCTGGTCGAAAAGGCGGCGGAGACGCTGGAACAGGAAGACGCCGAGGCCATGGCCAAGCGCCTGGCCAAGGGGCGCTTCGACCTCAACGACATGCACAAGCAGCTGCAGCAGCTCACCAAGATGGGCGGGCTCAAATCGATGATGCAGATGCTGCCCGGCGTTCCGAAGATCCAGGACCAGCTCAAGAAGGCCAATGTCGACGACAAGGTCGTCAAACGCCAGATGGCCATCATCACCTCCATGACCAAAGCCGAACGCAGCCGACCGGAGCTGATCAAGGCGTCGCGCCGTCAGCGTATCGCGAAGGGGTCCGGCACCTCCGTGCCGGAGGTGAACAAGCTGCTCAAGCAGTTCGCCGAGACCCAGCGCATGGTCAAGAAGGTGAAGAAGATGGGCGGCATGGAAAGCCTGATGGGCGGCGGCGGCATGGAGGGACTGCTGCCGGGCGGCGGTGCCGGCGCAGGCCTGCCCGGCGGGCTGCCCCCCGGCTTCGGCGGCGGCGGCCGTGCCATGCGCCGCCTCGGTCGGCGGAAGTAGGGAAAGCGGAAGTGACTGGGAATGCAGCATCTTCGCCGCTTAACGACGACACGCTTCGGCCCGTCCTCACCCCGGGCGGTTGCCGTTCGATCCAATCGTAACCAATCAAAGGTCAATCGAGGAGTTTACAGGTCATGTCCTTGCGTATCCGCCTGACCCGCGGCGGCGCCAAGAAGCGCCCCTTCTACCACATCGTCGTGGCGGACTCGCGCAGCCCGCGCGACGGCCGCTTCATCGAGAAGCTGGGTTTCTACAATCCCATGGTTCCGCGCGACCATCCGGACCGTATCCGACTCAACGACGAGCGGGCCAAGCACTGGCTCGGCGTCGGTGCACAGCCGAGCGACCGTGTCGCGCGCTTCTTCGCTCAGGCGGACCTGATGGAGCCCCGGGCCCGGCCGGAGCAGACCAAGAAGCCCAAGCCGAAGGCCAAGGCTCAGGAGCGCCTGAAGGAGCAGGAAGAAAAGCGGCAGGCCGCCGAGGAGGAGGCGAAGGCCGCTGCCGAAGCTCCCGCCGAAGCCCCTGCCGAGGAGGCGGCTGCCGAAGATGCCGCTCCGGCCGAGGAAGAGGCGCAGGGTTAAGGCGCTTTCGCCATGGCACGACCTTGGGCCGAGCGGCGGGTCTGTCTGGCCGCCGTCGCCGGCGCCCAGGGCGTGCGTGGCCTGGTGCGGCTGAAGACCTTCACGGAGCGGCCCGAGGACGCCCTGGCCTATGGGGATCTGCGGGACGAGGCCGGCGAGCGGGTCTTCCGCATGACCGGGAAAGGCCGGGCGAAGGATCTGCTGGTCGCGGCCATTGAGGGCGTTGCCGATCGCGACGCCGCGGCGGCCCTGCGGGGGACGCGGCTCTACGTCGACCGCGCCGCCCTGCCGCCGACCGAGGAGGAGGAGTACTACCACGCCGACCTGCTGGGTCTGGAGGTGGTCGACCAGGCAGGGCAGCCGCTGGGCCGGGTCAGGGCGATCTACGACTTCGGGGCCGGCGACGTGATCGAGGTGCAGGGCCACGGCGGGCGGACCGTCGTCATACCCTTCACGCGACAGGCTGTGCCGGAGGTGGATCTCGCCACCGGCCGGCTGGTGGCGAACCCGCCGGTCGATGTGGGTGCCGAAGAGCAGGACGGAACGATGCGGTCCCGCGAGGGCCAGGTGGAATAGGCCCCCGAGGGGACTGGACAAGGCGGCGGGAAAGCGCCATAACCCGCCACTTCTAAGGAGAGCCGGCGTGAGTTCGACAGGCAGTGCGGGGGCAAGGGTTTCCGCCGCAGGCAAGGCTGCTTGGCAAGCCACGGTCCTGACGCTCTTTCCGGAGGCCTTTCCCGGACCGCTGGGGCTCAGCCTGGCGGGCAAGGGACTGGAGAAGGACATCTGGCGGCTGGAGGCGGTCGATATCCGCGACTTCGCCACGGGCCGCCATCGCTCGGTCGACGACACGCCCATGGGCGGCGGCGCCGGCATGGTGATGCGCCCCGACGTGGTCGACCGCGCTCTTGCGGCGACGGTCGATCGGCCGGGGCCGCTGGTCTACCTCAGCCCGCGCGGGCGCGTCCTGACGGCGCAGACGGCGCGGGAGCTGGCCGCAGGGCCGGGCCTGCGCCTGCTCTGCGGGCGCTACGAAGGGGTTGATCAGCGGGTGTTGGATAAGCACGGGGTAGCCGAACTGAGCATCGGTGACTACGTGCTCTCCGGCGGCGAGCTGGCGGCGCTGGTGGTGCTGGACGCGGTGGTGCGTCTGCTGCCGGGCGTCATGGGCAATGCCGAGAGCCCGGAGGAAGAGAGTTTCGAGCGGGGACTCCTGGAGTATCCGCAGTACACGCGCCCCGCCGTTTGGGAGGGGCGCGAGGTTCCGGAGGTCTTGTTGTCCGGCCACCACGCGGAGATTCGTGCGTGGCGACGGGCGCAGGCCGAAGAGACGACACAGCGGCAGCGTCCCGACCTTTGGGGCCGCTACCGCGAACGGCAGGCCGAGGCGCCGGACTGAGGTCGCCACGGTCGGCTGCAGGGCCAACGAGACGAGACGCGTACGAAAGCAGGATTGAGAGCCATGAACATCATCGACCAGCTCGAGCAGGAGCAGATCGCAGAAGTCAACCGTCCGGTGCCGGAGTTTTCGCCGGGCGACACGCTGCGCGTCAACGTGCGGGTGGTCGAGGGCAACCGCGAGCGCACCCAGGCCTTCGAGGGGGTCTGCATCGCGCGGCGCAATCGCGGTGTGAACTCCTCCTTCACGGTGCGCAAGATTTCCTACGGCGAGGGCGTCGAGCGTGTCTTCCCGCTGCACAGCCCGCGGCTCGAGTCGATCGAGGTGGTGCGGCGTGGCGACGTGCGCCGGGCCAAGCTCTACTATCTGCGCGGCCGGCGCGGCAAGTCGGCACGCATCGCCGAAAAGACCACCGGCGCTGCGGGCAAGATCGCTGTGGCCGAGCGGCAGGCGGCACAGGCTGCCAAGAAGGCCGGCGGCGGCAAGAAAGCCCAAGCGGCAGAGGCCGGCAGCGAGGCCTAGGGCCGGTTCGAAAAGGCGCCATCCGGCGCCTTTTCGCTGCGATGCCGCCCGCGGCCTCGCGCTTTCGGGAGGCGGCTGAGGCGCGGCGTCTCGACAGACCACGGCTCGATCTCCGGTATGACGACAGTGGCCAATAACGGGACGTGGTGGAAGCGGCTCCTGGCGTTCGGGCGGGAGATGGTGCCCGGGGTGCTGCTGGCCATCGTGCTCGCGGCAGCGGCCAAGGGATTGCAGGCGGGTCTTGGCTGGCCGGCGATGCTGTTGGCCCTCGGATTGGGCATGCTGCTGGTCCGTGCCTCCGCCAAGGGCAGCCTGACGCAGCCGGGGGTCGAGTTCGCGTCCAAGAAGATCCTGCGCTTCGGCGTCGCGCTGCTGGGTGCCCGCATTACCCTTGAGGAGATCGTCGGCCTCGGTGTCGCGCCGATTCTGGTGACGGTTGCGGCCGTCGTCGGAACCATTCTCTTGGGCAGCTGGCTGGCGCAGCGCTTTGGTTTTGCGCGGGCTTTCGGAACCCTGACCGCCGGTGCCACGGCGATCTGCGGCGCCTCGGCCGCACTGGCCCTCTCCTCGGTTCTGCCGAAACACAAGAACCACGAGCGCGACACCATCTTCGCGGTGATCGGCGTGACCACCCTGTCGACCGTCGCCATGGTTGCCTATCCCTTCCTGACGGCCGGGCTGGGCTTCGACGACCGCGCGGCCGGTCTGCTGATCGGCGGCACCATCCACGATGTGGCCCAGGTGGTCGGTGCGGGCTACGCTGTCTCCGGCGAGGCCGGCGACGTCGCCACCTTTACCAAGCTGCTGCGGGTCGCGCTTCTGGTGCCGGCGGTTCTGGCGGTGGCCTGGGTCTATCGGGCCGAGCTGCGGGCCGAGGGCGGCAAGGCGCAGCTGCCCTTGCCGGGCTTTCTCTTCGGCTTCGTCGCTCTGGTCGCCTTGAACTCCGCCGGGCTGATTCCCGAGCCGCTGCGCCTCCTGCTGGTGGAGCTCTCGGGCTGGTGCCTGGTGGCGGCCGTCGCGGCGCTGGGGATGAAGACCAGCGTCACCGCCCTGCGCCAGGTCGGCGGCCGCGCCATCGGTCTGCTGGTGACGCAGACGCTGCTGATCCTCGGGATCGTGCTCGGACTGTTGCTGCTGTTGGTTTGAGAGCGGGCTGCCGTCCCGGCCATGGCTTGAGGACTATGATGCCCTCATCCTGAGGAGGCTATCATGTCAGCTCAAGCTGACCTCCGATTCCGCCTGTCCGAAGACCAGCAGGAGGAAGGCGTAGAGCATCGCGACTTCCTTCAGCTTGTCGAAGCGGCCTGCGGAACCGCCGTGACCGGCCTCCATGTAGGTGTGCAGCAGCAGCAGGTTGTAGTCGGTCTTGGTCGCGCGCAGCCGGGCGACCCACTTGGCCGGCTCCCAGTAGGTGACGCGGGGGTCGCTGATACCGGCGGTGGCGAAGATGTGCGGGTAGTCGGTCGCCGCGACATTGTCGATGGGGCTGTAGCTGCGGATGTAGTCGAAGGCCTCCTTCGAGCGGATCGGGTCGCCCCACTCCGGCCACTCCGGTGGCGTCAGCGGCAGGGTATCGTCGACCATGGTGTTGAGGACGTCGACGAAGGGGACCTCGGCCAAGACCGCCTTGAAGAGATCGGGGCGCAGGTTGACGGTCGCGCCCACCAGCATGCCGCCGGCGCTGCCGCCGTGGATCGCAATCTCTCCCCGGGCCGTGTAGTCCTCGGCGATCAGATGTTCGGCGGCCGCGACGAAATCGGTGAAGCTGTTCTTCTTCGCCATCAGCTTGCCGGTGCGGTACCAGGCATAGCCCTTGTCCATGCCGCCGCGGATGTGAGCGATGGCATGCAGAAAGCCGCGGTCGACCAGGCTCAGGCGGTTGGGCGACCAGCCGGCCGGGATGCTCATGCCGTAGGCGCCGTAGCCGTAGAGCAGGCAGGGTGCCGAGCCGTCCAGCGGCGTGTCCTTATGGCGCAACAGCGTGACCGGTACGGTCTCGCCGTCGCCGGTCGGCGCCTGCAGGCGTTCGACCACGTAGTCCGCCGGGTCGTGGCCGCTCGGAACTTCGTCCTGTTTGAGGAGGCTGCGGGCGCCGCTGTTCAGCTCCTGAGCGTAGACAATCGGCGGTGTCGTCGGAGAGGAGTAGATGAAACGCAGCTCGTCGCTGTCGTACTCGTAGCCGGGCTGCAGGGCCAGGGCGTAGGCGGCCTCGTCGAAGGCGAGGGTCTGCTCGCGACCGTCTCCAAGATGGGTGGCGACCAGCCGGGGCAGGCCTTCGGCACGCTCCAGCCGCACCATCCAGTCGGCCAACAGCAGGAGATCCAGGCGCAGGACGCCAGGCGCATGAGGCAGGATTTCGACCCAGGCCTCGCGGCCCGGGGCCGCCAAAGGGGCCGCCATGACCTTGAAGTCCTCGGCATCCTCCGCATTGGTCAAGATCAGCAGCCGGTCGCGCGCGGCATCGTGGTGAACCTTGTACTCCTGGTCGCGTTGACGCGGCGCCACGAGCCGCGGCGCGGCCTCCGGCGCGTGGGCGTCGATCAGGTAGATCTCGCTGGTGGTGTGATCGTGGGTGGCGATCATCACGAAACGGCGGCTCTCGCTTTCCACCAAGCCGACGAAGAAGCCCGGGTCCTGCTCTTCGTAGACCAGCGCGTCCTCGCCTTGGGTCAGCCCGAGCCGGTGGCGGTAGACGCGGTAGGGCCGGTGGTTGTCATCCAGCGAGACGTAAAAGAGGTGCTTGCCGTCGCCGGCCCAGGCGAAGTCTCCGTTGCTGCCGGAAATCACCTCGGGCAGGAGCCGGCCGTCGTCGAGGTTTTTGATCCGGATATCGCAGACTTCGGCCCCGGTGGTGTCGCTGGACCAAGCGAAATGCGCATGATCGGGAGAATGCTCGGCACCGCGAATGGCGAAGAAGCCGGAGCCCTCGGCCTCGCGGTCACCGTCCAGCAGGATCGTTTCGGCCGCAGGGTCCCCGTTCGTTTTCCCGCCCGTTTCCCCGGCCAGTTCCCGCGGCTTGCGGCAGAGGATCGGGTGCTGGCCGCCCTTGCGGAAGCGGCGATAGTAGGCCCAAGGGCCGTCGGGAGCGGGAACGCTGGCATCCTCTTCCTTGATCCGTCCCTTGATCTCGGCGAAGAGCCGGTCCTGCAGGCCTTCCGTCTGCTTCAGGACGGCCGCGGTGTAGGCGTTCTCCGCCTCCAGGTGGCTCCGGATCTGCGGCGTCAAGCGCTCCGGCTCGCGCATGACGGCTTGCCAGTCCGGATCCCGCAGCCAAGCGTAGTCGTCGCTCCAGCTCCGGTCGTGCAGTTCGTGGGTGAGGGGCTCCGGCTTTGCGAGGGGCGGTTGCGGCACAGGACAAGTCTCTCCGAGATCTGAGGGCGCCGGATCGGCGACAGGCAGTGAGGCGAACCGAGAGGTGCTGGGGTGTTCCGGCGGGGTCGGTCGCCGCCTTACATGGCGGTGCGGCCCTGTTTGGAAAAGGGCGGAGGCCGAAGCGGCTGACAGGTGTTGTCTCTGTCTTCGCCGCGCGATGTCCGACAGCCGGTTGCCAGCCAGCTTCAGGTTAACCTTCGTGAGGTAGCCTGAGATTCAGGCCGAGGGCGAGACGCGCCACTTCCGAGTCGACATGGGTCGGCGCGGGCGGCAGCGCCGGATGCAGCCCTTTGATGACTGTGCGCATGGCCGCCAGACGTCCGTAGCGCTTGTCTTCGGCCGGAATGACCGTCCAGGGCGCGTGTTTCGTCGAGGTCCGCTGCAGCATGGCCGAGATCGCCTTTTCGTAGGCCGGCTGTTTGCTGCGGTTGCGCAGGTCTTCCGGCGTCAGCTTCCAGCGCTTCGTCGGGTCGTCGAGGCGTCGTTGGAAGCGATGCAATTGCTCGGCCGGCGAGATATGCATGAACAGTTTGATGAGCAGGAGACCGTCGTCGCACAGCAGGCGCTCGAAGGTATTGATTTCCCGGTAAGCGCGCTGCCAGTCCGGTTTGGGCGCGAGGCCTTCGACCCGCTCCACCAGCACCCGGCCGTACCAGGAGCGGTCGAAGATCGCCAACGTTCCCTCCTCGGGCAGGCGTTTCCAGAAGCGGTGCATGTAGTGATGCTGCTGTTCGAGCTGCCCGGGCGGACCGATCGGCCAGACCTTCAGGCCGCGCGGGTCGAGGCGGGCTGTCATCCGCCGAATGGCGCCTCCTTTGCCGGCGGCATCCCAGCCCTCGAAAACCACGATGGCGCGGCTGCGCGCCGCGCGGAGCGAACGCTGCAGATCGTGCAGTTCTTCCTGCAACTGCAGCAGCTCTGCGTCGTAGCTCTCGCGATCGGCCTTAAGTTTCAGGTTCGCATCGGCGAGGCGCGGTGGGCTGTGCTTGGGCATCCTTAAAATTGAAGCAGTGACGATCGCCAAGCACCAGCCCTAAAAACACATTCGATATTTGTTCTTCGCTCCCAGCCCCTTATTGGTCGCCTTTTGCCTGTCGCGGGGCATTGCTAGGCTGGTTGGCCACGCTATCGCGACCCGAACCGGCACGACGCCGGTAAGGGCATTCCGTTGCTGCACAGGGGTCTAAACAGGGAAATCGCCATGCTGAACGCGTTGCAGGAACGTTGGTGCTCCGAAAGCCGATGGGACTTCTCCGACCTGAAGGCGCTGTTTCTGAACTGCACGCTGAAGCGGTCGCCGGAACTGTCGCACACCGATGGACTGATCCGGATCTCCCGAGCGATCTTGGAGAAGAACGGTGTGTCGGTGGAGGTGCTGCGCCCGATCGATCATCGAATCGCGACCGGTGTCTATCCTGATATGACCGAGCATGGCTGGGAGGTCGACGACTGGCCGGAGATCTACGCCAAGGTCCAGGCCGCCGACATCCTGGTCGTCACGACGCCGATCTGGCTCGGCGAGAAGTCCTCCGTCTGTACGCAGGTGATCGAACGGCTTTACGGCAACTCGAGCCAGCTCAACGCGAGCGGCCAGTACGCCTACTACGGGCGGGTCGGCGGCTGCCTGATCACCGGCAACGAGGATGGCGCCAAGCATTGCGCCATGAACGTTCTCTATTCGCTGCAGCATCTCGGGTATGTGATCCCGCCCCAGGCCGATGCCGCCTGGCTGGGCGAAGCCGGTCCCGGCCCCTCCTACCTCGATCCGGACTCCGGTGGCCCGGAGAACGATTTCACCAACCGAAACACGACCTTCATGACCTGGAATCTGCTGCATCTGGCGCGGATGATCAAAGATGCAGGGGGCGTTCCGGCGCACGGCAACCAGCGCAGCCAGTGGGATGCGGGCTGTCGCTTCGATTACCCGAACCCCGACTACCGCTAGCGCATTGAGCCAATGACTGTCGGCATCCACGTTGCGAGGTGCTGATCTCGCTTGTCTGCGGCATTTTTGCGGCTGCCTGGAAGCTGGGTTAAGTTGGCGCTAGCTACACTTCGGCAAGATCGAAGAACAGTCTCGCGGCTGTTTTGGGGAGAGGATCGGTGGACTACGAAGGTTTTTTCGAGGGTCAGCTGTCGGCTTTGCGTGCGGAGGGCCGTTACCGTGTGTTTGCGGACCTTGAGCGTCGTGTCGGGTGCTTTC
>JANQPZ010000222.1 GCA_028285215.1 Rhodovibrionaceae bacterium | reverse complement strand
TGGTTCTTCGCCCTGCAGGCGGCGGGACTGGCGCTGTGGATCGCCACCCGACGCGACGGCGGCCGGCCGGACGAGGCAAGCCTGCCGGCCATGGGCTTTCCCGGCCTGCGGCTCCTGGCGCTCGCCGCCGCGGTCGTTCTGGTCGCCCTGGCCGGAACCGACATCGACCTCCTGCAAGTGCCGCTTCTCGTCGCCGCCGGGCTGCTGTGCCTGGCGCTGTTCGTCTGGCTGGACGGGCGTGCCGGCGAGGACCGTCTGCTGCCGCGGGCGCCGGCGGCCGTGACGCGCCCGACCGGTGCCGCGCTGGTCATGGTGTTCTGCATGTCGGCGGCCACGATTCCGCTGGCGATCTACGGCCCCTTGCTCATCACCTCCCTGCACGGCAGCTCGGCCCTGACGGCCGGCTACATCATCGCCTGCTCGTCGATCGGCTGGACCCTGGTCGCCGTCGCGGCCTCCGGGGCCGCCGAGCGTCACGATCCGCTGCTGATCGTCGCCGGCATGGGACTGACGGCGGCAAGCGTCCTCGGGCTGCTCTACGCGATCCCGAACGGGCCGCTCTGGCTGATCGCGCTCTTCGCGGCCATCGAGGGCGGCGGCTTCGGGCTGGCCTGGACCTTCATCCTGCGCCGGGCCCGCCGGCTGGCGGCGCCCGGCGAGATAGAGCGGGTCGCCGGCGCGATTCCGACCGTACAGCGCATCGGCTACGCGCTCGGCGCGGCCCTGATCGGCATCGTCGCCAACGCGGCCGGCCTCGCGGACGGCGAGGGTGCCGCCGTCACGGCCGGCGTCAGCAGCGCGATCTTTCTGGCCTGCCTTCCCCTCGCCGCCTTGGGACTGCTCGCAGCCGTCCGCTTCGCCTTCATCGACGCAGAGTCACCTGGAGCGCGGTCTTCCTAGAGCGCGATCGCCTTAGGCAGCGGGGCCTCCGTAGACCCGCGCGCGTTCCTGCGCCGTGAGCGCCTGGGGCGGGGAGAGCGGCGACGCCCCGCCCGCCTGGAAGAACGGCGTGGGGCGGTGTCGCCGCAACAGGCGCTCGGTCAGCATGGTTCGAGCGACCCTGAGGAACATCCTGAAGGCCGGCAGGGCGTCCTTTCGCAAGGGTCCGACGTCGCCAGAGGCGTACTTCAGCATCAGGCGGCCGCGGATCGGCCCGATCGACGCCTTCTCCCGCGTGTCGCGGATGAAGGTCGCCACGAGGCTGACGAAGGGAAAGCCGGGAGACTTCGGCGTGCTGCCGATCGGGCTGCCACAGCAGGCGGCGAACCAGCGGAGCGTTCCGCCGCCCCTCAAGTCCAGACAGCGCAGATGCTCCGTCCCGCTGTCCAGATGAAGACTGGCCGGTGTCGCATGCACGACTTCGGTTCCGCCACAACCGTCGAAGACCTCCTCCGCGCGGTCGAGATAGCGGATGAAGGCCTGGCAGTCGTCGCAGTAGCAGACGTAGCGCGGGATGGACGCGAGATCCTCGACCGTCATGTGCCCCTTAACGGCACCGCATCGGCAAGAAAGGCTGAGCTGGTCTGACATCGGTTGGTCCTTGCCGGCAAAGGGGTCGAAGAGGCGGTCACGATGGCAGGGGCGCCCATCCGAGGGGAGCCCTTCACTCGAGGTTCAGGCGAAAGGAACTGCGGGCGCCGACGGCCTGTCTACGGCAACGACTCCTGTCTTGCAATCACATGAAGTGGTTAGGAAGAAAAGCTCCATAGCGCATTATTATAATGAATATTTTTACCCCTCTCGCACCAGACATCCCGACTAGTCGCTGACCTGGCCATCGCCGAGCACGAAGTCCCGCACCGCCTCAACCGCCTCCGGCCGCTCGAAGTGCGCGACGTGGCCGATGCCCGACAGAGGAAGGAAGCTCTTCGGCTCCGCCGCGCTCTCATAGAGCTGGCGGCCCAGGGCGAAGGGGACGGTGCGGTCCGCCTCACCGTGCAGGATCAGAAGACGCGTGCCGATACCCCCGATCCGGCTCAGGCTGTCGTAGCGGTCGAGCACCAGCCAGCGCGCCGGCAGAATCGGATAGTGAAACTGCGCGGCCGCCGCCATGGAGGTAAAGGGCGCCTCCAGAATCACGCCCGCCACCGGCGTCCCGGCGGCGGCGAGTTCGCTGGCCATCGCGGTGGCGACGCCGCTGCCGAGGGACTCGCCGTAGAGGATCAGATCGCGTCCGGCAACCCCTTCGCCGGCCAACCAGGCGAGCGTCGAACGGGCATCGGCGAAGAGCCCCTCTTCCGTCGGCGCTCCAGGATTGCCGCCGAAGCCTCTGTACTCACTCAAAAAAATCCCGACGCCGCTGCCGGTCAGAAAGTCCAGCTTTCCGACCCTGTGGCCGGCATGCCCGGCATTGCCGTGAAACAGCAGCAGCGTCGGCCGGCCGGCCTGGGCGGGGCGATGGAGGTGGGTCAGCTGCAGGCCGTCGGACGTCTGCGTCGAGACCGTCTGCCAGCCGGCACCCGCGCGCGCCGCGTCCAACGGCTCCCGATCCGGATAGTACATCAGCTGCCGCTGACTGA
>JANQPZ010000199.1 GCA_028285215.1 Rhodovibrionaceae bacterium | reverse complement strand
ACAGTCCCACGCGGGAAACAGCAGCACTTCGGCCTGCGGCGCGAAGAAGGCCACCGCCTCGGCTAGGCGCGTCATGAGCTGGTCGTCGCGGGCAACATGCAGATGCGGGCGTGCCGGTTCGGCGGCCAAGGCCTGACCGATCAGCAGAGCGTCCAGCCCCTCGGGCGCATTGACGATACGTCGTCGCCCCGGGGCACTCAAAACCTGGTGCAACACCTGTTCGATACCGGAAAGCTTGTGGGGTTGAGTGTCAGTCGGTGACGGGCTTGTACTGGAAGGCGCGCATCATGCGCATGACATCGTGGTCGAGATCGTTCGGCGGGTCGGCCCGCCCGATCATCCAGGCATAGAGGTCGGGATCCGCCTCCAGCAGCAAACCCTCGAAGCGGTCGAGCTGCTGCGACTCGAAGCTCTCGAGATGGGCGTCGGCAAAGGAGCCGACCAGGAGATCCATCTCCCGGGTTCCCCGATGCCAGGCCCGAAACCGCAGGCGTTTCCGCCGGTTTTCGAGCGACTCCTTGCGGGCCGTTTCGTCCTTCATGTCATCCTCGTTCTTCCAGCGCTAGGATATAGACCGCTCGGGCGCGGCTGTCAGCGCCCAGACGTCCTCTTTCCCCATCGGCCTCGATCGATCGAGAAGCACAGGTGCGGCCGACAATCCTCCATCCGCTCTTCGCCGAGATCACCGCCCTGCCGGGGGTCGGTCCCCGGCTGGCCAAGCTCTTCGCCAAACTGGCGGGGGAGCGGGCGCTCGATCTCTGCTGGCATCTGCCCTCGGGCCTGATCGACCGTTCCTACCAGCCGCGTCTGGCCGAAGCCGAGATCGGGCGGGTGGCGACGGTGACGGTCACGGTGACCGGGCAGGAGCCCGGCCGCGGCCCCCGTCAGCCGCTGCGCGTGCGCTGCGAGGACGCGACCTCGACACTCGATCTGGTGTTTTTCCACGCCAAGCCGGACTGGATCGCCAAGCAGCTCCCGCTCGGCGCCACCCGTGTGGTCAGCGGCAAGATCGAGGCCTACGGCAGCCATCTGCAGATGATCCATCCGGACTACATCGTGGCGCCCGAGGAGAAGGACAGTCTGGCCGGGGTCGAGCCGATCTATCCGCTGACCGCCGGGCTGACGCCGAAGACCGTGGTCAAGGCGGTCCGCGCGGCGGTCGGCCGCGCACCGGAGCTGCCCGAGTGGCTGGACCCGGCGCTGCAGCGCCAGCGCGGCTGGCCCGCCTGGCGCACGGCGCTGGAGGCGGCGCATCGTCCGGAGCGCGAGGCCGACCTGGAGCCGACGACGCTTGCCCGCCAACGCCTGGCCTACGACGAGCTGCTGGCCAACCAACTGGCCCTGGCCATCGTCCGGCTGAACCAGCGCAAGGCCCGCGGCCGCGCCCTGCGCGGCGACGGAGGTCTGACGGCCAAGGCCCTGGCCGCCCTGCCCTTCGATCTGACGCCGGCACAGCAGCAGGCCTGGGCGGAGATCGCCGCCGACCTGGCCGCCGAGACCCGCATGCTCCGCCTGCTGCAGGGCGACGTCGGCAGCGGCAAGACCGTGGTGGCCCTGCTCGCCATGCTGACCGCCGTCGAGGCCGGCCATCAGGCGGCCCTGATGGCGCCGACGGAACTGCTGGCGCGCCAGCATTACGAAACCATCGCGCCGCTGGCGGAGGCCGCCGGCGTCGAGGTGCTGGTGCTGACCGGCCGCGACAAGGGCAAGGCGCGTCAGGCCGCCCTGGCGCGCCTGGCCGAGGGCTCGGCCCGCCTGGCCATCGGCACCCATGCCCTGTTTCAACAGGACGTGGACTTCGCCGACCTGGGGCTGGCGGTGATCGACGAACAGCATCGCTTCGGCGTGCACCAGCGCCTGTCGCTCGCGGCCAAGGGGCGCGCCGTCGACGTGCTGGTCATGACCGCCACGCCGATCCCCCGCACGCTGGTGCTGACGGCCTACGGCGACATGGAGTCCTCGCGCATCACCGGCAAGCCGCCGGGCCGCCAGCCGGTGGATACCCGCACCCTGCCGCTGGAGCGCCTGGAGGAGGTGGTGGAGGCGGTCGCCCGCAAGATCGCGGCCGGCGGCAAGGTCTACTGGGTCTGCCCCCTGGTCGAGGAGAGCGAGACCGGCGACCTGGCCGCCGCCGAGGAGCGCCATGCCCTGCTGGCCGAGCGCTTCCCCGGCAAGACCGGACTGCTGCACGGCCGCATGAAGGCCGCCGACAAGGACGCGGTCATGGCCGGCTTCGCCGAGGGACCGCTGCAGCTGCTGGTCGCCACCACGGTGATCGAGGTCGGGGTCAACGTGCCCAGCGCCACCGTCATGGTGATCGAACAGGCCGAGCGCTTCGGGCTGGCGCAGCTCCACCAGCTGCGCGGCCGCATCGGCCGCGGCTCGGAAAAGTCGACCTGCCTGCTCCTCTACGCTCCGCCCCTCGGCGCCGTGGCACGCGAACGGCTGAAGGTGCTGCGCGAGACCGACGACGGCTTCCGCATCGCCGAGACCGACCTGGAGCTGCGCGGCGCCGGCGAGCTGCTGGGCACCCGTCAGTCGGGCCTGCCGCAGTTTCGCCTCGCCGACCTGGAAACGCAGGCCGACCTGCTGGCCGTCGCCCGCGACGACGCCCGCCTGATCCTGGAGCGCGACCCCGAGCTGCAGAACGAACGCGGCCGGGCGCTGCGCGTGCTGCTCTATCTCTTCGAGCGGGACGAGGGGATTCGCTACCTCAGGTCCGGGTAACGATCACCTGCACGAGACGAAACGGTATAAGGGAAGACTACCCGCCTCAACGCCACTTATGGTATAATCTCGAAAAGCGGCTTCAAACTGCAGTTCGGGACCGGCGATGAGCGAAAACGACCTCTTCCGCACACCGACCATAGCCTCGCCTTATCCCGAGGACTTCGAGAGTGTCACCGAGTTTGTCTACAAGTCGCATCTCTACATCGGACGGAAACGCAACAAGGTCCGTCGGAAATCGGACTCGGAGGTCAACTACGTCACGCTGCGCGACTACGATGTCTCGTTCAAGGTCGATGGCAAACCCGTGGATCTCACTGTGCCGGCCGGGATGCTGACGGACCTGGCGTCGGTTCCCAGTGTGGCGCGACCCTTCCTCGGCCGCGTCGGTCCGCATCTGGAGGCCTCGATCGTTCACGACTTTCTCTTCATCGCTTGGCAACTGCTGCCCGACAGACGCGCAAAGGAGAAAGATTGGCGCTTCGCGAACGAGGTCATGTACGCGGCACTCCGAAGAACGGATATGAAGTCCTGGAAGCAATGGTCCATCCGCCGTGCGCTCAACAACTTTTCCTGGGGGATTTACGAGGATGAGCAGCCGAACAAGGACCAACTGTTCCTCGACCCTGCCAGGGATTCCCTCTTCCATGAGCTCCATGCGCCGGCAGGCGGCGGACAGGGCCCTCAGCCGCTCGGCTCCCCTGAGGACCGACCGCTTCGACCCTCCCCAGATCCGGGGACGCTGTCAGAACCTTTGACGTCCTGATATCAGCTCGAGGCGGGTCCTTACCCCGACAGCTTCGCGACTGCCCGATCTGGTGGCCGAGCGCTGTCGTGACGTCAGTGAGATCAGGCTGCCATGGCCGCGACGACGCCCGCCTGATCCTGGAGCGCGACCCCGAGCTGCGGAAAGAACGCGGCCAGGCGCTGCGCGTGCCGTTCTATATCTTCGAGCGGGACGGGAGCATCCGTGATCTGCGCTCAGGATAGCTGGAACCAGTTCGCCTCATCGCCCCTCGTCGTCCACCAGATGCCGTTGGCGGACCGGGCCGCGGTACTTCGCCGTCAGCTCGTCCGGGACTTCGCGGCCGTCCTGCAGGAAGGGCAGGATGCCCCGCCGCAGGGACCGGCCGCGCATGGCCTCGATATCGGCGTCGGAGCGTGTGACGCGTTGCGACATCCGCCGCCCCCAAGCCGCAAGATGCGCATAGAGCTTCGCCCGCACCTCGCCGTGGTCCGGACTGTCGCCGAGATCGCGAAACTCCTCCGGATCCGTTTCCAGATCGAACAGCATCGGGCGGAACCCGCCCTCGGCATGGATCAGCTTCCAGCGGCGGTCGGCCACCATGAACAGCCGCGCGTCCCGGGACGAGACCCCCAGCGTCCGGCACATCGGCGTGACCGAGTAGTCGTACTCGCTGATCACGAAGTCCCGCCAGGCCGACGGTGTCTCGCCGTGCAGGAAGGGCCGCAGCGAGCGGCCTTCGATAATGTGATCGGGGACGCTTCCGCCGGCCGCCTCGACGAAGGTCGCCGCCAGGTCGATGCTCTCCACCAGCGCGTCGCAGGTGGTGCCGCGGGTCGCATCGGCCTCCGGCCTGGGGTCGTAGACGATCAGCGGAATCTTCACCGACGGATCGTGGAAGAGATCCTTCTCGCCCAGCCAGTGGTCGCCCAGATAGTCGCCGTGATCGGAGGTCAGGACGATCATGGTGTCCTGCATCCGCCCGCTCTCCTCGAGGTAGGCGAAGAGGCGTCCCATCTGATCGTCGGCCTGCTTGACCAGCCCCATGTAGGCGGGGATCACCTTGCGGCGCACCTCCTCCCGCTCGAAGGCCTGGCCGATCCGGTTGCCCATGAAGGCCGCGTAGACGGGATGGGGATCCTCGCGCTCGATCTCGCTGCGGACGGCGGCGGGCACGTGGTTCGCGCCGTAGAGCGCGTGGTAGGGCGCCGGCACGATGTAGGGCCAGTGCGGCTTGATGTAGCTGAGGTGGCAACAGAAGGGCGCTTGGGCCTGGGCGAGAAACCGCAGGGCTTCGCCGGTCAGCCAGGGCGTCTCGCTGTCCTCCTCGCGGATGTTGGCCGGCTTGTCCGCATTGTCGAAGAACCAGCCGCTGGCGATCTCCTCGCCCGCGACACCGGCATTGGCGTAGTCGGCCCAGGGGTTGCTGCCGTCGTAGCCCCGGGTCTTGAGGTATTCGTTATAGGGACTGCGCTTGGCGTCGTAGAAGCCGTCCGGTCCCTCGGCCCAGAGCCCGTCGTCGCGCACCCAGGCATCGAAGCCGCACTCCGCCTGCCGCGCGCCGATCAGGCTGTCCGGCGCCAGCCCCAGGCGCTCCAGCCCCTCGGCATCGGCCTTCATGTGAGTCTTGCCGACCAGCCAGCAGTCCATGCCGAGCTTGCGCAGGTGATCGCCCAGCGTCACCTCCCCGACCCGCAGCGGAAAGCCGTTCCACTGCGCCCCATGAGAAGAGGCGTAGCGCCCGGTATAGAAGCTCATGCGCGAGGCGCCGCAGATGGTCGACTGGGCGTAGGCCCGCGTGAAGCGCACGCCCTTGGCCGCAAGAGCGTCGATGTTGGGTGTATGGAGATGGGGATGCCCGGCGCAGCTCAGGTAGTCGAAGCGCAGCTGGTCGAACATGATGAAGAGAATGTTCATAGGGGCCTGGATTCCATCGCGAGACCGGCCGGCACACGACGGCCGCCCGGTCGTTTGCAGATCAAAAGAGACGGGTCAGTTCGCGGCCGCGGCGGTGCCCTCCGGAATGCTCACGCCGACCTCCCGGTAGTAGCGCTCGGCGCCGGGGTGCAGCCGGGCGCCGCCCTCCTGA
>JANQPZ010000183.1 GCA_028285215.1 Rhodovibrionaceae bacterium | reverse complement strand
CCAGTCCGGCCTGCAGCCGTTCGCGCGTCTTCTCGGCCACCGCCAGATCGCCAACGTACTGATTCTCCTCGCGGCGCAGCCGGATCAGATCGATCGGCGCGTTGATTCCCCGCTCGACCAGAGGTGCCAGAATCGCGATTTCCTGACGCGTCAGAGTGACCGAGCGAGTCAGCTGGACGATGCGGGCTTCCGTTTCCTCGAGTTCCCGGCGCCGCTGGTTGAGCTGCTCGCCCAGCCGGTTCAGGGCCGAAGCGAGCTCCTCCGCCCGCGCGCCGTAGAGCGCCGCCTCCGCCTCGGTGACCTGCGGCATAGCCTCCTGCACAACCGCCGGGAAGAGAAGCGGCTCCTCCGAGAGTTCGGCCTGGAGGCGCGCGATCACCGCCTGCAGGCCCAGGGCCTTGACCTGGTTCTCCCCGAAGTCCGACGTGAGCTGCGTGTCGTCCAGGTGCATCAGCACCTGCCCGGCCTCGACCGTCTCGCCCTCGCGCACCAGCAGTTCGGAGAGGATGCCGCCCTCCAGGTTCTGGACGACCTGGATCTGGCGCGAGGGAATCACCCGCCCGGTGCCGCTGCTGACCTGATCAATCTCCGCATGCGCGGCCCAGATCACGGCCCAGACCACGAAGCCGGCAATGGCGAACAGCAGCAGTTGCGCCGCCATACGGGGCCGCCGGTGCAGCGCCGCCGCCAGCTCGGACATGAAGGCTTCGTCGCGTCGCATCGGGCCTCAGCGCTCCTTTACCGCGACCGGCGCTTCGGCTAGGCGCGCCAGCACCTCATCACGAGGTCCGTCGATCACCAGCCGCCCGCCGTCGAGTACCAGCACGCGGTCCACCAGCCGCAGCAGCGAGATCCGGTGCGTGATCAGCAGAATGGTCTTGCCCTCCAGATAGAGCGGCAGATTGCGCAGGATCTGCTCCTCGCTGCGGTTATCCATGGCCGAGGTGGGTTCGTCCAGCAGCAGAAGATTGGGCCGTTTGAGCAGGACACGCGCCAGGGCGACGGCCTGGCGCTGCCCTCCCGACAAACCCTCGCCGCGCTCGCCGACAGGCAGGTCGTAGCCGAGCGGATGCCGGACGATGAAGTCGTGCAGCCCCACGGCTCGGGCTGCTTGGATCACCTCCTGATCGCTGGCATGCGGCGCCGCGATCACCAGGTTCTCGCGGATGGTGCCCCTGAACAGGAACAGGTCCTGCGGCACGAAGCCCAGATTGGCGCGCAGATCGCTCGGCTCGATCTGGCGGATGTCGACGCCATCCAGACGCACCGCGCCCTCGGTGGGTTCGTAAAGACCGGCGGCGAGCTTGGCGACGGTGGTCTTGCCGGAACCGACCCGGCCGACGATGCCGACGCGCTCGCCTGGCTGAACCGAGAATCCGAGGCGCTGCAGCACCTCGACCTGGCTGTTGGGGTAGCGGAAACCGACGCCCTCCAGCACCAGGCCGCCCTGCAACTCCGGGCGATGCAGAAAGGTGGCCTCGGCGGGCCGGTCCACCGGATAGCGCATCACGGCATCGAGCGACTTCAGCGACGACCAGGTCTGATGAAACCGCATCATCATTTGGGACACCTGGGCCAGCGGCCCGATCGCCCGGCCCGAGAGAATGACGCAGGCGATCAGCCCGCCCGCGGTCATGAGCCCGTCCTGCACCAGAAAGACGCCGAACAGCACCACGCAGACCGCCGTGAGCTGCTGTACCGTGTGGACGACCTGCACGCCCAGATTGTTGTACAGGCGGATCTTCTGGCCCAGGTCGGCGCTCTGACCGACCAGTTCCTCCCACGCGCGGCGCATGCGCCCCTGCGCCCCGACCACCTTGATCGTCTCCAGCCCCCCGACGCTTTCCACCAGAACGCCATGCTTGTGCTCGCTCTGCGTCAGGTTCTCGCGGATGCGCCGCGCGATGGGGATCTGAATGATCAGTCCCCAGAACAGCAGCAAAACGACCACGGCGGCGAGCAGCAGACCGATCTGCGGGCTCAGCAGAGCGATCACCGCGACGAACAGCAAGGCGAAGGGCAGATCGATGAAGGCAGCCAGGGTCGCCGAGGTGAAGAAGTCGCGCACGCTCTCGAATTCGCGCAGCGTGCTGGCGAAACCGCCGGACGACTGAGGCCGGTGGGACAGCTTCATGTCGAGCAGCTGATCGAAGATCCGACTTGCGAGGATCACATCGGCACGGCGCCCGACGAAGTCGAGAAACCAGCCGCGCAGCATCCGCAGCAGGAAATCGAAGAAGAAGACCGACGCGACGCCGACCGCCAGGGCCATCGCGGTTTCCACCGCGTTGTTGGGCAGGACGCGATCATAGATCGTCATGGTGAAGAGGGGGTTGGCCAGGGCGAAAAGATTGATCAGCACCGAGGCCAAGGCGACCTGCAGGTAGGTCCACCAGTTTTCGGCGAAGGTCCCCCAGAACCAGGCCTGAGCCCGGGGCGTCGCCCCCGGTGAGGCTCGGCCCACCCTCGGCCCACCGTCAGCCGCGCCCGCAAAACGCGGCGACGGCCTGACGAAGATCGCGTAGCCGCTGTAGATCTCGGCCAGTTGCGCGCGGCTGAGCGTCGACTCTCCTCCGCCGGCCGCGGGCAGGATCACCCGGCAGTCGCCCTCGGCCGGACAGTCTTGCAGAACCAGCGCGTCGCCATCGTGCAGTACCAGCACAGCCGGCAGGGTCCAAGGATGGATCTTGTCGAGGCCGCGGCGGACGACGCGCGCGGCGAAGCCTGCGTTTTCGGCCGCCCGCAGAAAGAGTTCGGGTGTCAGAGGCGCGCCCGTCAGCGGCAGACCGGCCAGCAGGGTCATCGCCGAGCGGGGGCGGCCGAAGTGCTTGGTCAGGAAGACCAGGCAGGCGAGCAAGGGATCGTCGGGTTCGCTGCGCCCCAAGGCCGCCGGATCGAGGTCGGCATGCGAAGGCGACAGAGAAGGCAGGCTGCTCATGCAGATAACTGTCCGGTGCGGAGCGGTCCGCGGCCCGGACGCACGAAACGGCGACCGGCGATGAAGCCGGCCGCCGTCAGGCTCGATAATGCACGAACTACTGGCTCAGCCACTCTGCGTCTTGTCCCAACTCCAGGTGCGGAACGGTCTCGACATCCCGTACCTCGGCTGTCACGCCGACGGCGTTCAGCACCGTTCCGGCGGTCGTCAGCACATCGTAGGCGGCGCCGATCACCTCGTACTCCGCGCGGGTCAGGTCGACCCGGGCCACGAAGAGTTCGTTGCCGGAATCCAGCAAATCGAGCACGGTGCGCTGCCCGAGCCGGAACTGCTCCTGATAGGCCTCCGTCACCTCGGCGGCATTGCCGACGCGGTCGCGCAGCAGCGCCAGCTGATCGCGCGCCACCTGCAGATCGTTGTAGTTGACCTCCATCTCCTCCTGGATCAGGCGATCGATCTCGCGGGTCCGCAGCAGGGCTTCGTTCTCCTCCTCGCGGGCCCGCCGCCGCGCCGCGGTGTCGCTGCCGCCGCTGAAGAGATTCCAGCTCAGGCGCACCAGGGCGGTGTTGTCCGTCTCGAAGTCGCGCTCGCCGCCAACGCCGCGGCGGCCCTCGTGCGCCAGCTCGACATCGAAACGCGGCAGGAAGGGACCGCGCGTCACGTCCAGCGCGAAGCCGGCAGCGCGCGCAGCGGCGATGGAGGCGCTACGGTTGGGATTGGACTCCCGCGCAAGCGAGATGGCCGTCTCCAGGGTCTCCGGAACGGCGTCCAGCGGCGCAGCGGGTCGGACGAGATTGCTCGGCGACTGCCCGACCGCCTCGCGGAAATCCGCTTCGGAGTTGCGCAGGTCGCCACGCAGGCCTCGCTGCTGGGATTCGGCGAAGGCAAGGCGGGTGCGTACCTGCGCGACATCGGCGGCCGAGCCGCCGCCGGCCGCGGCCGCGGCCTCGACGTTGCCGAGAATCTGTCGATGCAGCTCGACGTTATCCTGGGCGAAGGCCAGCAGTTCGCGGTCGCGCGCGACCGAGAGGTAGGCGCCGATGGCCCGATTGGCGATCTCGTTCGCGGCGCTGCGCAGGTCGAAGAGCGCGGCCTCCGCCTCCTGGGTCGAGGCGTCGATACGGTTGCTGGTCGAGAAGCCGTCGAACAGCAGCTGGGTCCCGGAGAGCCGGTAGCGCGCGCGCCAGAGCTCCTCGTCTTCGTCGCTGACGTCTTCCTGATCCGTTTGCTGGAAACCGGTATCGCCGGTGAGGTCGACGGAGGGCAGGAAGGCGCCCCGTTCCTCCTGCACCGTGCGTTCCGCCGCCCGGAAGGCGGCTTCGGAGCCTCGCACGGCCGGGTGCGCGTCGATCGCCAGAGCGACCACATCCTGAAGGCTTTGACCCGCCGCCATGGGCGCGCCCCCGAGGGTCAGGGCGGTGGTGAGCAGGGCGCAGCCGAAGCCTCGCCGAACTCCGCATCCAAGCCACGTCTTCTTATCGGTCTTCTGCCGCTGCATCGAGATTTTCCCCACTTGCTTGCACCCCAAAACTCTTACCCGGAACCCATATTTCGACGGGGCCGCACAGGCGGACCCCCGTCTTCCTTTCCACCAAGGGCCGCCGTCCCCTTTGCGTGTCCGGCGGCCTGTCACCCTTCGTACCGCATCCGCACTAACTCGTGCCGCTGCCCAGACTGATGTTGCCGTCGGTGTCGACGCTCAGGTCTATGGAGGAGATTCCCTCGACCACCACGCGTACGTCGTTCGGCGCGGTGTCCAGAGCGACCGTCGCGTTACCGTTGCCGTCGTCGCCGAACAGCAGCTCCGTTTGGGCATCGCCGACTACCAGATCGGTCAGATCGATCGTGTCGCCGTCGGCGAAGTCACGGATCGTGTCGGTCCCACTGTCGTCCTTAAGGAGGACGAAGGTATCGTTGCCCGCGCCGCCGGTCAGCTCGTCGTCCCCGGCACCGCCGAACAGGCGATCGTCGCCCGCACCGCCAAACAGTTGATCGTTCCCGGCGTCTCCGAAGAGGTTGTTGACGCCCTCGTTGCCTTCCAACCGGTTGGCTTGACCGTTGCCGACCACGGTGACATCGCCCTCGCCGACAAGCGTCAGGTCGGTCACCGAGGTGCCCTCCAGCCTCAGAACCGTTCCGTCGGACGCGGCGTCCGCCGTCACAGTCAGGCCGTTGACGTAGACGCCGATCTGACCCTCGTTGCCGTTGCCCTCACCGATCTCATTGCCCGAAAGCGTGATCGTCGGGGGCGCTTGGCCGCCCGGCCCGAGGCCCACGGCCTCGAATTCATTGTCGGTGAAGCTGTTGTCTGCGAGCTGCACGCCGTCGGGACCGTCTACCGAAACGCCGACGTTGTTGCCCGTGAAGGCGTTGTCAGAAATCTCCGCCGCCCCGGCGCCGGGATTCAGATACACGCCGGTCGACCAGCCCGTGAAGCTGTTCTGGCTGATGATCAAGCCGTCGAGGCTGCCGTCTATGGCCGTCAGAATGCCGCGGGATTGGTCGGTGAAGTCGGTATTGCCGCTTCGGCTCAGGATGTTGTTCTGGATCGTGATGTCCGTGGCGTTCGGATCGAGATAGACCGCGGCCAGGGAGCCGAGCAGGTTGCCGCCCTGCTGCAGAGAGAAGCCGTCGATCGTGCTGCCGTCCGCCCCGTCGAGCAGACGAATGGAGCCCAGGATCACACTCTCGGCACCGCTGCGTGTCCCATCGGTGGGGTCCACGCCACTCTGTACGCCGAGCAGGGTCACCTGCTGACCGATCACCAGATCCTCGCTGTAGGTGCCGGCGCCAACGTTAAGCGTGCCGCCGGCCCCGGCGAGCTCCACCGCGTTCTGAAGGTTGGTGTCGCCGCTAACCGAGACCTCGTTGCCGCTGCTGGTCAGATCGGAGGCA
>JANQPZ010000173.1 GCA_028285215.1 Rhodovibrionaceae bacterium | reverse complement strand
ATATGGCTGTTGTCGTAAACCTCGACCCGTTCCGGTGCCGCGTCAGAGCCCAGCAGTTCCCCCAAACCGGCCAGCAGCCGGCGCTGCGCCGAACTCTCGGCCAAGCGGCGCGCCAGCTCCTCGCGCGCATTGTAGAGCGCTTGATCGATCAGCTTGCGCTTGGCGCCACGCTGCGGCACCGCCAGTTCGACCTTGCGCTCGGCCTTCTGACTCAAGGCCTCGGCGATCAAGCCTTGCTCGGTCAAGGGATGGCTCAGCAGCACCTGCCGCGGGACCGGCTTGTTGTCGTAGAACTGCGCGACGAAGGCAGCCAGCACCTCGTCCGAGCCCAGCTGCTTGTCATGGCTGGGGAAGTAGGCCCGATTGCCGTAGTTGCGCCCGGCACGAAAGAAGAAGACCTGAATGCAGGTCTGCCCCGCCTGCTGATGCGCGACGATCACATCGGCGTCCTCAACGCCCTCGACGTTGATGTCCTGATGCGACTGAATGTGCGCCAGTGCCCGGATACGGTCGCGGTAGCGAGCAGCCGCCTCGTAATCCAACCGTGCCGCCGCGGCCTGCATCTGCGCGGCAAGGTCCTGCTGCACGCTGCTGGACTTGCCCGAAAGAAAATCCAGCGCATCTTCGACCAAGGCCGCGTAGTCCGCCTGATCCACGCGCCCCACGCAAGGGGCCGAGCACCGCTTGATTTGATAGAGCAGGCAAGGTCGGGTGCGCTGACTGAACACGGCGTCCGAGCAGGAGCGTAGCAGGAAGGCCTTCTCCAGCGCCGTCACCGTGCGATTGACCGCACCGGCCGAGGCGAAGGGGCCGAAGTAGCGGCCTTCGCGATCGTGACTGCCGCGATGTTTGACGATCTGCGGGTAGTCGTGTGCCCCGGCGATCAGAATGTAGGGGAAAGACTTGTCGTCGCGCAGCAACACGTTGTAGCGCGGCATCAGGCGCTTGATCAGGTTCGATTCCAGCAGCAGCGCCTCGACCTCTGTGTGAGTCGCGGTCACCTCCAGCGCCACCGTCTCGGCGACCATGCGCTGCAGCCGGCGCGGCAACTTGGAAAGCTGCGTGTAGGCGGTGACGCGCCGCTTGAGGCTCCGCGCCTTGCCGACGTAGAGCGCATCGCCCCGGGCGTTGAGCATGCGATAGACGCCGGGGCCCGGCGGCAGCGTCTTGACCGCACGCGACAGAATCTCCACGCCCTCGGCCAAACCGCCTTCGAGTCTCTCCACCGAAGGCCCACTCAACCCTACGTAGTCGTCTGTCTCTTCTTTCAAGCCCGGCAAGCCCGGCGAGGCGGGCGCCTCCCGATAGACGGCCGGCTCCTGCGGTGCGCGCTTGCCCCCGAGAGTCGGATCCTTCGTAACGGGCTTGCGGGTGCTCCGGCGCATTGGTTTACAAATCGTTAACGACGTTAAAAAACATCCTATCTAAAAGAGGCATTACAGAGACCTCCAAGGTCGTAAATCGTTGCCGAAACACCAAATAAGTTGGCCTCGAGCGCTTGACAAAAAGGCGAACCTGGTGCGCTTGCAGGGCTTTTCCGAGCTGTCCACTGTCTCTGTGGATAAGTCTGTTGGAAAAGGCAAGGGCCGAGGTGCCGACGGCAGAGATTCTGCGGGGTTCTATAGTTTGCCTATTTTTTGAGCACATATCTAACCTATTGATTTTCCGAGATTCTCTGTCAGCCAACTGTTAGAAAAGCGTCATGAACATAACCCCATCCCGTTTACGGATTGGCCGTGACCGAACGGGGACGCCTGTGAACAATTCGAGCGACCAGTCGCGTGATTGCAGCTCGGTGCGTACCTGAAAAGCACTGTGAACGCGGTACGTTAGGCCTCTTCACGGTGAGTTGGCATCCGCCGAGAGACTTAAGACTCCGGCGCCGGCATTCGCCGTCTTTTCAGGGCGATTCCGATGCCGTTTGCAGCTCGATCCAGGTCCAGTTTGCGGATGCAGACACTGGCCGAAAAAACGCGCCGGTCTTCGAGACACGCGGCGAGGATCCGATCGGCAAGCGTTTCCAACAAATGCGATTTATTTTCCGCGCAGACCTGCTTCACTCTTTCGAGAGTCGCACCGTAGTCTACTACTTTAGCGAAATCGTCGTCGAAGGCAGCCGGTGGTTGCGCCTCGAGCTCGAGATCGAGACGCAAGCGCTGCGCCCTGTCCCGCTCCCCGGGGTAGACGCCGATGACGCAGTTCACCTCAAGCGCCGTCACCAGAAGGGTCAGATCGGTCCGGAAGGCCTCTGGCATGGCTATCGATCCCAAAGCACGCAAGACTGTAAAGGGGTTGGCTGCGGTCGATCCCAGGGCGGACTACCGATCGAGCGACTGCTTCGCCTCGAAGAGTTCGACACCGACACCTGCAGTGTCGGTATAGACGTCGGGTTTGCAGGTGGATACGCGGGCGGCGCGCACCATTTCAAAGGTCAGGCAGGCTTTCAAGACCTCCCAGCAGAAAGACTCCTGCGTGTTGTATCTGCGCGCCCGCGCCAGTGCCTGAACGGCATCGCGCAAACCGTCGTAGTCCAGCGTATCTGCGATATCGTCGCTCTTGCCGGCGCGCACGCCCTGCCGACGGTCGACCCAAAGATCGATGTTTACCAAGACCCTTTGCGGGCTTGCCAGTTCGAAGTCGTGGATCCCAATGCCCACCTGCACTGCAAGATCGCGAAAGAAGATACGCATCGTTGCCGCATCTGCGGCAACGGGCGCGATGGGAGCGGCAACCATGCTAGCTCTCTTCCTCGGTGCCCGTCAGAAAGGCGACATCACGTTCCTGCCGCACCTTTGACTGTCCCCCGTCCAGGACCAGTGTCTGACCCGTCAGACTGGGACTGGCAATAATGAAGCGCAAGGCGGACACGATCTCCGGCACCGTTCCCCCACGCCGCAACAGGTTGTAGCGATGGGATTTCTCGAAGCTCTCCGGCGTCTGCCGGCCGCTGATCAGCGTGACGCCCGGGGCAATGCCGGCAACCCGAATCTGCGGCGCCAGCGCCAGGGTCAGCATCTCGGTAATGCCATGAAGCGCAACCTTGCTGACCGTGTAGGAGAAGAAGTCGGGATTCAGATTGAAGACCTTGTTGTCCAGCATGTTGACGATAAGGCCTTTCTCACCGTCCGGTAGACGCGCTGCGAAGGCTTGGGACAGCAGCAGCGGCGCAAGCGCATTTGTCGCCATATGCGCATTGAAACTCTCTGCCGTCACGGTCTGCGGCTTGTCGTACTGGAAGATGGAGGCGTTGTTCACCAGGAGCGTCAGGGGGCCGTCGAGGCTATCTGCGCTTTCCTGCACCAAGTCCGCATAGGCGTCGGTATCGGCCAGGTCGGCACGCAGCGCGACTGCACGTCCTCCGGCAGCAGTGATCTCATCGCAGAGCGTTTCGACCTCATCGCGCGAGCGGTTGTAGTGCAAAGCCACGCGCCACCCGTCAGCCGCCAGAGCGCCGGCGATGGCTCTCCCGATCCGGCGCGCTGCACCGGTCACCAAAGCCACTCCAGGCGTCATGACTGCCCCCTAGGCAACGGAAACGCGAGCCGCCGAGGTGCCTGGCTCGGCCTCGGGAAAGGTGAACAAACTACCCCGTTCATTGAGAAACGCACGCAGCATGAACATCGGGTCCCGACGCACATCCCGCATCGAAATCGCCGGCTTGAAGCCAAGACAGCCCACATCGAGGACCGAACCGTCTCGAGGTGTATTGAGCAGGACATGACGTAAGGCATCGGCAGCCAGCAACTGAAACATCCTCTCGGGAAGCCGACAGAACCGCCTCAGCGCGCCGACAGCGCAACGTCTGCGAAGGCGACCGCGGCGGGGTCGAATTGGACGTAAATGAAGATGCCGTAGATCGCCAGGAAGGCAAGGGCCGTCATTCGCCCGATCGACCGGCCCGAGGCCAGCACCGCCATCAGAAGAAGCGTCGCACCGAGCATGACCCAGATGTCAAAGACCAGAAGCTCGGCCGTGAACTCGAAGGGCGACACCAAGGCCAACACGCCCAGAATGCCGAGGACGTTGAAGATGTTGGACCCGATGATGTTACCGATGGCGACGTCGGCGTGTTTGCGCAAGGCGGCGACCACGGCTGTCGCCAGCTCCGGAAGAGAGGTCCCGAAGGCAACCAACGTCAGGCCGATCACCGCGTCGGAAATTCCGAAGGCCTGCGCGATCGCAACCGCACCGTCGATCAGCAGCTCCGAACCGACCACCAGCCCGATCGCCCCGCCGATGATCAAACCGATCGCCGGCAGCCAGGAGTCGGGCGCCGCCTCCAGGGCCTCGGCCGCCTCACCATCCGGGCCGGTTTTGCCCTGGCGGCTTTCCACCACGTAGCCGCGCACGATGTAGGCGCCGAGCAGCAGCAGGAAGATCAAACCATGCGGCCAGAACAGCGTGCCTGCGAAGGCGAGCGCGATCATGACCAGCGTGGCGCCGGTCATCACCGCACCGTCCCGCCGGGCCAACCCGGGCGGCGGGTGCATCACCTGGATCAGTGCCGCGGCGCCCACGATCAGAAGGATGTTGGCGATGTTCGAACCGATGACGTTGCCGACACCGATGATCGGACGCCCCTCGAGCCCCGCCGCAACGGTCACCACAAGCTCCGGCATGGAGGTCGCGCAGGCCACGACGGTCAGGCCGATCAACAGCGGTGACAGCCCCAGCAGACGGGCCAAGCCCACCGCACCGCGCAGCAGCAGTTCACCGCCGAGCACCAGCAGCACCAAACCGCCCAGCACAAAAAGGCTGTCGATCAACATCTGCACAGCCCAAAGCGGAATCGGCAAATACTGAACAGAGGCGGAGAAAGGCTGGGGGTCATACCTTGGCCGGCAGCGGGAAAACGGATGGCGATGAGCGATGGAGCGCGGACGGCGGCGCGATATCGGAGCGTTGCCCGAGCCGCGACCGGTCCGTCTTACGACCCTGCCCCTGTGCGGCTGTAAATGCGGGCGACGGCGGGGGAATTCAACAGCCCAGTGGCATCGGTAGGGGCAGAATGTGGCAAGGCGGCTCCCAACTGCGACAGTCCGCCCCGCTTGATCAGCTCTCGGGCTCGAAGCTCAGACTGGCCGAGTTGATGCAGTAGCGCAGGCCCGTCGGTTGGGGGCCGTCGGGAAAGACATGTCCCTGATGCGCACCGCAAGTCGCGCAATGCACCTCCGTGCGGACCATGAAGAAACTACGGTCGCTTCTGGTGCCGACGCTGGCTTCCTCAATGGGCTGCCAGAAGGACGGCCAGCCCGTACCGCTGTCGAACTTGTGAGCGGAGGCAAAGAGCGGTGTGCCGCAGACTACACAGGCATAGGTTCCCGACCGCTTCTCATCGTGGTAGGCGCCGCTGAAGGCCCGCTCGGTTCCGTGCTTCTGCGTCACCCGCGCCTGTTCCGGTGTCAGGTGTGAGATATCGAAACGCGTTTTGGCGGGATCGGACATGGCGGCGCTCTCCTGTAGGGCGTTTATGGAGCGGGATATAGGCAGCGAGCCACCCGCGCCAAGCAGCGGTCACGGCGAAGCGACGAACTCCAGAGTCACGCCGCTAGCCACCTCCGGACCAACGGTCAAACACCCCTCGGCAGTCTCGGCGAAGGCGATACCCGCATGCTTCAGAAAGGACGAGGGGACGGCGAGATCTGGGACACGGACGGCGAAGCCGACCGGCCAGGGCAGCGGCTGACTCTGTCGCGACGGATAGCGGGCCGCCAGGCGGTCCGGACCGAGGAACGTCAAGCGGCAGTCGCCGGCGGCGACCTGGAGCCAGCCATCGGCGGCGCTGACGGCCTGCGGCCCGAAGATCCGGCTGTAGGCGACGCCCAGGGACCCCGGGGACTCGACGGCAACCACGATTTCGGCGATGCCCTGGGCCCCGTTGGCGTGCAGTAGCCAGTCGGGACGCCACACCAGCTCCGGCGTCAGATGGGTACAGACGAAGGACCGCAACTCGGGCGTTGCCTCGGGAGGTGTGTAGACGAGGCGGAACTCCGGAAGCGCATCGCCCTCCGGCAGTTCGATGATGCGCTTAAGGTCCTTCGGCCCCTCGGCCGCAATGCCCTCGGCGCGAAAGGCCTCTACACAGCGCTCGGCATCCCCGGTGGCGAAGGCGGCGGCCATCAGGCCTTCGCGCTCGGCGAGGAACTCGTCCAGGCGGTTTGTGAACTGGCTGGCATCGACGATACCGATCAGTTCCACATAGTCCTGCGGGAACATCAGGCAGTAGTTGGCGGTCCCCCAACCGATGTGCTTGCCGCGCGGACAGGCCGTAAAACCCAGCCGCTCCCAGTCCAGGCGTGCCGCCTCCAGGTCGCGCACCCCCACCAAGACATGGTCGAGCCCGCGAAGAGTCTCCGGCACCGGTTCGTGCATTCCGCCGTCCATTTCACCCTGTCCTCCGCTCCTCTGCCGTCGCCAAAACCGGTGCGGGCCTCCATCGGCACCGGCACCGCCGTCAGCTCAGGCTGCCTTGCCCCTCTGCGCGGCCCGCCCGCTCCGGATAGAGGCCGGCCAGGCCTTCGGCGGAGGCCTCGCAGACCCCGCGCTCGGTGATCAGGCCCGTGACCAAACGCGCCGGCGTTACGTCGAAGGCGTAGTTGGCCGCCGGGCTGCCGGGGTTGGAAATCTCCACCGTCGCGAGTTCGCCCGCCTCGTTGCGCCCGGTCACGTGCGTAACCTCGCGTGCGTCGCGCTCCTCGATGGGCACGTCCCGACCGTCCTCCAGCGTCCAGTCGACGGTCGGTCCCGGCAGCGCGACATAGAAGGGCACGCCGTTATCCCGCGCCGCCAGCGCCTTCAGATAGGTGCCGATCTTGTTGCAGACGTCGCCGCGGCGGGTCGTGCGGTCGGTGCCGACGATACAGAGATCGACCAGGCCTTGCTGCATCAGATGGCCGCCGACGTTGTCCGCTACGATGGCGTGCGGCACGCCGTGCTGCGTCAGTTCCCAGGCGGTCAAACTGGCACCCTGGTTGCGTGGTCGGGTCTCGTCGACCCAAACCTTCACGGCAATCCCCTTGTCGTGCGCCAGGTAGATCGGTGCAGTCGCCGTCCCCCAGTCGACCGTCGCCAGCCAGCCCGCATTGCAGTGTGTCAAAACGTTCACGGGGGCGCCGCCCTTCCGGGCAGCGATCGCCTCGATCAGCGGCAGCCCCCGGTCGCCGATGGCCCGACAGAGCGCCACATCCTCCTCGCAGATCTCCGCAGCCCTCAGGTAAGCCGCCGCGGCCCGGGCGTTGGCGCCCAGCGGCTGCAGCAGGTCGTAGAGATCGTCCAGCGCCCAGCGCAGGTTGACCGCCGTCGGCCGGGTCGCCAACAGACTATCGTAGGCGGCCTTCAGCGCTGCATCGCCGGCATCCTCCGCCATGGCCAGCGCGATACCGTAAGCCGCGGTAGCGCCGATCAGCGGCGCACCGCGCACCTGCATGGAACGGATCGCCTCCGCGGCTTGGTCCAGCGAGGTCAGGCGCAACGTCTCGAAGCGGTGCGGCAGTTTGGTCTGATCGATGATCTCGACCGACCAGCCGTCCTCGGCGAGCCAGATCGTGCGGTGAGGGACACCATCTACGTTCATAGCGGCACCTTCATAACCGGACCCTTTGAACCTCCGCGTCAGGCATTCAGCACCCGGCCCGCGACGGCCGAGAGCTTGTCGAGCATCGCGGGATCCCGTTTCTCCGGGGCGGTGATGATCGCCGTGTCCAGTACGCGGTGACAGCCGACCTCGCAGACAGCCGTCCGCTCAGCCAGGCGCGGCACAGCCGCGCGGACCAAGGCACGGGCCTTTTCCGCATTATCCATCAGCACCTTGACGATGGCCTCCACCGTGACGTGGTCGTGATCGGGGTGCCAGCAGTCGTAGTCGGTGACCATGGCGACCGAGGCGTAGCAGAGCTCCGCCTCCCGGGCGAGCTTGGCCTCAGGCATGTTGGTCATGCCGATCACGTCGCAGCCCCAACTGCGGTAGAGATTGGATTCCGCCAACGTCGAGAACTGCGGACCCTCCATCGCCAGATAGGTTCCGCCGCGGCTATGGGGAATGGATAGCTCGGACAGCGCCGCGGCCAGATGCCTGCCCAGACGGCTGCAGGTCGGATGCGCCAGAGACACGTGCGCCACCAGACCCTCGCCGAAGAACGAGGTTTCCCGCTTGAAGGTGCGATCCAGGAACTGGTCGACCAGCACGAAGTGGCCGGGCGGCAGATCCTCGCGCAACGAGCCGACGGCCGAGACGGAGAGGATCTCCGTGACGCCCGCCCGCTTAAGCACGTCGATGTTGGCACGGAAGTTCAGGTCGCTGGGGGAGAGCACGTGGCCACGGCCGTGACGCGGCAGGAAGACCAGCCGCTGCCCGTCGAGCTCTCCGCACAGCAGCGCGTCGGACGGCTTGCCGAAAGGGGAGGCAACCTCCCGCCATTCCCGCTTCTGCAACCCTTCGATGTCGTAGACACCACTACCGCCAATGACGCCGATGACCGGCGGCACGCCCGCTTCGCTCATGCCCTGCCCCGTTCCCGTTGCTGATGGGATCATAGCGGCTGCAACTGCGAACGAAAGGCCCGCGCTATCAGCGAAACGGCCGCTGCGACAGGCAGCGGCCGTTTCGCCGGTTCGCCTGACAAACCCTAGCTAGTGAATGTCGGCCCAGACTTTGCGTTTCACCGCGTACATCAGTCCGGTGAAGACCAGCAGGAAGAGCATCACCGAGATGCCCGTCTGCTTGCGCTGATCCATGCTCGGTTCGGCCGTCCACATCAGGAAGGTGGCCAAGTCCAGGGACATCTGCTCGAGCGTGGCCTCGGTTCCGTCGGCATAGGTGACGGAACCGTCGAAGAGGATTTCCGGCATGGCGATCTGGTGACCGGGGAAGTAGTCGTTCCAGTACATGCCCGGCATCAGCTCGACGTCCGCGGGCGGCTCGCCGTAGCCGACCAGCAAGGCCTTGATGTAGTCCGGTCCGCCTTTTCGCTTCTTGGCCATCAGCGAGAGGTCGGGCGGGTAGGCACCGTTGTTCAGCAAGCGCGCTTCCTGCTCGTTCCGATAAGGCGACGGAATGCGGTCGGCCGGGATGCCGGGGCGCGTGAACATGTCACCGTTCTCGTCGGGGCCGTCCTCGACCATGTACTCGGCCGCCAGCGCCTTGACTTCCTCTTCGCTGTAGCCGAGCGCCATAAGGTTGCGGAAGGCAATAAAGCGCACCCCATGGCAGGCCGCGCAGACTTCCCGGTAGACCTGGAAACCGCGCTGCTTTGCCATCTGATCGAAGGTGCCGAAGACGCCGTCGAAGGAGAAATCGTAATCGGGCACCGGGACGGCCTTGGCGGCCTCGGCGGGCGTGTCGGCTGCGGCGACGAAGATCGACGCAGCGGCGATTGCGGATGCAGCGAGCCGCTTGAGCATTACGGCTTCTCCATGGGCTTGGCCGTCGCGCCGGCAACGCTGCCGCCGCCCTTCAGCACGGGTTCGCTGATCGAGGCCGGCAGCGGCTTCGGCCGCTCCAGGATGCTGAGCAACGGCAGGATGACGATGAAGTAGGCGAAGTAGTAGGCGGTCGCGATCTGGGAGATCGCGACGTAGGGCTGCTCCGCCGGCATGGCGCCCATGTAGCCGAGCACGACCAGGGCGACCAGCAGCAGCCAGAAGAACTGCTTGAAGACCGGCCGGAAGCGTCCCGAGCGAACTGGCGAGCGGTCCAGCCAAGGCAGCACGAAGAGCACCGCAATGGCCCCGAACATGGCGATCACGCCGCCCAGCTTCGCATCGATCAGCACGATGCCGGTGAAGGGGATCCCGATGTCGAAGGTGATGGCCCGCAGGATCGCGTAGAACGGCAGGAAGTACCACTCCGGCACGATGTGCGGCGGCGTCACCAGCGGGTTCGCCTGAATGTAGTTCTCCGGGTGGCCCATGTAGTTGGGTGCGAAGAAGACCACGGCGCAGAAGACCAGCAGGAAGACGCCCAGGCCGAAGAGATCCTTCGTCGTGTAGTAGGGATGGAAGGGAATCTTGTCCTGCGGCCCCTTGGCGTCGATGCCCAGCGGATTGTTCGAGCCGAAGCGGTGCAGCGCCCAGAGATGCAGGAACACCATCCCGACGATCACGAAGGGCAGCAGATAGTGCAGAGCGAAGAAACGGTTGAGAGTCGGGTTCTCGACGCTGAAGCCACCCCAGAGCCAAACCACGATATCCGGGCCGATGAAGGGGATCGCCGAGAAGAGGTTGGTGATGACGGTCGCACCCCAGAAGGACATCTGGCCCCAGGGCAGGACGTAGCCCATGAAAGCCGTCGCCATCATCAGCAGCAGGATCACCACACCGATCATCCAGAGGATTTCGCGGGGTGCCTTGTAGGAGCCGTAGTAGAGGCCGCGCAGGATGTGCAGATAGACCACGATGAAGAAGAAGTGCGCGCCGTTCATGTGCACGTAGCGCAACAGCCAGCCGCTGTTGACGTCGCGCATGATGCGCTCCACCGAATCGAAAGCGTGATCGATATGCGGCGTGTACTGCATCGCCATCAGAATGCCGGTGGCAATCATGATCACCAGCACGATTCCGGCCAGCGATCCGAAGTTCCACATGTAGCTGAGGTTCCGAGGCGTCGGATACTCGTTCAGCTCGGCGTTCATGAAGGTGAAGATCGGCAGACGATGGTCGATCCATCGAACCAGCGCGTTGTTGCTTTGGAATGCCATGCTTCGCGACCTTTGTTCGCTTGAGGCTAGTCTGGCCCCACCTGACTTAACCGATCGTGATCGTGGTCTCGTCGATGAAGGTATAGGCCGGAACCTCGAGATTCCGCGGTGCCGGTCCCCTGCGGATCCGGCCCGAGGTGTCGTAGTGCGAGCCGTGGCAGGGGCAGAACCAGCCGCCGAACTCGCCCTTGTTGTCGTTGGGATTCTGACCCAGCGGAATACACCCCAGGTGCGTGCAGACCCCCACCATCACCAGCCACTGGGGCTGCTCCACCCGCTCGTCGTCGCTTTGGATGTCGATCAGGTCTTCGAGCGGCACCGCCTGTGCCTCGGCGATCTCCTCCTCGGTGCGATGCCGAATGAATACCGGCTTGCCGCGCCAAGTCACCGTGATCGACTGTCCGACCGCGATGGGACTGAGGTCCACGTCGATGCTTGCCAGAGCAAGCACATCGGCAGAGGGGTTGAGTGAATTGATCATCGGCCAGACGGCGGCGGCGACGCCGACCGCCCCGACCGCGCCCGCGGCCAGATAGAGAAAATCCCGCTTCGACTGGTCTTCTACGCCGTGCTGAACGTCCGCGCTGTCAGCCATATCTGCGTTCCGTATCCCTAGACAAACGACTTTGAACAGGTTTCTGGCGGTACGCGCATTATCGGCGCAGAGACCTCTGCCTCGCTCCGATATACCTCGATCCGCCGCACGAGCGATTGCGGCTAGCTGCCGCATCGTGAAACAAAGACGCGACTCCCGAGACCCGTCGTCCCGGCGCGGGCTGGGATATAGAGGAAACCGCCCGCGCAAGTAAAGGACAACCGGTCCAATGAACCGCAACAGCCAAGGCGGCGCCCGGCGCCAGCCCTTCAACTTCCGGCATTATCCCGGTCTCTCGTTAAGATTTTCATGAAATTGGTTCTTTATCAGCCGGACATCCCGCAGAACGCAGGTACTCTGCTGCGTCTGGGTGCTTGCCTTGGCGTCGCCGTGGAGGTGATCGAACCCTGCGGCTTCGTTTGGGACGATCGGCGCCTGCGCCGCGCCGGCATGGACTACCTGGCCGGCGTCGAACTGACCCGCCATCGGTCCTGGCAGGCCTACAGCGCGCTTCGGCAGAAAAAGGGCGAGCGGCTGGTCCTGCTCACGACTCGGGGCGACCGCAGCTACATCGACTTCGCCTTCGCACCCGGCGATGCTCTGCTGCTGGGCCGGGAAAGCGCCGGCGTACCGGAAGACGTTCATGCCGCCGCCGACGCTCGACTGCGCATCCCATTGCGCCAGGGGCAGCGTTCGCTCAACGTAGCGGTGGCAGGCGCCATGGTCTTGGGCGAGGCGCTGCGCCAAGCGAAGCTTTTCCCGCAAGAGGAGCCCTCATGACGGACGTTGCAGACCTAGGTGCAGCCTCTGATGCAGATCCCCGCACCGCCTGGAGCGAGCGGCAGCGGCGCGCCGAAGCCTGGTTTCAGGAGTTGCGGGACCAGATCTGCGCCGCCTTCGAAGAGTTGGAGGACGAGCTTGCGCCGCCCCAGCAGTATGCCGACCGACCCGCCGGCCGCTTCGACTACAAGGTTTGGGACCGAACGGACGACAGCGGCGCTCCCGGCGGCGGCGGGCGGATGGGGCTGATGCGCGGCCGCGTATTCGAGAAGGTCGGGGTGAACACCTCGACCGTCTACGGCACTTTCAGTCCCGAGTTCGCCAAACAAATCCCCGGTGCGGCCGAAAACCCGCAGTTCTGGGCCTCCGGCATCTCCCTGGTCGCACACATGCAGTCGCCGCTGGTGCCGGCCGTACATATGAACACCCGGCACATCGTGACGTCGAAGTCCTGGTTCGGCGGCGGCGCGGACCTGAACCCCATGTACCCGGTCGATGCCGACACGGCGGACTTCCACGCCGCACTGCAACGCGCCTGCGATGCCCACGACCCTGCGTACTACGAGAAGTTCAAGGCCTGGTGCGACGACTACTTCATGATCAAGCACCGCGGCGAGGCGCGCGGTGTCGGCGGCATCTTCTACGACTATCTGGAAGAGGATTGGGACGCCGACTTCGCCTTCACGCAGGACGTCGGTCGTGCCTTCCTGGAGATCTACCCGCAGCTCGTCCGGCGCCATCTGCAGGAGCCCTGGACCGAGGAACACCGCCAACACCAACTCTTCCGACGCGGCCGCTATGTCGAGTTCAATCTGATCTACGACCGCGGAACGACCTTCGGACTTAAGACCGGCGGAAACGTAGAAGCCATCCTGATGTCCCTGCCTCCGCAGGCTGCCTGGCCCTAACACAGGAGAGCGCTTCGCTCACGACTGTGCAGTTGCGGAGACAGACCTGACCTGCAGCCGTGTATGCCGCTTCCACCGCGCACGTATCACGCAAGATGGTTCGACCGCTCATCCTGTGCCTGCTGCTCCTGCTCCTTCCGGTTCTCCCGGCGGCGGCTCAGACCCATGCGCGCGAACCCGGGGCAACTGCGGCTCCAACGCGCCCCTGGGTGGTCGACCGCACCGGGCTGACCGCCGTACCGTTGCCGGCGCGCGGCTGGTGCCCGACACCGCAGCAAGGCGGCACCGGCGTTGTGCGGCTGCGCATCGACGCGCTCGACCGCACGGCCTATGCCGCACCGCGCCGGGATCTGCAGCGCTTTCTCTCCGGCGTCCGCTTTCTGATCGAGCAGGACTGCCCGCAGGTCTGGGGGATCGAGGTCCAGGGCTATGCCGCCGGAACCCGCAGATTTCTCGGCAGCCTGCTGCGCGAAGACGGCTGGGCCCTCGAAGGCGCGATGCTCGGCATATCAGGCGCCGAACGTTGACGACCTACATCCAGAGCGTGCGGCTGGTCTGATCCTTGCCTTCGTAGAGGTCCGCGACCCACTCGCCGTAGCCGTTGTAGAGCAGAGTCGGGACGCGCTCGTCGACCCCCAGCAGCTCTTCGGTGGCCTGGCTCCAGCGCGGATGCGGCACTTCGGGATTGACGTTGGCCCAGAAGCCGTACTCGTTGCCCTGGATTTCCTCCCAGAACGACACCGGGCGCTCGCGGGTGAATTCGAAGGAGACGATCGACTTGATCGATTTGAAGCCGTACTTCCAGGGGACAACCAGACGCAACGGGGAGCCGTTCTGCTTCGGCATCGGCTTGCCATAGAGGCCCGTGCCCATGAAGGCCAGCTCGTTCGTCGCCTCCTCGATGGTAAGGCCCTCGACGTAGGGCCAGGGGTACCAGCTGGACCGCTGACCTGAAGCGACATCGGGGTCCATGAAGGTGACCATCTTGACATACTTGGCGGAGGACAGCGGCTTGGCGATCTCCACCAACTGACGCATCGGAAAGCCGGCCCAGGGCACGGCCATGGCCCAGGCTTCGACGCAGCGGTGGCGATAGAGTCGCTCCTCCAGATCCACCTTGGCCAGCAGATCGTCGATGGCAAGCTGCTGCGGCTGTTCCACCTCGCCGGTCAGCGAGATCGTCCAAGGCCGGATCGGCAGGTCCTGAGCGCGCTGCCAGATGTTCTTCGAAGAGCCAAACTCGTAAAAGTTGTTGTAAGTGATCGCCAATCGCTCTTCGGTGATTTCCCGGTCGAGCACGAAGGCTTCGTTGCGCGGCACCGGATAGAGCTGCGCGCTGGGGTCGTCGCTGGCCGCCTGGGCGATCTGCAGGGCGCCGGGGCCTTCATCCAGCCCGCTACCGTCGGCTTGGGCGGGCTCGTCGCATGCAGCCAGCAGACCACCGGCCCCTACGAGCACCGATCCGGCAGCCGCGCTGCGCAGAAAGCGGCGGCGCCCGTGATAGATCGGCTCAGGCGTGGCGGCGGACTCGGGTAATTCCCAGCCCCGGCGGCGCTTGATCAGCATGACATGTGGCTCCTGGTCGTGATCACGCCCACAATGTAAGGCACAGGGCTCGCAGACCAACTCACAGCTTAGCGAGCATTGTCTTTGCGCCATCCGCAGCAACAGCGGCGATGCCCGCAGAAACCTCGCTTCCTAAAGCTGAATCGTCTGGTCGATCATCACCATCAGGCAGAAGCCGATCAGCAGGCCGAAGACGGCACGGCTCTCGAAGCCCTTGCGGTGCGTCTCGGGAATCATCGCGCCGCCGATGACGAAGAGCATGGCGCCCGCAGCAAAGGCCAGCGCCCAGGGCAGCAGCGGGGCGACGAAGGTTACGGCTCCAGCACCCAGCAGTCCGCCGAACGGCTCGACCAATCCTGTCAGCAAGGCCACGAAAAAGGCGCGCCCATGGGGATAGCCAAGCGCCACCAGCGCCGCCGCGACGATGAACCCCTCCGGCATGTTCTGGATCAGAATGCCGAGCGTCAGCGCGACCGAGCGGGACTGGTCGTCGCCACCGAAGCCGGCGCCGACCGCAAGACCCTCGGGAAAGTTGTGGATCGTGATCGCCAGCACAAACAGCCAGAGCCGCTTGACCTCAAGGTCATCTTGGCCTTCGCGGCCGGTCGTAAGGTGACCGTGGGGCATGTGCTGCTGGGCCAGCCAGAAGAGCCCGCCGCCGATCAGGAACGCCGCCGAAGCGATCAATCCGGCACCGACAGGCCCGGCGCTCGGCTCGGCGGCTTCCAGTGCTGGCATCAGCAGCGAGAAAACGGAAGCCGCCAGCATGATACCGGCCGCCAGGCTCATCAGTGTGGTTTCGAGCGCCGCGGTCGGCCGACGTACCACGAAGATCGCGAGCGCCCCGAGGCCGGTTCCCAGCCCCGCCACCAGAGAAGCGGCGGAGCCGAGCAGAAAGGTATCGTAGCCAGCCACTGGGTGCCCTCGAGTCCAGGTTGCTCTTCTACAGATGCGCCCGCAGCATCCAGGCCGCCTTTTCGTGGACGGACATACGATCCACCATCATGCCGATCGTCACCTCGTCGCCGGCGTTTTCGGCCGTGGTCTGCACGCTGCGCGCCACCCGGGAGAGAGTCTCGTTGTCGCCCGTCAGCTGCTGGATCATCTCCTCCGCGTTGGGCGGGCTGGTGGGAGCCTCCGCGACCGACTTCAGCTCGGCAAACTGGGCGAAGCTGCCAGGCGCGAAATGACCGAGAGCGCGAATGCGCTCGGCGATCTCGTCAGCCGCCAGCCGCAGCTCGTTGTACTGCTCCTCGAAGAGGTTATGCAGCGGGCCGAAGTGCGGGCCGGTCACGTTCCAGTGGAAGTTCTGGGTCTTCAGATAGAGGGTGTAGGTGTCCGCCAGAACGCGGGACAGCCCCTCGGCGACGACCTTGCGGTCTTCATCGCTCAAACCGGTGTTTAGGCTCATGATCGCTCTCCTTCTTGATTTTCCGGGCATAACCGTTGCCGGCTTTCCACTCAGCAAATGATATAGTGCGTGAAAAGCTGGTTACAACGCTGTTTGGAATAATTCTAAAAATAGGTGGGGTCGACCGAACTCCTGTCTCGGCCATCGCTGCCGAGGCGGCCATCCTATATCATTGCGCTCCTGACAAGGATCGGCGCGGCTTTTTTCCGGGGGCTACTGCGCTGCCTGAACTACTGCGCTGCCTGGCGCCCCTGAACCACGCGGTCCGCCAGCCGGCCGGTCAGCTCCGACAGATGATCGAAACTGGCGGTGAAGCTGCCGCTGCCCTGAGTCACCGAACGGAGTTCGATAATCAGATCGCGCAGTTCCGCCGCCGGCAGATAGGCCTGCACTTCGTCCCAACCCTCCCAGGTCGGCTTGGCGTCGAAGCCGAGGATCTGCCCCCGCCGACTGGAGAGCAGGCCATGAATCTTGCTGGTGTAGGCGTTGGGCACCGAGATCGCCACGCGATGGATCGGCTCCAGCAACACAGGATCGCAATCCGGCAGGCCGTCCTGGATGGACATGCGCCCCGCGGTCTTGAAGGCCATTTCCGACGAATCGACCGCGTGGAACTGACCGTCGTTCAGCGTCACCGACACGTCGACCACGGGAAAGCCGAGGGGACCGTTTCGCAAGCCCTCCAGCACCCCGGACTCGACAGCAGGAATGAACTGTTTGGGGATGGCACCGCCGACAATCCGATCATGGAAGGCGAAGCCGGCACCGCGTGGTTGTGGGGCGATGGCTACCTTGACGTCGGCGAACTGGCCATGGCCTCCGGTCTGACGCTTGTGGCGCGCGTGATAATCGGTGCCATGACGGATCGTCTCCTTGTACGCCGGTTGCGGCAGCTCGGCATCGACCTCGACATTGAAGCGACCGGAAAGCTTTTCCAGAGCAATCCGCAGGTGCACTTCGCCTTGGCCCCAGAGCTTGGTTTCGCCGGTGTCCCGGTCGGGCTCCAGCGACAGGGAACGATCTTCCTCAAGCAGTTTGCTCAAGGCGGCGCTCATCTTCACCTCGTCGCTGCGGTTCCTTGGCTGGATCGCCAGCGCGTAGACGGGCGGCAAGGGGTCCGCCCAGTCGGCGGCCGCCGTGGTTTCGGGGCAGACCAGATCGCCGGTGGCGGGGCCCTCCAGCTTGCCCAGCCCGACCAGATCCCCGGTCTTGGCCTCGCTCACCTTCTCCAGTTGGCTGCCTTGCAGGCGGAACAGCGCCGCCAGCCGCTGACCGGCCACACGGTCGCCTTCCTTCAGACTGCCGCGCAGCAACCGGGCCACCGAAACCTTGCCTGCGTGGGCGAGGTTGAGGGTGCGAGCCACTGCCGCACAGGCTTCCCCGCCTCCGTTTCCGCCACCCTGGGGTGCCTTGGGCGCAACGCCAAGGCGCCCGGCCGCGGCCTCCGGACCAGGCGTCTCGTGACGCAGTGCCTTCAGCAATCGGCGGACGCCGTTGTCCTGCTCGGCCGAGCCAAGAAAGACCGGTACGATACGATCGGCCGCCAGGTTGGCCGTCAGATGGCGGTAGACCTCGTCGTTGGCCGGAACCTTGTCTTCCAGCAACTGCTCCAGCAGGTCGTCGTCGAAGTCGGCCAAGGTCTCGAGCAACTGCTGTCGCGCCTCCGTCTCCCGGTCGCGCAGGTCGCCGGGCATCTCCACAAGATCGGAGGGCGCATGCGGCTTGTAGTGCCAGGCCCGCTCGCTGACCAGGTCGACGGCTCCGGCAATGGCGCCGCCTTCGCGCATCGGGACCTGACGCAGGACCAGCGGACGGGAAGAGGCCGCTTGAAAGGCCGCCAGCAGGTCGCGCACCCGTTCGCCGCCACTCTGGCTCAGCTTGTCCATCTTGTTGATGAAGAGCAGGTGCGGAATCTGCCGGTCGTCCAGGAACTTCATCAGCGGCATCAGGGCCTGCGCCTTGGCCGCCTCCGGCTCCGCCACGACCACCGCAATATCGGCGGCGATCAAGGCATCCTGGGTATCCTGAGCCAGTTCGACGGACCCGGGGCAATCGACGAAGAACCAGGGCTCTTCCAGATAGCTTGCCTGTCCGAAATTCGGCTCGACGCTCATTTCCCGGGCCTTTGCCTCTGCGGAAGCATCGCCCATCAAGCCCTTGCGGTCTGTCGCGCCGGCGGCGAAGAGCAGGGCCTCGAGCAGGCTTGTCTTGCCACTGCCATAGGGCCCGACAAGCACGGCGCAACGTGCCGCGCCGTTTTGCGGCTTCGTCATGACGGTTCCTCCCCGTGTTGCGGCCCGCACATCCCCCTCTTCTCGACGGAGGGTCGGCGGGTCGTCGGTTGGCCGCCCGGGGAGTTGGCCGGGTCTCTCGAGCCTTTATCGCTCCAGCCCGGCCGATCCACCGTACCCGGGCTGGTAGGTACGAATGCTCTCAGGCATGGCTTCGCTTGGCAATCGCCTTTCGCCTGAGGCGCTGTTACTTTCCGGCGCCATAAACGACCCGAGCCTGACCCCTCCCGCAACACGCCTCAAGACCGGCAGTCACAACTTCGATATTATGATTGCCGGCGGCGGTGTGATTGGCTCGGCTGTGGCCTACTTTCTCGCAGCGCACCCGGACTTCGACGGCAGTGTCTGTGTCGTTGAGCGCGACCCCAGCTACCAGACCGGTGCCACGGCGCGCTCGGCCGGCTCGATTCGGCAGCAGTTCTCGACGCCGGAGAACATCCGTATGTCGCAGTTCGGCGTCGCCTTCCTCAAGGCCTTGGGCGAGATCCTTGAGGTCGAAGGTGAGCAGCCCGACGTGCAACTGCAGGAGAGCGGCTACCTCTTCCTGGCCAGCGACGCCGGTGCGGCGATCCTGCGGGCGAACTACGAGGTGCAGCGGGCGGAAGGAGCCCCGTTCGATGCCAACGCCATCCTGGGACCTCACCCGGAGGTTCCCAACTTCCTCTTTGCCAACGGCTTTTCCGGCCATGGTCTGCAGCAAAGCCCCGCCGTCGGCCGTGCTCTTGCAGAGCTGATCGTCGCCGGCCGCTTCGGCTACGACCGGATCGCCGCCCAGCGGCCGATCGTCGAGAAGAACGTGGTGTGAGACGCCGCGGGTTCGTTTATGCGCTCGTCGCGGGCCTGGTCGCCGGGGTGATCGGCGGGCTCGTGGTCCCCCTTTGGATGGACTGGAAAGGGCAGCAGAACAAGGTGCTCGATCGCAGCCTGGAGGAGGATTGACGTCCTGAACGGAAGCGAAGCGCTTCTGCCTGAGAGGTGAATTGCCCGCTATGTCCATAGTTAGAGCAGGATCCCCTTAGGGGGGCTCGCTGGAGCGGGTCCACCTAAGGCGATCCTGCTCTAGCGCCGAAAGGCGCTGCGGTTGTCACCTTCGTAGGCGAACAGGCTGAGGATCCGGTCGACCCGGTAGCCGTCACTGGCGAAAGGCATGTGCAGGTACTCGATACGCGCGAAGTCGAACGCAATCTGCGTGCGCGGCTGGCGCAGGCCGTAGACGGCCAAGCCGGTTTCGCAGACCTGCATACGGTCCTCGATGGGAAAGCGCATGCTCGGCATCGTTTCCAGGAAGTCCTGCAGGTAGTGCCCGCTGAGAGTCGTCTTGATGGCGTCGCGCATCGACTGGCCCGTCAGCTTGACGAGGAAGCGGTAAGGGTTGCGCTCCACCGTCACCAGAATGAGATGAGGCAGAAGCTTGGGCACCTCGACAGGATCGAAGGCACTCCGGGGCGGCAGAGCGTCAGGCGGGTGGATCGCAAGCATGGCTCCTGCGAAGTCGCGCGTCAGCCAACTCGCGGCTTCTCGCTCGACCTGTTCCAGAGTCCTGCGGTTCGCAGCCGCCCGCGTCGCCATCTCGGTGGCATCGCCTGGCACGGAGGCGGCCTCGGGGTCGGAGGTGCCTGGGATCACCGAAAGGCCCTCAGTGCATCGTCGAGGCGCCGCTGATCGATCACCGCGATCAGGAGCACCAGCATGTCGACCGTTGCACCGTCGCCGGCCAGCGGCAGGATCAGGCGCTCGTAATCCAGGGCTTCCGTGCCGCCCTGGATGAGGAAGGTACGGTCGGAGAGATGTGGCAGACCCGACGTTGCGATCTCCTGATACACGGCGAGAGCCTGCGCCAGGTAGTCGCCTTCATAAAGCTCGTCGAAACGCTTGCCGGTCGGGTCGCGGCGGGCGCGGCTGGCGATCTCCGTTCCGGCCAGGCGATAGCGAAACGCCAGTCCGCCAGGCTCGCGCAGAACGTCGATGAGTGCGATCCGCGGCAAGAGGCTGGGAAAATCGAGTGGATCCAAGTCGCTGCGTGCCGGGAGTCCGCCAGGCTTGAAGCAGGCCAGCCAGTAGTCGAAGAAGGCCGACTGCTCCGGATTGGTGATACGCGCGCGCAGGTCGGCGACAGCGGACGTGAAATCGGGCGGCATGCCGTGCTCCCGGTCGCCGCAAGACTGGCGGTCCCTCACCTGAAATTCTCGCATCGAGTGATTAACACCAGATTGACCGTCAACCGAGACTGATATCTTGCGTTTCAGATCCCGCAAGGCCGGGCGCGCCCCGTCAGCGTTGCTTTGAGACCGAAGTGCAAGCGCGATGCCCGAGCCCGAAACTCTCGGGTCCTAGAACAGAATCGCCTCAGGTGGACTCGCTCTGGCGATCCCGCCTGAGACGATCGCGCTCTAGCGGTCCGCTTCACCGTCGTTCATGCCGTCGCCGCGGCCCTCGAGCTGGCCGCCTTTTGCAGCCGCCTGCGCCTCTTCGTGGTGACGCAGCATGTAGGGCAGCTGGCTCATCGCAAAGATGAAGTTGATGCCCATTTGGCCGACCGTATCAAAGGTGACCCAGAAATCGGTCGACTGGGTGCGCCAAACCACCTCGTTAAGACCTGCCATAACGAGGAAGAAAAGCGCGAAGCGCAGTGTCAGGACACGCCACGCCGTGTCCGGCATGGCAAAGGCGCGGTTGATCAACAGTTTCAGCAGCGGCTTGCCGAGCAGCAAGGATCCGTAGAGCGCCACGGCGAAGACCACCTGCATCACAGTCGGCCGAATCTTCAGCCAGATCTCGTCTTCGAACGCGAGAGTCAGGCCGCCGAAAACGCCGAGGATGGCGGCGGCGAACAGCGGTAACCACGGAATGGCCCGCGTCACGACCCAGGACACGACGACGGCGAACACGGTGGCAGCCATCAGGGCCGCGGTTGCGGTCAGGATGTCACTGGCGAAATAGACGACGAGAAAGACCAGCAGAGGCCCGTAGTCGCAGGCCGGCTTCAGCCAGGCAGGGCCGTTTGCTTTCTCTCCGGTCGGCAAATTACGATCGGGCACGTGTGGCGTTCCTTCCCTCGGCGAAAGGGCGGAGGGCATCGTAGACCGTGCGGCTGGCCGGCGTTTCGACCCCGGCAGCGTCGCCCAAACGCAGCACCGCACCGCTCAGCCACTCCAACTCCAGGGGATTGCCGCGCTCGAGATCGAGCAGCATGGAGGGTTTGACCGCCCCGCCCAACTCGTCGAAGCGCGCATGGACCTGCGCGTCCCAACCTTCGGGCAGAGCCACGCCGCGCGCCCGGCCGACAGCCACACATTCGCTTGCCAGAGTCTGCAACAGCTCTCGTCCGCCGGCGCTGTCCCGCACGCCGCCGACGTCCTTCCGCAGATAGCTGCAGGCGCCTGCCAGAGGCGCCAGAGTGCTGAACTTCTCCCACAGAGCCCGTGTCACGTCGGTGGTCAGCACCGCCTCGATACCGGCGCGCTCCAGCGCCCTATGCAAGGCTTCGGCACGGGGGGACCGGCGGCCGTCCAGTTCCCCGAACACAATGCGGGCATGCTGCGTGTTGTGACGGATTACGCCGGGCGCTTCGATATGCGCAGAGATGTAGGCAACGCCGCCCAGCAGGTTGTTGGCGCCGACGGAGTCGGAGAGGAGCGCGACTGACTCGACACCGTTCTGCAACGGAACCACGGCGGTCTCCGGAGTCAGAAGCGGGCGGATCGCCTCGGCCGCAGCGGGAAGCGACCACATCTTGGTGCAGATCAGCACGGCGTCGACGGGCCCGGTTGTCTCCGCGTTCTCATGCAGCGTCACGGGTTTCAAATGCAGGTCGCCGCGCGCCGAAAACACCTTCAGGCCGTCGTGTTTCAGGGCATCGGCAAAGGCGCCGCGCGCGACGAAAACGACCTGCTCGCCCGCTGCGGCCAAGCGGGCGCCGAAGTAGCCCCCGATCCCGCCGCTGCCGAAAATGAGAATCTTCACGGCGGCGGTTTAGGCCAGAGCCTCGCAAGCGCGCTTGATGCGCTTGCAAGCCTCCTCCAAAGCCTCTGTCGAGGTGGCGTAGGAGATGCGGAAATAGGGCGAGAGACCGAAGGCTGCGCCGTGGACGGCTGCGACCCCCTCGCCCTCCAGCAGATAGGTCACGAAGTCTTCATCGGACTCGATCTTTTTGCCGTCCGGCGTCGTCTTGCCGATGGCCCCGGCACAGGAGGGATAGACGTAGAAGGCGCCTTGGGGAACCGAGCAGCTCAGCCCGGGGCAGCTGTTCAGGGCAGTCACCACCAGGTCGCGCCGTGACTTGAAGACGGCATTGTTCTCCGGAATGAAGTCCTGGGTTCCGTTCAGCGCTTCGACCGCTGCTGCCTGACTGATGGAAGAGGGGTTGCTGGTCGACTGCGACTGGATCTTCGCCATCGCCTTGATCAGCTCCACCGGCCCGCCGGCGAAGCCGATGCGCCAGCCGGTCATGGCATAGGCCTTGGACACGCCGTTGACCGTCAGAGTGCGCTCGAGCAGCTTCGGCTCGACCTGAGCCAGGGTGGTGAATTCGAAATCGTCGTAGACCAGCTTCTCGTACATGTCGTCGGTCATGACATACACCTGCGGGTGGCGCAGCAGAACCTCTGCCAGGGCCTTCAATTCATCGGCGGTGTAGGCCGCGCCGGTCGGGTTGCTCGGGCTGTTGAGAATCAGCCACTTCGTTTTCGCGGTGATCGCCTGCTCCAGATCCTCCGCCTGCAGCTTGAAGCCGGCATTCTGAGAACAGGGCACGACCACCGGCTCGCCTTCCGCCAGCAAGACCATGTCGGGGTAGGACACCCAGAAGGGCGCCGGTATGATGACCTCGTCCTGCGGATCGAGCGTGGCCATCAGCGCGTTGTAGAGCACCTGCTTGCCGCCGGTGCCGACCGTGATCTGCTCCGGTTGGTAGGTCAGGCCGTTGTCGCGCTGGAACTTGGCGACAATGGCCTTTTTCAGCTCGGGCGTCCCGTCGACAGCGGTGTACTTGGTCTCGCCGCGCTCGATCGCAGAAATGGCCGCCCGCTTGGCATTCTCCGGCGTGTCGAAGTCGGGCTCACCGGCACCCAGGCCGATCACATCGCGGCCGGCGGCCTTCAGTTCGCGAGCCTTTGTGGTCACGGCAATCGTCGGCGACGGCTTGATGCGGGACAGACGCTCGGCGAGCAGCGGCATCGCGAATTCCTCCGGAGCAAGGCTCGCAACCGGCACGAGCGCCCGAGCGAACCGTCAAAAAGAGCGAGCGGAAGCTATCGAAGGGCGCTGGCCATGACAACCGTCGCGCAGAGCAAAGCTGCCTCACGCCCTCGCCGCCTGCCGATCCGCGCGGACGCCGGTTCGGCGCGAATCGCCTCCGATCCCGCCTTCAATCCCGGGGACCACATCTTTGACTCATGACTCTCTGAGGTTGTCTGGCTTGAATGGATTTCGCATGGATGGGAGGTGTGTATGAAACAGTCGCCCTTCGACGGCGCGACGATGCGCAACGGCTATCTCACCTTGCTCTGTTACGAAAGCCCTCGCAAACGACGCCGCCGCCGCACCCGGCAGGTGGTTGCCTATGCGATTGTTGTATTGGGCGCCGCGTGCGGCGCTTTGTTGTTGGCGACCGAAGTGGCGCCGTTCATCTGAACGGCGCCACCGGTCTCGCCGGAGCTAAGCTGCAGCGCGCTCTGCTCCAACCACAGCTTCGGCTTCCAGGGTAACGGCGACGGCGTGGATCACGGCGGCTATCCTCAGCGCGTCCTGTACCCCCTCCTTGGTCGCACCCTTACCCAGCACCTCGCGCTCATGGGCGTCCAGGCACATACCGCAGCCGTTGATCGCGGAAACCGCCAGCGAAATCAGCTCGAAGTCCAGCTTATCGATACCCGGATTGGCAATCGCGTTCATGCGCAGGCGTGCCGGCAGCTTGCCATAGTCCGGATTGGAGATCAGGTGGGTCGAGCGGTAGTAGATATTGTTCATTGCCATGAGAGCGGCCGCAGTCCGTGTGGCCGTCCGCGCCTCCGGCGACAGCTTCGTTTCGGCCTCTGCGGCAACGGCCCCGAGCACCTCGGCGTTGCGGCTGGCGATGGCGCTTGCCAAAGCGATACCCCAGACCTGCTGTTCGGAGAGATGATGGGGGTCGAGCACGTTGGAAAGGTTGAGCTTGATGTCCTTTGCGTAGGCCGGGATGCGGCTCTTCAGACTGTCAATCGACATATCCGGACTCCTGAAATGCTTGTCGGGCGGAGGCCCGGTCCCGTCCCCGCCCGGGGCGCAGCGAAACGCCCCGATACGAAGACACGAGACCGGCTGACTTGGCGCAGTTGCCTTACGCGACCTTCAAGACCTCTTCGCCCTTTTCCCAGTTGCAGGGGCAGAGCTCGTCGGTCTGCAAGGCGTCGAGCACGCGCAGCGTCTCCTTGACGTTGCGGCCGACATTCAGCCCGTTGACCGCGACATGCTGGATGACGCCCTCGGGATCGACGATGAAGGTTGCGCGCAGGGCCACACCTTCCTCGCGGTCGAGGATGCCGAGCTGCATCGCCAGATCCCGCTTGATGTCGGAGACCATCGGGAAGGGCAGCGCGCGCAGGTCCTCGTGGTCGCGCTTCCAGGCATGATGGACGAACTCGTTGTCGGTCGACACGCCGAGCACCTGCGCGTCGCGGTCGGCGAAGTCCTCGCTCAGCCGGCCGAATTCGGCGATCTCGGTCGGGCAAACGAAGGTGAAGTCCTTCGGCCAGAAGAACACCACCAGCCATTGGCCGGGATAGCTCTTGTCAGTGACCTGCGCGAAAGCCTCGGAAGGCGCCTGCGGCGTGCCGGGCTTGACGGCCGTCAGGTCGAAGCTGGGAAAGGTATCGCCAACGGTCAGCATGGTCTTCGTATCTCCTTATCGAGAGGCAGTGCGGTCTTCGAAGCCGGCGGTTCTCGGAGCGGGTTGCCGCACCGAAGGGCCGCCGAAACCTGCATGTGACGCTGGTTTTGGAACGCGTCCAATATGCAGTTGCCGGGAAAATCGCGCTTATGCTGCACTGCGTCAAGAGCTGCGACACTTTTGACGTGGTTAGCGGCCGGTACGCCGCCACAGCCAAGATTTCGATCGAAATCTCGGCAAATTCGATCCAGCTTCGTAACGCGGACAGCGGCCATCTTCGCAACGACTGGCAGGACGGATGGATGAGACGCCGACCTTCACGCCAATCGGGAGAGGTTTAACGATTCGAGCCGGGCGGCTCCGTCGACTGACGCGCCTGTCGTCGCTCCTCAAGGTAGCTCTTCAGAACCAAACCGGCGACGAACCCGGCAACGGCGGCACCGAAGCCGACCGCTTCCGACTGGAAGACCGTATAGCCGAGCATGGACAGCAGCACAGCGCAGGCAGCGGGAAGCCAAAGCATCGGAGTTCCGAATCTCGCATCGAAGGGGGACGCACAGCGTGCGAAGAAACGCTCTCTCTGTCCCAACCTAACGTTCGCCGTACGAAGGCGCCAGACCGCTCTGCGGAGCTGGATCGCGAGCCTGCCCAGGTCTCCGGCAAAGCTGCGAACGATCGAGAGACTGCAGTCCCGGAGGACGCAGCACAGCCATGCACAGCGTCCCGCGTGCAGCGCGAAACCGGCAGCCTTACGCTGTCTCCTTAGACGCATCCAGACATCGGATATCTAGACATGTCGCTGAGAATCCTGCGCCGCCTGTTGCCCGACTGGGGCACGACCTACGGACCGCCCGGCGATGGGCCCTTCCCGGCCGTGATGGTTCTGCACGGGTCCGAGGGTCCCTGGGCCGGCTGGAGTCACCGCAATGCCGCGCTGCTGGCCGCCCATGGTTTTCTGGCCTTCCCCTTGAGCTACTCCAAGGGCGGTAATCCCTGGAACGCCGGCAGCATCTCGGAGGTTCCGCTGGACCGCACCGTGCAGGCCCTGGCGGCCCTGCGGTCGTTCGCCTTCGCCGGCCCGCGCGTCGGACTCTACGGCCTGTCGCGCGGCGGCGAGCACGCCCTGCTGGTCACGAGCCTGATGGCAAGGGACGGCTTGGAAGGCCCGCCCGACGCCGTTGCCGCTCACAGCCCGGCGGACGTGGTTTGCGGCGCCTTTCACGCAGCGACCTGGCGCGACCGGGGCGATCCCGGCTGGCGCGTTTGGGATCCGGCCGACCGCGCCTGGACCTGGCGCGGCAGCAGCGAAGCCCTGCGCCCCACCACCGCCATCGAGATCGAGCGCTACGACGGACCGCTGTTCCTAAGCCACGGCAGCGAGGACAAGACCTGGAGTTGCGAGATGACGCGCCGACTGGAAAAACGGCTGCGGGCGGCCGGCCGCAGCCCCGAAGTGCACTATTACGAGGGTCAGGATCATGTGCCGGACAGCCCCACGGAGAACGAGCACTTCGCACAGGTGATCGCGTTCTTCGCTCGGCACCTGGCGGCCTGACGGACAGTCCGGCTGGCCGTAAATCACCGAAACCCGGGCCAAGTGGGGCGGCGCTCTCGAAGCACCCGATGCCGACTAAGGTGCCTGGACCGACTCCGTTTCTCGATCCGACCCGGACTACTTGGAACGGACGTCGGCCAGGGCCGCCTGCTGAGCCGCTGCGAAGCCGACCACCACCTGCCCGTCCGGCAGATCGAAGACAGGGCGTTTGATCAAGGCCGGGTAGGCCTCCAGCAACTCCGCGACCGTCTCGGCTCCGGCGCCGGCGCGCGTCTCTTCCGGAAGCTGCCGCCAAGTCGTACCGCGGCGGTTGAGCAGTGTCTCCCAGCCCACCGCCGACAGCCAGGCAGGCAGGCGTTCGCCGGGAAAGCCATCGGCGCGCAGATCGTGAAAACGGTGAGCGATCCCCTGCCCCTCCAGCCAGCCCCGTGCCTTGCGGCAGCTATCGCAGTTCTTGAGTCCGTAGACGACGATCATCCGATCCGGCACTCCCAAAAGTCAGACATCGCGGCAGTGTCGCTGCGAACTCGCGGAGTCGCCAAGACGGACCGAAGCCGGAGGCCTGTTCTCGGATCCGCCCGGCCGCGGCCTTGAGCGCAGAAGGGCCCTGCGCTGGATCGGAGAATCTATGTTGCACTGCAACAGAACCTCCTCTATCAAGACAGAACTACAGAAATTTCCTGCTCTTTCGTGGCGTTTGCAGAGCCGAACCTTGCCGTTGGCGGCCGGACCCTTGAGTCCGGTGCGTCGCGCGAGGGATCGCGCAGCCGATCCGTGCGCTCGAATTAACCGGGACATGCCATGCCTTCGCTTCTCGCCTATCGCGACCAATGGATCGGCAACATCCGCGGCGACATCCTCGCCGGACTGGTCGTCGCCCTCGCCTTGATCCCCGAGGCCATTGCCTTCTCGATCATCGCCGGAGTCGATCCGAAGGTCGGCCTCTATGCCTCCTTCTCGATCGCGGTGATCGTCGCGATCACCGGCGGTCGGCCCGGCATGATCTCCGCGGCAACGGCCGCGACCGCCGTGCTGATGGTGACGTTGGTGAAGGAGCACGGGCTGCAATACCTGCTGGCCGCGACGGTCCTGGCGGGACTGCTGCAGATCGCCGCCGGGCTGCTGCGCCTGGGTGCCGTCATGCGCTTCGTATCCCGCTCCGTCATCACGGGCTTCGTCAACGCCCTCGCCATCCTGATCTTCATGGCCCAGCTCCCCGAGCTGATCGGGGTACCCTGGCTGACTTACGCCATGGTGGCCGCCGGCCTGGCGATCATCTACCTCTTCCCGCGGCTGACCAAGTCGGTGCCGTCGCCGCTGATCTGCATCCTGGTCCTGACCTCGGCCGCGCTGCTGCTCGACCTCGACCTGCGGACCGTAGGCGACATGGGCGAATTGCCCTCGACGCTGCCGATGTTCCTGCTGCCCGACATTCCGCTGACCCTGGAGACCCTGCTGATCATCCTGCCTTACGCGGCAGCGGTGGCCGCCGTCGGCCTGCTGGAATCGCTGATGACCGCCACCATCGTCGACGACCTGACCGACACCTCGAGCGACCGGAACCGGGAGTGCGTGGGCCAAGGCCTGGCCAACACGGCAACCGGCTTCATCGGCGGCATGGCAGGCTGCGCCATGATCGGCCAATCGATCATCAACGTGAAATCCGGCGGCCGCGGCCGCCTGTCCACCTTCTGCGCGGGCATCTTCCTGCTGTTCATGATCGTGGTGCTGGGCGACTGGGTGAAGCAGATCCCGATGGCCGCGCTGGTGGCGATCATGATCATGGTGTCGATCGGCACTTTCAGCTGGTCGTCGATCCGCAACCTGCGCGACCATCCGCGCAGTTCCTCCATCGTGATGCTCTCGACCGTGATCTGCGTGGTCGTAACCCACAATCTGGCGATCGGCGTGCTGGTGGGCGTGCTGCTCTCCGGGATTTTCTTCGCCTGGAAGATCGCGCAGATCTTCCGCGTCACCTCCACCTTGTCGCCGGACGGCACGACGCGGACCTATTTGGTCGAGGGGCAGGTCTTCTTCGCCTCCGCCGAGGCCTTCAGCAACGCCTTCGACCTTCGCGAAGCGCTGGACAAGGTGATCATCGACGTCAGCCGGGCGCATATCTGGGATATCTCCAGCGTCGCCGCCCTCGATATGATCGTGGTGAAGTTCCGCCGCGAAGGAACGGACGTCGAGATCGTCGGGATCAACGAGGCAAGCGAGACCATCGTCGACAAGCTGGCGATCCACGACAAACCCGACGCCTTCGACCGGCTGATGGGGCACTGAGGGGAACCGTTCATGACCAAGTTGATCGCCCTGGTCGACGGCTCGATCTACGCGCGCAGCCTGTGCGACCACGCCGCCTGGATCGCCAAGCGCACCGAGGCGGCGGTGGAGCTGCTGCACGTGCTCGGGCGCCGGGAAACCGCAAGCACGCCGATCGACCTCAGCGGCAACATCGCCCTCGGCGCACGCACGGCACTGCTGGAGGAGCTGAGCGAGCTCGACGAACGGACGGCCAAGCTGGCGCGCAAGCGCGGCCGGGCGATCCTCGACGACGCCCGCGCAATCCTGGAGGCCGCCGGAGTTGCCGAGGTGCAGGCCCGCCTCAAGCTGGGCGATCTCGTCGAGACGGTGACCGAAAGCGAGGGCGAGGCCGACCTGGTGATGATCGGCAAGCGCGGCGAGGCCGCCGATTTCGCGAAGCTTCACCTCGGCTCGAACCTCGAGCGCATCGTCCGCTCCTGTCACAAGCCCGTCTTCGTGGCCTCGCGCGCCTTCCGGCCGATCGAGCGCTTCCTGATTGCCTACGACGGCGGCGCCAGCAGCATGAAGGCGGTGGACCACGTGGCCCGCAGCCGCCTGTTCGCCGGGTTGCAGGGCCGCCTGCTGGCGGTCGGCCCCGAAACCGCGGAGACTCGCAAGGGCCTCGAGGACGCACAGGCCCTCTTGAAAGCCGGAGGCTATAGGGTCGAGGCCGACATCGTGCCGGGCCAGCCCGAGACCGCGATCTCGCAAACCGTCGAGACCGAGGGCATCGATCTTCTGGTGATGGGGGCCTACGGCCATTCGCGCATGCGCAGCCTGATCATCGGCTCCACCACCACGGCCATGCTCCGTCTCTGCAAGATTCCGGTGATGCTGTTCCGCTGATACCTGTCTCCGGCCGGCAAACGCCGAAGACTCCAGCCGAAGACTCCGGGCCGAAGACTGCAGCCCGAGAAATTAACACCTGCCCCCTCGCCACTTCGGGGCCGAACGCTCTACATTAGCGCCATGCCCGAGAACGCCTACCAAGAGTTCCTGAGCGAGCTGGCCATCGCGCGCGACCAGCTTTCCGGCGACTCGCCGCCGCTCGACGTCGCCTCCGAGTTTCGGCCAGCCGGCGACCAGCCGCAGGCCATCATGGAGCTGACCCAGGCGCTGCAGGAGGGCGAGCGCGACCAGGTGCTGCTGGGCGTCACCGGCTCCGGCAAAACCTTCACCATGGCGCACGTGATCCAGGCGCTGCAGCGACCGACCCTGATCCTGGCGCCGAACAAGACGCTGGCCGCGCAGCTCTATGCGGAGATGACCTCCTTCTTCCCCGAAAACGCGGTGGAGTACTTCGTCTCCTACTACGACTACTACCAGCCCGAGGCCTACGTTCCGCGCAGCGACACCTACGTGGAGAAGGAATCCTCGATCATCGAGCAGATCGACCGCATGCGCCACTCCGCCACGCGCGCGCTCTTCGAGCGGCGCGACGTGGTGATCGTCGCCTCGGTGTCCTGCATCTACGGCATCGGCGCGCCGGAAACCTACGCGCGCATGACGCGCATCCTGCGCAGCGGCGAGACCGTCGACCGCAAGCAGCTGCTGCGCGAGATGACCGAGCTGCAGTACAAGCGCAACGACGGCAACTTCCACCGCGGCACCTTTCGGGTTCGGGGCGATTCCGTCGAGATCTTCCCGGCCCACTACGAGGACCGCGCCTGGCGCCTGAGCCTGTTCGGCGACGAAATCGAGGCGATCTACGAGTTCGATCCCCTGACCGGCGAGAAGACCCAGACGCTGGAGGCGATCAAGCTCTACGCCAACAGCCACTACGTCACGCCGCGGCCGACGCTGGTCCAGGCGATCCAGCAAATCAAGGAAGACCTCAAGGTCCGCCTGGACGAGTTCGTCGCCGCCGGCAAGTTGCTGGAGGCCGAGCGGCTGCAGCAGCGCACCACCTTCGATCTGGAGATGATGGAGGCGACCGGCTCCTGCGCCGGCATCGAGAACTACTCGCGCTACCTCTCCGGCCGCAATCCGGGCGAACCGCCGCCGACCCTCTTCGAGTACCTGCCCGACGACGCCCTGCTGTTCGTCGACGAGAGCCACGTCACCGTCGGCCAGCTCAACGGCATGTACCGCGGCGACTATGCGCGCAAGTCGACCCTGGCGGAATACGGCTTCCGTCTGCCGTCGTGCATCGACAACCGGCCGCTGAAGTTCGAGGAATGGGACGCCATGCGGCCGCCCTCCGTCTACGTCTCGGCCACGCCAGGGCGCTGGGAGCTGGAGCGCACGGGCGGCGTCTTCGTCGAGCAGGTGATCCGCCCGACCGGCCTGATCGACCCGGTCTGCCTGATCCGCCCGACCGAGAACCAGGTCGACGATCTGATCGCGGAATGCCGGGACACCGTCGCCCGCGGTCTGCGCGTGCTGGTCACCACGCTGACCAAGCGCATGGCCGAGCAGCTGACCGAGTACCTGCACGAGTCCGGCCTGAAGGTGCGCTACATCCACTCGGACGTCGACACGCTGGAGCGGATCGAGATCATCCGCGACCTGCGCCTCGGCGTGTTCGACGTGCTGGTCGGCATCAACCTGCTCCGCGAGGGGCTGGACATCCCGGAATGCGGCCTGGTCACCATCCTGGATGCCGACAAGGAGGGCTATCTGCGCTCCACCACCTCGCTGATCCAGACCATCGGGCGGGCGGCGCGCAACGTCGACGGCCGCGTCATCCTCTATGCCGACAAGATGACCGACAGCCTGAAGGCGGCGATTGAGGAGACGGAACGGCGGCGCGAGAAGCAGCAGGCCTACAACGCCGAGCACGGCATCACTCCGGCCACGGTGAAGAAGCAGATCTCAGACATCCTGCAGTCGGTCTACGAGCGGGACCACGTCACCGTCGGCACCGGCGAGGAAGAGGGCCTGCTGGTCGGCAAGGACCTCAAGACGCATATCGCCGAGCTGGAAAAGCGCATGAAGGAGGCGGCCGCGAACCTGGAGTTCGAGGAAGCCGCGCAGCTGCGCGACGAAATCCTGCGCCTGGAGAACGCCGACCTGGAGATTCCCCACCGTGCCGTCTGGGACGGCACCGGCGACATCGGGGCCGGCTACAACCGAAAGGCGGAGGGCCGCAAGAAGCGACGCAAGCCGAGCGGCCGGCGCGAGCCGATGAAGACCGACCCCGACTCCTTCGCCGCCGCCCTGATGCGCGCCGACGCCCACGCCAAGAGCAAGAGCCCGAAAGCGCGGCGCGGCCGCGGGCGCTAGGACAGCAGGTTAGAACGGCAGGTTAGAACGGCAGGTTAGAACGGCAGGGCTTCGCGCACTTCCTGGGGCACGTCGGCGGTCTGGCCTTCGGCGATCTCGCCATCGTCCAGCACTTCGCAGTAGATGCCCATGTCCCGGTGGCCGTAGCCGCGCTGCAGGCTGAGTGGGATGTTGAGGTCGCGCTCGGCCGTCTCGGGGTGCACGTTCGTGGCCGCGCAGCGCTCGATCGGCGCGTCGACGCGCAAACGCACCCGGGCACCCAGCGGCCCCAGGGCGATGGTCCGGCCGATCCAGTCGAATTCCGCCCAGGCGGGCAGGCCCTCCAGCCAGATGTTGGCGCGGAAACGACGGGGGTCGAGCTTGGCTCGGACCACCCGCTCCAGATCGCGCACGCTTGCAAGGTTCAAGACCGAAATCCGGCGTTCGGGCAGGTCGGTGAAAGCATGGCCTTCGGCAGCCACCAGCTTGGGCACGCCGCGGCCGGTTTCCCCCAGGAAGGTTGCGAAGAATTGCGCCAGAACCAGGCGGCCGGTCGGATGGTCTGCCTGACCGCGCACCACGGGCTTACCCTTGCGGGTCAGCGTCAAGTGCCCGCCCTCGGCCTCGAAGGCCAGACCGAGCTGCGCCAGCTTCTCGTCGCGCTTCAGCTGAAAGAAGTTGCTTGGTTTCAGATACTCGGGCGCGCCCGGATCGAACCGGGTCGAACCGTGCGCCAGGGCGAAGCGGCGGTCGTGCGGCAGCAATTGACCTGCGGTCAGCCGCACTTTGGGCAACCGCTCGCCGGCCAGGCCCTTCACGGGATAACGCCAGATAGCCGCGATCTCAACCACGGGTTCGATCCTCCACCTCTCTTCGGTTTCGAGCCTCCGTTCGACTTGGGAGGCTCCGGGACCCGAGCGGGCCGTTCCGGGAGGCTGTTTCAGTTTTTTGAATTCTACGTCAAAACTGTGAAATCAAGCCCCTGAAGCTCTCACGAGTCAACCGTCATGTTGCACTGCAGCAAATCTTATGGGCAATGCAAAGGGATAAATTTCGTTTATCTGGCCTCTGCAAATGAGAATGAGTTGCAATAGCGAAAGAAACCCCCTAAGTTTCCCTTGCTTCACGCGACAGGCCGATCCGGTCCGCGCCGGTTTCGTCCTTGACCGTGGGCATCGATCTCTCCTGACACTTGACGGGACATCCCGACCCCGCCGCGCAGGTCGCGGCGGGGTTTTCTTCTTCGCCACCGCGGATCGGCCGCCCAAATCGGCGAGGCAGATGCAACTTCGCCGGCTCGAAAGGGCAATCGTCTTCTTCCGCACCTGCGCGGAGCCCCCTACATTGGCGCCATGTTGACCATCGGGCCGCTTAACGATCTCCCGGGCGTTCGCCACGCCTTCTTTTCGCGCGAGGGCGGCGTGTCCCAGGGCATCTACGCCTCGCTCAACTGCGGCCCCGGATCCGGCGACGATCCCGCCGCGGTCCGGGAAAACCGGCGCCGAGCCCTGGCGCAGCTGGACTTGCCGAGCGAGTCGCTGGCCACCCTGCACCAGATTCACTCGGCAGAGGTGGTCGAGGTGACCGAGCCTTGGGAGGTCGGCCAAGGCCCGCGCGCCGACGGTATGGTGACCACTCGCCGCAACGTCGCCCTGGGCGTTCTGGCGGCCGACTGCGCGCCCGTACTGCTGGCCGACGCCGACGCCGGCGTGATCGGCGCCTGCCAT
>JANQPZ010000153.1 GCA_028285215.1 Rhodovibrionaceae bacterium | reverse complement strand
GTCCTGCGGGCCGTAACGCGCGAGGATGCGCCCGCGCAGCGGCCAGGCGAACCGCCCGCCGGCACGCGGCGGCGGTTGCGGGATCGCAGCCGTCTGGGGCGGGCGCGAGGGCTGGACCGCCGGCGCCGGTCCGGCCGGCTGCGCCTGCGGTGGAGCCTGTGCGACCGCCGGACGGCGCGGCGGCAGCGGCGGTTGGTCTGCCGGCGCCTGCGGCCGTTCCGCTGCGGGCGGTGCCGAGGGTGTCGTCGCCGGTTGTGCCGGCTCGGGAGTTGCCGGCCGCGTCGGCGGCGGTCGCAAGACCTGTTGCGGCGCTTGCGGGGATTGCTGCGCTTGCAGGGGTTGCGGCGCGGGAGGCGTTCCCACGGCCGCGATCTGGCGGACCCCGGCCTCGGGCAGGACCAGGCGCTGGCCGACCCGGATCTCGAAGGGTGCACCCACGCCGTTCAGGCGCGTCAGCTCGCTCATGTCGACGCCATGGGCGCGCGAGATGCCGTAGACCGTCTCGCCCGCCTTCACCACATGCACCTGCGCGCGCGGTACGATCAGATCGCGCCCGACGCTCAGGCCGTAGGGCGGCGCCAGCCGGTTGGCATCGATGAGGGCGCGCAGCGGCAGGCCGGCGCGCCGGGCGATGGCGTAGACGGTGTCCCCGGCCTGCACGCGGTAAAGGCCGGCGGGAATCGGCAGCGCGTCCTGCTGCGCCAGGAAGGTGATCGGCGTCGCCGGCCGCCGCGGCGGCAGCGGCGGCGGTTCCATCGGCGTCACGCCGGGCTCGGGCAGAGAGGCGGTCTGCAGGCAGCCCGAGAGCCCCAGCATCGCCGCCAGGGCCAGGACGAGCGGCCCCAGGAAGCGCGGCCCCAGCAAGCGTGGCCACCGGGCCGGTCTCATGCGGAGCGGCCTTGGGCCACGGCGGGCGGATCACCCACCAGGGGGACGAAGCGCACCATGCCGAGCCGCGTCTCGCGCACCCCGCTGTCCGTCTTCTCCAGTTTGACCAACTCCTGGCTCCGTCCCGTCTCGCCGACCGGCAGCAGCATGATGCCGCCCGGACGGAGCTGCTGCAAAAGCGGTTCGGGCGGCAGCGCGGCGGCGCAGGTGACGATGATGCGCGGAAAGCTGCGCGGCTCCGGCCAGCCGCGGCTGCCGTCGCCCAGACGGGCCGTGACATTGTGCAGGCGCAGCTTGGCGAAGCGCGCTTCCGCCTCATCCAGCAGCGGCTTGTGTCGCTCGATGCTGTAGACACGCCGCGCCAGCCGCGCCAGCACCGCAGCCTGATAGCCTGAGCCTGTGCCGATCTCGAGAACGGTCATCGTCTTGTCGACGGCCAACTCCGCCGTCATCTGTGCCACGACTTCGGGTTGGCTGAGAGTTTGCCCCTGACCGATCGGCAAGGCCAGATTCTCGTAGGCCTGATCGCGAAAGGCATGCGGCACGAAGAGCTCGCGCGGCACGCGCTCCAGTGCGGCCAGCACTTCGGTGCTGGCGATGCCCGCCCGTCGCAGCTGCATCAGCAGCCGGATCTTGCGGGCCTCCAGCGTCACCGCAGCCGGTCCTTCAAGGCCGCCAGGGCCTGGTGATGCGTCAGGTCGAGGTGCAGCGGCGTGACCGCGATCGCCCCCTCGTCGACTGCGGCCAGGTCGCTCTCGCGGTCGCTGGTGGTGTCGGCAGCCCAATCGCCGATCCAGACGTAGGGGCGTCCCCCGGGGTCCTGCCCCTCGACGAGACCCACCGAGGCGTCGCGGCGGCCGGTGTGGGTCACGCGCACCTCCTCGATGGCCGACGCCTGAGGCACCGGGAAGTTCACGTTGATCAACTGGTCGCGCTGCCAGTCGAAGCCGTAGAGCCGCTCGACCAGCCGCGGGATCCAGGCCTCGGCCGGGGCGAAGTCGACCGGCTGGCCGGGTGTGCCGACCTGGCTGAAGGCGATGGCCCGCAGGCCCAGAAAGGCGGCCTCCATGGCCGCGGCCACGGTGCCAGAATAGCCGACGTCCTCCGCCAGGTTGGCGCCGTGATTGACGCCAGAGAGCACCAGGTCGGGCCCGCGGTCCCCCAGCAGCTTGTTGACGGCGACCAGCACGCAGTCGGTCGGGGTGCCGTCGACCGCCAGCCGCCGCTCGCCGAAGCGGCGCACGCGCAGGGGACGGCGCGTGGTCAGGGAATGGCTGGTGGCCGATTGCTCGACCTCCGGGGCCACCACCCAGACGTCGTCGCAAAGGCTGCGCGCCGCCGCCTCAAGCACCTTCAGGCCGGGGGCATGGATGCCGTCATCGTTGGTGACCAGAATGCGGGCCTGCTTCAGATCGGTCATGAGGCGGCGATATGCTCCTGTCCGCCCAGGTAGGGCTGCAGCGCCTCGGGCACCCGGATGGAGCCGTCGGCCTGCTGATAGGTTTCCAGCACGGCGATCAGCGCCCGGCCGACCGCGACGCCGGAGCCGTTCAGGCTGTGCAGGAAGCGGGTGCCCTTCTCGCCCTCCGGCCGGTAGCGCGCCTTCATGCGGCGCGCCTGGAAGGCCCCGGTGTTGGAACAGCTCGAGATCTCGCGATAGGCCCCCTGTCCCGGCAGCCAAACCTCCAGGTCGTAGGTCTTGCGCGCGCCGAACCCGGTGTCGCCGCTGGCCAGCACGACAACGCGGTAGTGCAGCCCCAGGCGCTTCAGGACCTCCTCGGCGCAGGCCGTCATGCGCTCGTGCTCGGCTTCGGACTGTTCCGGCAAGGTGATGGAGACCAGCTCCACCTTCTCGAACTGGTGCTGTCGCAGCATGCCGCGGGTGTCCCGCCCAGCGGCCCCGGCCTCCGAGCGGAAGCAGGGCGTGTGCGCGGTGAAGCGCAGCGGCAGATCGGCCTGATCCAGGATCTCCTCGGCGACGAGGTTGGTCAAAGGCACCTCGGCGGTCGGGATCAGCCAGTAACCCTCCTCGGTGCGAAACTGATCCTCGCCGAACTTCGGAAGCTGTCCGGTGCCGAACAGCACGTGATCGCGCACCAGCAGAGGCGGCTGGACCTCCAGATAGCCGTGCTCCCGGGTATGCAGGTCCAGCATGAACTGGGCGAGCGCCCGATGCAGCCGGGCCACCTGGCCCTTGATCACCACGAAGCGCGACCCGGACAGCTTCGCGGCGGCCTCGAAGTCCAGGCCGCCCAGTCCTTCGCCCAGTTCGAAGTGCTCTTTCGGCGCGAAATCGAACTGCGGCTTGTCGCCCTGCACCCGCAGGACTTCGTTGGCACTCTCGTCGGGGCCGTCCGGCACCTCCGCGGCCAGCGCATTGGGCAGGCCGGCCAGCAGCCTGTCCAGCGCGTCGCCGACGCCGCGCTCCTCTTCCTCGACCGCCGCCATCCTGTCCTTCAGCTGGGCGACCTCGGCCATCAGCGTGTCGGCGCTCTCGCCGGCGCGCTTCTTCTGGCCGATCTCCTTGGAGGCCTCGTTGCGCCGTGCCTGCATCTCCTGCAGTTCGGTCTGCATCCGGCGGCGCTTGGCATCCAGCTCCAGGATCTCGGACGACAGCGGGCTCAGGCTCCGCCGCGCCATCGCGGCGTCGAAGTCCTCAGGCGCTTCGCGGATCCAGCGGAGATCGTGCATCGAACGGAAACCCGGTTTCTGGAGGAACTGGCGAGGTCTGGGGCAGGCCCCTTGCGTCGACCGGCTTATAGGCCGAGCCCTCGCGTCGCGTCCAGGGTCGCAGGCCGGTCACAGGGGACTGTCAAGGGCGCTTGGGGCAAAGGCGCCTGGGGCAAAGGAGCCTGGCGCCGTCCGTCCGACCGCCGTCAGCTCTCGAGTTCGCGGTCGAGTTCTTCCTCGCGCTGGCGGCGGCGCTTTTCCACCAGCTTGGCCATGTAGATCGAGACTTCGTAGAGCAGCACGATCGGCACCGCGAGGCTGATCTGGGAGATCGGATCCGGCGGCGTCAGCAGCGCGGCGACCACGAAGGTCGCGACGATGGCGTACTTGCGCTTCTTCGCCATGCCTTCGGAGGAGGCGATGCCGACCCGCGCCAGCAGCGTCATGATGACCGGAAGCTGGAAGCAGAGGCCGAAGGCGAAGATCAGCTTCATGGTCAGCGAGAGGTATTCGTTGACCTTCGGCTCCAGCTGGATGGCCAGGCTGTCGCTGCTGCCCGGTGCCTCGAACTGGATGAAGAAATCCCAGGCCAGGGGCAGGATGGCGAAGTAGACGAGCGCGCCGCCGATGAAGAACAGGATCGGCGAGGCGATCAGGAACGGCAGGAACGCCGCCTTCTCGTGCTTGTAGAGGCCCGGCGCCACGAATCTGTAGATCTGCCCCAGGAACACCGGGCAGGTGACGAAGGCGGCGGCGAAGAAGGAGACCTTCACGTAGGTGAAGAAGACCTCCGTCAGGTTGGTGAAGATCATCCGCCGGGCCTCGCCCTGCTCCACCCCGATTTCCAGCAGGATGTCGGCCAGGGGCTTGACCAGGAAGCGGTAGATGTCTTCCGAGAGGAACCAGGCGCCGATGAAGGCCACGACCAGGGCGCCGACCGAATAGAGCAGACGGGTGCGCAGCTCGATCAGATGATCGAGCAGGGGCATTTTCTGCAGGTCGTCTTTCGTCGCGTCGGTCATTTCGGGCCCGTCAGGGTCTCAACTGTGCAAGCCATCGGCCGGCCGGACTAGCCGGCCTTGCTTGCGTTTCCTTCGCTTGCGGCCGCGGTACCCTCGGCAGCCGTGTCGCCCGCCATCGCTTCCCCGCCCCGCGTCGCCTCTCCGTCCTGCGGCGGCGCCTGTGGCGGCTTTACCGAGTTGCCCGGGGCGATCTTCGCCGGGTGCTTGACCACCGTCGCCCGCGGCGTGTCGGAGGGCGCGTCGGGTTGCGCCCCGGGCGCGCCTTTCGCGATCTCGTCCCGGGTCTTCTCCCCGGCCCCCATCGCCCCGGCCGTCCCCGTCGCCCCCGCAGTCCCCGCCGCACCAGCCGCCTTGGCAGGGGCGCCGATCTTCTCCACCTGCGTCGCCTCGCGCGCGCTGCTTTCGATGGCCTTGGCCTCTGCGCTCAGCTCGCCGCTGGGGTCGACCGCCTTTGCGATGCTCTTGGCGATGTTACCGCGGCTGGTCGCCTCCAGCGCCTTGCGGGCGTCGTCGAGCTCGGCCTCGCGGACCATCTCGTCGACCCCCGACTGGAACTCGCGGGCGAGCGAACGCGCCTTGCGCACCCACTGTCCAACGGTGCGCAGCGCTCCCGGAAGATCCTTCGGACCGATGATGATGAGCGCCAGCATGGCAATCACCATCATTTCGGTCCAGCCGATGTCGAACATGGCCTACCCGGCGCTGGCAGAGGGAAAAGATGCGCCTGCGCCCCGCCAGAAGCTCAGAGCGCAGACGGAGTTAGCCGTTGGCGACTTTCTTGTCGTCCTTGGACTCGCTTTCGGCCGAACGCTCGGCGGTGGTCGCAGCGGCGCTTTCCTTGCCTTGCTCCAACTTGGCCGAGGCGACTTCGTCGGAGTCCTCGTCGGCCTTGCCGTCTTCCTTCAAACCGCGCTTGAACTGGTTGATGCCGGAGCCGACGTCTTTCATCAGCCGCGGAATCTTGCCAGCACCGAAAAGCAGAACGACGATCAGAACCACGATCGCAATCTGCCAGAAGCTGATACCCATCAAGGTCTCCTCTTAGGGGCGTGGCGTTCGCCCGGACGTGTCCGGGACTATCGCAAAAAGCCTTCCCAGCCGCAATCTCGCGCGCAGCCGTGCACCGGACGCGCGCTTCGCCGCGGCGGAACCACCTTCATGTAACGTCGGCGAGCGGAAAAACGAAGGCCAAAGCCGGATCCAGGTCCAGGCTGAAGACATCTTCATTCGCAGGAAGAAAACGACCGGGGACGCGCGCGTGCAGGTGGAGCGGCTCACCCCCCGCCCACGTCACGGAGAGATGTACGATCGAGGTGCGTCCCAGCAGCCGGGCGGCTATGACCTGCGCCATGGCGGCGGCGCCCGATCCGGCCGTCTCGCCGGGCGGCAGCAGCCGGATCGCCTCCGGGCGGACCAGCACCTCCACGGGCCGGCCGTCGCCGAGATCGGCTGCCGGCAAGGGCCCCAGCGGCGTCAGCACCTGCCCGCCCTCGACCTGCCCCGGCAGCCTGTTGATTTCCCCGAAGAACTCCGCGGCGAAGGCGGTGGCGGGATGGAAGTACAGACGGTCCGGGGCGCCGACCTGCACCAGCCGGCCATGGTTCATCAAAGCGATCCGGTCGGCCATGAACATGGCCTCCTCGGGATCGTGCGTGACCATCAGCGTCGCCGTCCCCGCCGCGCCGAGAACATGCAGGGTTTCGTCCCGGACGTCGTGCCGCAGGCGCTCGTCGAGCCCGGAGAAGGGCTCGTCGAGCAGCATGACGCGCGGCTGCGGCGCCAAAGCACGCGCCAGCGCGACGCGCTGCTGCTGCCCGCCCGACAGCTCGTGGGGATAGCTGTTCTCGAAGCCGGTCAGGCCAACCTGCCGCAGCGCCTGCGCAACGGCCGCCTGCCTCTGGTGCGCCGCAAGGCTTCGCAGACCGAAGGCGATGTTTTCGCCGACACTGAGGTGCGGGAACAAGGCGTAGTCCTGGAACACCAGTCCGACGGACCGGCTTTCCGGCGGCGCGCTGCGGCCGGGCACGGCAACCGTACCGCCCCCCATGGCAATGCGTCCCTGCTGCAGGGCCTCCAGGCCGGCGGCAAGCCGCAGTGCCGTGGTCTTGCCGCAGCCCGACGGCCCCAGGAGGCAGACCAGCTCGCCGGGCTCCAGGGTCAGGGACAGGGCGTCGACGGCCAGGACGCTGCCGAAGCGGTGGGAGACGGCCTCCAACGCCAGGGCGCCGGGCGCCTCCGCGGCGGCAGAGGCTTCAGCGCGGGCGGCCGGCATCCGCGTCCTCGTCCGTCTCGGCACCGGCTAGGGTGCCGCCTTCCTCGCCGACTTCGTCCCGGTCTCCCGCCCCGTCTTCCTGCGTCCCGTCTTCCTCCGCCCCGTCTTCCCCTGCTTCGTCTTCCCCCATCTCGCC
>JANQPZ010000131.1 GCA_028285215.1 Rhodovibrionaceae bacterium | reverse complement strand
GACGGAGCGGTACGACTGGCGCCGCCGGGACGCCTGCTGCGCGGGACCGCCCGACGGAAACTCGCGGCCCTGGCCGCCGCCGCCCACGCGACTTTGATCAGGAGAGCGACATGAAGATCGCCATCGCCGGCTTCCAGCACGAGACCAACACCTTCGCGCCGGCCAAGGCCGACTATCAGGCCTTCGTGGCGGGCGGCGCCTGGCCGCCGCTGTCGCGCGGGCAGGCCATGCTGGAAGCGCTGTCGGGCGTCAATCTGCCGGCGGCCGGCGCCATCGAGGAAGCGCGCAGTCTCGGCCACCAGGTCGAGCCGCTGTCCTGGGCCGCGGCCACGCCGTCGGACCGGGTGACGGTGGAGGCCTACGAGCGGATCGCCGGCCAGATCTTCGAGGATCTGGAGGCGCAGCGCGGCCTCGACGGCATCTATCTCGACCTGCATGGCGCCATGGTCACGGAGGCCAGCCAGGACGGCGAGGGAGAGCTGCTGCGCCGGCTGCGCGACCGGGTGGGGCCCGACCTGCCGATCGTCGTCAGCCTCGACCTGCACGCCAACGTCACGCCGGAGATGGTCGAGCTGGCCGACGGTCTGGTGATCTACCGGACCTATCCGCATGTCGACATGGCGGACACCGGCGCCCGGGCCCTGCGCCTGCTGCACCGCCTGATGAACGCCGGGCCGGGCAGCGGACCGCGCTACAAGGCCTACCGCCAGCTTCCCTTCCTGATCCCCCTGACCAGCGGCTGCACCCTGATCGAGCCGGCCGACAGCCTCTACGGGCAGATCCCGGACCTGGAGGGCAGCGGCGTCGCCACCCTGTCCTTCGCCTGCGGCTTCTCGCCGGCCGACATCCATCACGCCGGCCCCAGCGTCGTGGCCTACGGCGAGAGCGACGAGGCGGCCCAGCGCGCAGCCGATGCGCTCTACGAGGCCGCCGCGGCGCAGGAAGCGGCCTTCGCCGGGCACATCCTCCCGGCCGAGCGCGCGGTCGCCTATGCCATCGAACGCTCGGCCAAGGGCGACGGGCCGGTGGTCCTGGCCGACACCCAGGACAATCCCGGCGCCGGCGGCAACGGCGATACCGTCGGTCTGCTGGCGGAGCTGGTGCGCCAGCGGGCGCCCGAGGCGGTGATCGGCGTGCTCTTCGACCCCGAAAACGCCCGGCGTGCCGTCGAAGCCGGGGAGGGCGCGACACTGCATCTGGAGCTGGGGTCGCACTCCGGCCTGGCGGGTCACACGCCCCTGCGCGGCGACTACCGCGTGAAACGCGTCGGCGACGGCGTCTTCACCTGCACCGGCCCCTTCTACCGCGGCGCCCGCATGCGGCTCGGCCCGATGGCGCTGCTGGAGATCGGCGGTGTCCAGGTGGTGGTCGGCAGCAAGAAGGCACAGGCCGCCGATCGCGACATGTTCCGCCACCTGGGGGTCGAGCCCGAGGCGAAGCGGATCGTGGCGCTCAAGTCCTCGGTCCACTTCCGCGCCGACTTCCAGCCCATCGCCAGCGAGGTGGTCGTGGCGGCGGCACCGGGACCCAACCCGGTCGATCACCTGGCGCTCACCTACCGCAATCTGCGGCCCGATATCCGGCTGACGCCGAACGGGCCGCTGCAGTCGCTCCGGCAGACCTGAGGCGCAGGCTAGCCCCAGGGACCCTTGCGGCCCGCTGTGCGTCCGCCTGATGTGCGCCCGCCTGATGTGCGCCCGGATGCGGGCTTTCGCTTCGCAGCGGAGGCCTCGTCCCAGGGGCCCTGGCCCTGCCAGGGACCTTTCGGGTCTTCGGGCTCCTGGCGCCGCTCGGTCTTTGCCGTCCGGGTGCCCGGCTGCGGCGCGCGCTGCGCTGCCTTCGGGCGCCGGACGACGCCCCGCTCGATCCGCAGGTTGCGCGGCGGCCGCTGTCCGCCGAACAGGGGCACCGTCCGCCGTTTCATAGGGACGACCAGAGCCAGACCGGCCAGGAAGCCGCCGATGTGCGCCCACCAGGCCACGTTGCTGGCCGCATCGGCCTCGAAGACGTTCAGCAGCTGCGAGCCGAACCAGAGGATCAGCATCAGGCCGGCCGGCAGCATCAGCGGCAGGAACAACACCGGCGTCATGACCCAGGCGCGCGGGTAGAGCAGCAGATAGGCGCCGAGCACGCCGGAGATGGCGCCCGACGCGCCCACCACCGGGATTTCCGAGCCGAAATCGAAGACGAAGTGCGCCAGGGCGGCGAGGACGCCGCTCAAGAGGTAGAAGACGATGAAGCGCAGCCGGCCGAGCGCGTCCTCGATGTTGTCGCCGAAAACCCAGAGAAACAGCATGTTGAAGGCGAGGTGGAAGGTGTCGCCGTGCAGGAACTGGCTGGTGAAGAGCGTCAGGAACGACGGGGGCGCCTGCAGTTCGGGCGGCAGCATCGCACCGCCGCCGAAGACGACCGGAATGAAGCCGAAGCGGTAGACGGACTCCTGAAATCCGGCGTCGCCGCCGGAGGTCTGCCAGACGAACACCAGGACGTTGAGGGCGATCAGGCTCCAGGTAACGTAGGGCCGCAGGATGTGGACCCGCGGGTTGTTGTCGTAGATCGGCAGAAAGGGCATCTCGCCGCCTTACTCCGTCAGGCTGCACCAGATCGGGGTGTGGTCGCTCGGCCGATCCTTGCCGCGCGGGTCGCGGTCGATCTCGCAGGCCTCCAGCCGGTCGGCCGCCTGCGGGCTGAGCAGCAGGTGGTCGATCCGGATGCCTTCATCGGCCGGCCAGGCGCCGCCCTGGTAGTCCCAGAAGGTATAGGCGCCGGGCTGCGCCGCGTGCAGGGCGCGATAGGCCTCCAGATATCCCAGGTTGAGCAGGCCGCGGAAGGCGGCGCGCGTGGCCGGCTGGAACAGGGCGTCTCCGGTCCAGGCGCCGGGATCGTGGCAGTCCAGCGGCTCGGGAATGACGTTGTAGTCGCCGCCGAGCACCAGGGTCCATTCCTCGGCCAGGATGGCGCGGGCATGGTCGGTCAGGCGCTGCATCCAGGCCAGCTTGTAGTCGAACTTCCCGGTTCCGGTCGGATTGCCGTTGGGCAGGTAGATCGAGGCCACGCGCAGGCCGCAGGTGGTGACCTCCAGATAGCGGGCCTGGGTGTCGTCGGGATCGCCGGGCAAGGCCTGCAGCGGGTCCCGGATGGCATCGCGGGACAGCACGGCGACCCCGTTGTAGCTCTTCTGCCCGACCGCCAGTGCGTTGTAGCCCCGCGCGGTGAACTCCATTTCCGGAAAGTCTGCGGTCTGGCACTTCAGTTCCTGCAGCAGCAGCACGTCGGGCGCGGCCGTGTCCAGCCAGTCCAGCACGTTGGGCAGACGCGTCTTGATCGAGTTCACGTTCCAACTGGCGATCTTGACCATGGTGTCGGGCAATCTCCTGCAGCAGGCGGGCAGAGCGGGTTTCGCGGGCCGGTGACCGCCGCAAAAGGAAAACGGCCCCGAAATCCCGAGGCCGTTCTAGCAGTCTTGGTCGCGCGACGTGAGCGCGAACTGCGCCGCTAAAGCGAGATGGAGAAGGAGGAACCGCAGCCGCAGGCCGATTCGGCTTGAGGGTTCTCGATCTTGAAGTAGCTGCCCATCAGGTCTTCGACGAAGTCGATCTGGCTGCCGGTCAGCAGTTCCAGAGAGGTTTCGTCGATCACGACCTTGGCGCCGTCGCGCTCGAACACCCGGTCGTCGTCCTCGACCTGGGTGTCGAAATCGAAGCCGTACTGAAAGCCGGAGCAGCCGCCGCCCGAAACGGACACGCGCAGCATGCTGCCGGCCTGTTCTTGCGCGACAAGCGCAGTGATTCGCGTCGCAGCGCTCTCGCTGAGCGAAAAGGCGGGAAGGGGGGCGCTATCCGGCATGGTTTCGTCTCCGACGGGAATGACCCCCTAGATGTAGTCCATCCAGGCGGCCCTGTTAAGATGCAGCGGTTCATTGGCGCAACGACGATTGCCGCGGCGCAGCGGCTGGGGTAGGGCTTGCCGCCATGAGCCTGCCCTTGCCGCGCCAGCCCGCCGTCTATGCCTGCGATCCCCTGCGGACGCGCGGCCGACGGCTGGCCGAGCCGGAGAGTCCGACCCGCACGCCCTTCCAGCGCGACCGGGATCGAATCGTGCACTCCGGCGCCTTCCGCAAGCTGCAGTACAAGACCCAGGTCTTCGTCTATCACGAGGGCGACTACTACCGGACCCGCCTGACCCACTCGCTGGAAGTCGCCCAGATCGCCCGCTCGATCTCCCGTCAACTGGGCCTCAACGAGGATCTGGCGGAAGCCGTGGCGCTAGCGCACGATCTCGGCCACACGCCCTTCGGCCATGCCGGGGAAGAGGCGCTGGACGGCGCCATGCAGGAGCACGGCGGCTTCGATCACAACGAGCAGACCTTTCGCATCCTGACCGAGCTGGAGGCCCGCTACGCGGACTTCGACGGGCTCAATCTCACCTGGGAAACGCTCGAAGGCGCGGTCAAGCACAACGGCCCCCTTTCGGCGCCGCGTCCGCATCTGACCGCCTTCTGCCAGGACTGGGATCTGGAACTGGGCGGCTGGCCCAGCGCCGAAGCCCAGGTGGCCGCCCTGGCCGACGACATCGCCTACAACAATCACGATATCGACGACGGCCTGCGCGCCGGACTCTTCACCGTCGAGGACCTGATGGAGCTGCCGCTGGTCGGGCCGGTCTTCGAGGAGGTTCAGGCCCGCTATCCGCGCCTGGAGCTGCCGCGCTGGGTGCATGAAACGATCCGGCGGCTGATCAACGTGATGGTCGAAGACCTGCTGGAGGAAACCCGCAGGCGCCTGGCCGACCTGTCCCCCCAAGGCGTCGAGGACATCCGCGCGGCGGGGCGCGCCGTGGTTGCCTTTTCCGAGAGCATGCGCCAGAACGACCGGGTTCTGCGGGATTTCCTGTTCGCCCGCATGTATCGGCACTACCTCGTCAACCGCCAGACCCTGAAGGCGCGCCGGGTCGTCTCGGAGCTGTTTCGCCTCTATATGGATCAGCCCAACATTCTGCCGGCGGAGTGGCGACGGCGCGCGGAAGCGGCGGAGACGCCCACGCTGCGGGCACGGATCGTTGCCGACTACATCGCCGGTATGACCGACCGCTATGCCCTGGAGGCCCACCGGAAGGTCTTCGATCCCTACGTCCGCTTCTGACCCTCCGACTCCGACCGTCCGGTCCGACGGTCGAGTCCAACCGCTGAAATCGCCAGGCTATGGCCAGACTATGAACGTCTTCAATCACTTCCTCGCCGTTGTCGAGACGGCACTCGACGCGCTCGTCGCGGCCGGCAGCCTGCCCGAGACCCTCGTGCAGACGCGAGTCGCGGTGGAGCCGCCGCGCGACCCCAGCCACGGCGATCTCTCGACCAACGCCGCCATGGTCCTGGCCAAGCAGGCCGGCCTGAAACCCCGCGATCTCGCCGAGCTGCTGGCGGAGCGCCTGCGCGGCGCCGAAGCGGTGGAGGAGGTCGGCGTGGCCGGCCCGGGTTTCATCAACCTGCGCCTGAGCGACGACTTCTGGCGCGCGCAGTTGCGCCGGATTCTGGCGGCGGGACAGGACTACGGCCGCTCCGACCTCGGGGAAGGCCGCAAGGTCAACGTCGAGTACGTCTCCGCCAATCCGACCGGCCCGCTGACGGTCGGACATGCGCGCGGCGCCGTGGTTGGCGACGCCCTCGCCGGGTTGCTGGAGAAGGCCGGCTTCGCCGTCACCCGCGAGTACTACATCAACGATGCCGGCGCCCAG
>JANQPZ010000123.1 GCA_028285215.1 Rhodovibrionaceae bacterium | reverse complement strand
GACCCGGGCCGAGCTGGAGCGGCGCGGCCGCCTGCGCCTGGCGGTCTACGACGCCGCCGACGCATTCGTCGCCCGCGAGGGCCGCGCACCGAACAAGCGCGAGCAGCGCCAACTCGTCGCCCGCGTGATCGTCGAGGAGGAAGAGACGCAACAGGCCTGGGACGCCGCCGCGGCCGCCTTCGCGAAAGGCGAGCCGGAGCTGGCGCGGAGTCACCTTCGTCGCGTTGCGGCGGGCGGTTCACACGACGCCGAGGACAGGCTACGACGCGGGATGCAGCTCGCGAGCACCAGTCCAGGTGAGTCCCAGTTGGCCGTGGGCGCCTTTAGTGACGATGAACCTCTCGATGGAGAGCCAGCAAAAGAGGAAGCAAGGGTCCTGCCAAGGCTTGCTGCCGACGGCCACCCAGGGATTGGCGGTCGCTACGATGAGCCCGACGGTCACCCTGGCGTAGGACCGGAGGTACCCGCGCTTTTGCAGAACGAGGCGGTTGAAGAAGAGCTGCGTGTGCCAGTTAACCTGGAGTCTCTTCTGAAAGAGCGACTCGGGGATGAGCTTTATGAGCAACTGTGGCACGACTCAGTCGAGGGCATGGCCGAATTGATAGGAATCGACCCAGAACTGGCAAGAGCGGCCGGGCCCGAGGCGGCAGCAGCGCTAGCAGGTGTCGTGACTTTCAGACACTTCGAACTCCAGTACCAGAAGAACATGGTCAATCAGCTTATTCGTCGCCTTGGCCGCGCAGGGCACAAGGAGTTGGAATCAAAACTGTTCGCGAAGCTGGCCTTCCAGAATTCGCTCGGCCCCGACCATGAGCGCTACTCCATGAGCAATCAGGAACTGCTCGACGCAAATGCCTGGGACGCCAGGGTGCTTCCCTACTGGCGCGCCCTCGATAGCCTCACCGGCTCGCTGCCCGGAGGCACCTTACTGGGCCGAATGCTCCCGGGTCTCTTCGTAGAGGGCTTCAAAAGCAACATAGCCGGCCGTAACAGGATACTGCGCCGACGCGGCGTCGAAGTTGATGAGCCTGCGCGATAAGGTGCGTTCCTGTCACCACGGGTTGCGGCACCAGGACAGCCCCGATCTTCCCAGGCGTTCGAGCATGGCGTCGTCCCTTGCAAAGGCTTGAGGGACGGGATAGAGGTCGACGGGCGGTGCCGTCTCTGGTCGGAAGTCGAGTTGCAGGCGCTGGGCGGTGGCGAACTGTGCATCCGACATGACGAGCCACATGACCTGGATCACGGTTTCGGAGCCGTATTCGCCGCGTGCGGCGGCGGCAGTTGCCCAGAGGTGCGCGCGAACCGGGTCCTGGATGACGCCTTCGCCCTGCATGTAGGAAAGCGCCACATAGCTCATGGCGGTGGCATGGCCGCCGCGCGCGGCCTTGTCGTACCAGACCAGTGATCTGCAAGCGTCGCGGCGAAAGAAGTCGCCGGTTTCGTACATTTCGCCGATCTTGAACTGCGCCTCCGGATCGCCGTTGACGGCCAGCGGGAACAGCAGCCGGGCGGCCTGCTCGAAGTTGCCCGCAGTATGTGCGGCAAGCCCGCGCTCCAGCTCGTCACCGACGCTGAGCGCGCGGCTCTCGACGGCCAGGAGTGCAAGGAGAGACATCCCGGCGAGGCCGGAGCGGATCAGGCGATGGAGCGGCATCGGGATTTCTCCAAGGGCGAGAGGAGGTTTGGGATCCACAGAACCGGCTTCGGGAGGCTGCCGAACAGCGGTTCCTGCAGATTGCAGCAAGCAGAACAAGATCATCGCGTGGCGCCAGGCGCGATGTCGTTGGGCAGAAATACTATCATTAAGAGAGTGACCTGGATAGCGTGTTGTCGGTAGCTCCCTCGCCAGCGACTGCCGACCCGGTCGGAGAACGAGAGTCGCGCCTGCCGCCGAGTCTCGCGGCGCTGATCAGCGAGGCGGACTCAAGAGTCTGAGCAGGATAGGACATGGCCTTTTCCGCGAGAGCGCTTCCATGCGTGCTCGGGACAGCTGCACCTTCTGAAATGGCTGAGGACGGCGCCTCAGTACAACGGCAGAGTCCGAGCGCAACCCGAAGCAGCATCCGAACCGAGACCGCGACTCTACCTCGCCTGCTGTGAAGGCGATGGATGGCGGTCCGGTGGAGAGAGTCACATCGGCGTCGCCTTCGAGTTCGAATTCGGAAAGCAGGGCCGACAAACCCTTGCCCGATGCCGGCACCGACGTTTTGGGTCCTGCGCTTGCGGCCCAGGCGGCGCGGGGCCCGCGCTGGCCGGAGGTGCTGGCTCAGACCCGCTGGACGCTGCGGACCGGCGAGCGCAAACGGCGAACCGAGGGCACGATGGAGGATGGAGTGGATCCTGAGACGCGGACCGAGCTGGAGCGCCGCAGTCGCCTGCGCTTAGCGGTCTACGACGCTGCGGACGTCGTCGTCGCCTGCGAGGGCCGCGTGCGGTGCGGAGGTGGAACCGGTTCCGGGTAAGACGACCTCCTGCGGTTCGGAAGCGACGCGTGTCGCGTCGGGACCGGCTGACGCGCGTATCGAGGTGGTCGAGAACGACAGCGACTCTGTGAGGCGCCCTATTCGCGTCGGCGGGAGAGTCGTCGAGGGCGGGAACAGGGCGGAGGCGGGCGTCAGCTCTTAAGGCATGGCGGACTTGTCCGGCAATGTCGACCAGCGGGTCGTATCCATCGATCGGTACCAGGGGTGGATGTTCGCGCGCCAACACGGCGACGGCCGGTTGACCCCGGTCGGCTACGCCGATGTCGAGACTAGGCCGAGCTCCAACGGTGCGGCAAATGCGGAGTGCCAGGGCAACGGGCGGCGCGGAGATCCTTTCGCACACCGGCCAATTCAGGCGCCGGTCTCCAGCCGCTACTCAGGCATAGATCCGGAGATGCGGCAGCTACCCTTCCTGAGGCCGCAACGACACAGAGCCTTAGATATCCGACCGAGCTGTCGTCTCTTAAGAGATGACGGTGCGCATGGCTATGCAGGGATGTCGCGATATTGTACTCGCTAGAAAAGGAGAAAGAGGCGTTATGACCGTGCCGACAGAGACGGCGCGCTCGGGTCCCTATCTGGGCAACGGCGTGACAGATACCTTCGCCTATGAATTCCGCATCCTTGCCGAGACGCACCTGCGGGCGACGATTGTGGATGGTGGTGGCATTGAGTCCGTTCTGACCTTAGGAGCGGATTACAGCGTCACGGACGTAGGCAATACGTCGGGCGGCTCCGTGATCCTGACCGGACCGCTGGCGAGCGGTCTGCAGCTCGTCATTACGCGCAATGTCCCGGCGACTCAGGAAACCGACCTGGAAAACCAGGGCGCCTTTCTTGCTGAGGTGATCGAGACCGCGCTCGACAAGGCGACAATGCTGATTCAGCAGGAGGGAGAGCGATCGGACCGCACGGTCACCCTGCCGGTAACGAGCCTCGGTGTTTCTGCGGAACTGCCCGGAGCGGTCGCAAACGCGTTGCTGGGATGGAATGCCGACGGCTCAGCATTGGAAAACAAGACTCCGAACGACGGTACGGTTCTGCCGACACTCTTGGGCAACCTGACAACGGCGGAAATCACACAACTGCTGAACATCAATGCCACGACGATCAGCGCTACGCAGTGGGGCTACCTCGGCGGCTTGGGTGCTGCGCCACTAGAGCCCAACGCCCCGGCGGCGGTGACAAGTCTGTCCGCCAACACTGTGTCCGCCAGTAATGTGTCCTCAGCCAACGTTAGCTTCACCGGCTTACTGAGCAGCACAGCGATCCTCAATGGGTTATTGCAGGCGGCGCGCTTTCGTAATCAAAGCCAAGGCTCGGCTGCCAGCACACAGTTCTCACTAGGTAACTTCGCTGACCCCAACGATTTCACGATCACGCTGAACGGTACTGGCAATGGCACCGGTCCCGGAGTGCGGGGTGTTACGATCCGCGCCAACGCGGGCGCGATGGACTTGCAGGCGGCGGGCGGGCTCACGTTGCCGGATCGCATAACGTCTAACTCAAATCTGAACGGCCCCGTAAACCACTTGCTGCTTCGAAATCTAAGCGGCTTGGCCAACGCCGCGACGCAGCTCTCAATAGGCAATGACGCTGCGTCAAGTGACTTCACGATCACCTTGAACGGCGCCAACAATGTCACCGGAGTAGGTTCGCGGGGCGTCCTGGTGAATGCCAACGTAGGCTCTCTCTTGCTATCGGGCGGCGGCACGCAATTGCGCCTTGGCTCAGACGGAATCGTTCGCTCTTCCAATGTTTACAACCAAACGATTGCGGCAGCCGCAAACGTAACGGTCGATTCCAACGGAGCCATCCGCCGCAACCCGTCTGCGCGCAAGTACAAGCGCGAGATCGCCGATTACACGCGGGGGCTTGCCGATCTGCAGGCCCTACGCCCGGTGACCTTCAAGAGCGTCAATCAGGATGACGACAACACCTATGCCGGCCTCATCGCAGAGGAGGTCCACGACGCGGGCCTAACCGAGTTCGTCGCCTACGGTGCGCAAGGGCAACCGGACTCACTGCACTACCCGCACATGATCTCGCTGGCGGTGGCGGCCATTAAGGACTTGGCCGGTCAGGTGACAGCGCTGGAGACGGCGCGCGCGGAACAAGAGACGCGAATAGCGGCCCTGGAAGCGCGGGTTACAGCGCTGGAGACGCCGTGATGCCACCGCGCTCTATGCGATCTCTCTGCGGGGCGGCCCTTCTCATGGCAGCGCCCTCGGCATCACTCGGACAGGTCGCAGCCTGTGACGAGCGGCGGTCAGTGCTCGATCACCTAGCGTCGACGCACGGCGAATCGCGTGTCGCCTGGGGTGTCGCGACGGGCGGTCAGTTGGTCGAGGTGCTGTCGAGCGGAGAGGAAGGCACCTGGTCGGTCATCATCACGGGGCGCGACGGCATCTCCTGTCTCATGGCCGCGGGGCAGGACTGGCGACCTGTCGCGCCCTCGATCGAACCGCAAGACGAGGGGGCGTAGGTGTCGTTGCCCGAAATCCTTCAGCTGTTGAGCGTGCTCTTCGCTGCAGCCGCGCTGACGGGCGCCGTCGCCAAGTGGATTCTGATGCGCATTGCTGCCGAGGCGAAGGCGTCCGAGCAACGCGACAAGGAGCTGCATGCCCGGGTCGATCGCTTCAACGACACGCACATGCGGCGCGACGACATCATGCCTCACATCACGCGTATTGAAGATGGCATGGGCGATCTGAATCGCCGCTTCGATCAGTTCATCCTTCGCGAAAAAAGAGACGGTTCCTAACTCGAACAGGAGACAGCTATGCTTGGCGATCTACACGCTTGGTGGTCCCATGCTCCGAAACCGCTGCGGGTCATGGCCGTTTTGATGTCCGCTCTAGTGTTCGCTGCGCTTCTGCTGGCTTGGCTATGACCGACGCGCTCATTGACCAGCTCAAACGGCATGAGGGCCTCGTTCTGCATGCCTACACCGATCATCTCGGCTTCTGGACCATCGGCTATGGACGGTTGATCGACGAGCGCCGGGGCGGCGGTCTCAGCGCGCAAGAGGCCGAGCTGCTGCTGCGCAACGACGTGCAACGGGTCACGGCCGCCGTCGAGCGCCGGCTGCCGTGGGTTCGGGGTCTCTCCGAACCGCGACGACAGGCACTCTGCAATATGGCCTTTCAGATGGGCGTGGCGGGTTTGCTCGGCTTCCGCAACATGCTCTCCGCCATGCAGAAGGGCCGTTTCGATCTGGCGGCGCGGGAGGCCCTGGACAGCCGCTGGGCGAAGCAGACGCCCAGGCGTGCCGACGAGATCGCGGACATGATCCGCCGTGGCTGATGCTGTTCCCCCGCACGTCTGGACGCAGCGCCGCCGCGTCATCTGGGTCGCTCTGCTCTGGGCCATGGCGCTGCCGATGGTTGCCCTGCTCACCGGGACGGCCGAGGGCGTGGCGATCGCGGCCATCACCACCGCGGGCGGCGTCGTCACGCTGATCGTCGGCCTCTATGCCGGCGTGGCGGCCTGGGACGACAAGAACCGCGGCGTGCGGGGTGCGTCATGATCCCGGCGCTGGGCGCGCTTGCCGGTCTGCTTCCGGGCTGGGCGAAGTATGCCGCTCTGGCGGCGGCCGTCGCCGGACTGCTCACCCTCACATACTGCCAGGGGCGCAGTGCGGCCGAGGCCGAGTGTCAGGCGGCCGCGCTGGCGCGACAGCTTGCCCAGGAGCGGGAGCTGACCCGGATCGCGCAGGAGGCCGTTCAGGCGGCCGAAGGGCGGCGGCTCTATGCCGAACGCCAGGCGGAAGCCCTGCGGGCCTCCAGCGCTCGTATCGCGGCGACCGACTGGCAATGCGGTGCCGAGCCTCTGCCGCAAGCGGTGTACGATGAGATCCGTTAGGCTCTTGTTGGCGGCGGGGATGCTGGCCGGGCCGCTCGCCGGCTGCGCGGCCCCGGACCCCGTGCTGGTTCGCCCCGCTCTGCCGGCCGATCTCTTCGTCTGCGCGCCTCCGCCGCCGAAGCCGCCGGCCATGACGGGTGCCGATCTGGCGAACCGCAGCAACGCCTGGGCGGCCGCTTACGACATTTGCCAATGCCAGCTCAGGCTCGTGCAGGACGTGATCGAGGGGCGCTCGATCGAAGGGGATGCCGCTTGCGGCCTCGTCGTATCCCCGGAATCCGGGAGCGCGTCGCGGCTGGACAAATCCGGTTCGGCGCACTGAACACCAGAGCGGTCCCACCCGAGGCGATGCTGCTCTAGTAGAGCCGTTCCACGCAGAAGTCGATGGCCTGCAGCAGCGTGTCCTTGGCGGGATTGTTGGGGAAGACCGACAAGTCGCGGCGGGCTTGTTCAGCGTAGCGGCGGGCCCGGTCCTTGGAGTCCCTCAGGGCGTCGTGCCGCTGCATCAAGGCGATGGCCTGCTCGAGGTCGCCATCACGCTGCTCCAGGTCTTCGACGCAGCGCCGCCAGAAGGCCTTCTCTTCATCGCTGCCGCGGGCGAAAGCCAGCACGAGCGGGAGGGTGATCTTGCCCTCGCGGAAGTCGTCGCCGATGGTCTTGCCCAGCGCCTGCTGCTCGGCCGAGTAGTCGAGGATGTCGTCGACCAGCTGAAAGGCATTGCCGAAGTTGAGGCCGAAGCTCCGCAAGGCCAGCTGGTCGCTTTCCGGCCTCTCTGCCACCACCGCGCCGATCTCGCAGGCGGCGGAGAAGAGCGCGGCCGTCTTCGCTTCGATCACCTCCAGATAGGCCTGCTCGTCGGTTGCCGTATCGTTGGCGGTCATCAACTGGTGCACCTCGCCTTCGGCGATCGTGACCGAAGCATCGGACAGCAGCTTCAGCACGACCAGCGAGCCGTCGGCGACCATCAGCTGAAAGGCGCGGGAGAAAAGGAAGTCCCCGACCAGAACGCTGGCCTTGTTGCCCCAGACCGCGTTCGCGGTCTCCAGGCCGCGACGCAGGTGGCTGTCGTCGACCACGTCGTCGTGCAGCAGGGTTGCCGTATGGATGAACTCGACGCAGGCGGCCAAGGCATACTCGCGCTGCGCTTCGGCGCCGCAGAGTCGTGCGGCGGCCAGGGTCAGCATGGGCCGCAAACGCTTCCCGCCGGCCGCGACGATGTGTCCGGCCAGTTGCGGGATCAAGGCCACCGGCGACTGCATCTTCTCCAGGATGATCGCATTGACCTGTTTCAGATCGTCGGCGACCAGTTCCTGCAGCGGTTCCAAGCTGCCGGACAGCGGCGGTTTGCTGGCCGTACGGGGCAGATCCCGGCGGTCGGCTGGCATTTCGGCGACAGGGCGCAAGGCCAATACTTCGCTTTCTCATCTCTAGCTGACCGCCTCCGCCGGCGTCCTGTTCGGTAGGAGCCGGCGAAGCGGGCGTGCTACTGTCAATAATGTGGGGTGTTGCGGCCTGCCGACAACAGACCGAGACCCCAGCCCTCGCTTGCTGCGGCAGCATAGGAGCAACCGGCTGGCGGTCAAGCGCCGGGACGCGCCTGTGCCGTCGACCAGAGGCCTTGCTGGGGACTAAAATGCCGGTCGCGGCCCGAAAGATGGCTGCAACTGGACGCGGAATGACCGGCTGTGCGGTTGGAGAGAGCAGGACAATGCGCGAGCTGTTGCGGACCAACGATCTGGTGAAGCTCTCCTGGCTGCAAGCGCTCTTGCGCGATGCCGGCATCGAACCGCTCGTGTTGGACAGCCACGCCAGCGTGCTGGAGGGGTCGGCCATCGCCATTCCGCGGCGCCTGGTTGTGGTGGAGGAGGACTACGGTGCCGCGCGGCGCCTGCTGGAGCAGGCTGGCGAGGAAGTCTGGTCTGGCGAAGGCTGGTAGCGGTGCCCAGTGCTTCGCCCGCCGGTCAGCTCGCAACCAGCGACGACCAACTGCTTGGCGGTCGCGTGTCCTTGCGTCAGCCCTTGGAGGGCTATCGCGCCGCCATCGATCCCGTGTTGCTGGCTGCCGCGGTGCCCGCTCGGTCCGGCGAAAAGGTTCTGGATCTGGGTTGCGGCGTCGGCGCTGCGGCCCTCTGCCTCATGGCCCGCGTGCCGGACCTGACTGTCGCCGGCCTGGAACTGCAGCCGGCCCTGGCGGCATTGGCCCGCCATAATGCCAAGGCGAACGGTATCGCACGCTTCCTCGTACTGGAGGGGGACGTGGCGGCGCCGCCGAAGGCCCTGGGCAGCGGCTACGACCGGGTGCTGCTCAACCCCCCCTTTCAACCCTCCGCTGCCGAGGGGTCGCCTCTGGCCAGCAAGGATCTGGCGAACCGAGAGGGCACCGCATCGCTCGCCGTCTGGCTCGACCTTGGCCTCCGGCGACTGCGGCAGGGCGGTACGCTGACGCTGATCCATCGGGCCGAGCGCCTCAGCGGCGCGCTGGCGGCCTTGGAAGGGCACGCCGGCGACGTTCGCGTGCTGCCGCTCTGGCCGCTGGTTGGCCGGCCCGCCAAGCGGATTCTCCTTCAGGCAACGCGTGGCAGCCGCGCAGCCACAACGCTCTTGCCGGGCTTGGCGCTGCATGTGTCGGACGGAGGCTTTACCGCAGAAGCGGAAGCTGTCTTGAGGGGAGCGGCCGAGTTGTCGCTCTAAATCCGCGTAAGAGCACAATCGATCCCGGTTTGGATGTCCGGCAGAACAGAACGTTGCGGAAGCGGCTACTGGCAGAGCCCGGTGGTTTCTTTGCGAACCGCCTACTCCTGGGATCTCTCCGAAGGCAGCTCTCCAGAGATGTCGCCGCGAAATCTTGACATGTCTTTGGCCAACAGCGCGACGATGCGGTCGATAATGTTTCTGGGCCCCGTCTTGTGGCGATCGCCATTGTTCAGAACGAGCCAGATTTCTCCTTCGAGCTCCTCGATCGGATTGCCGATTCGTTGCAAATCCGGCTCGCGATCGCCGATGAAACAAGGCAGAACCACCCGGCCGTGGCCAAATCTTGCAAGATCGAGTGCGTTTCGCGGCGCGCTGACCTCA
>JANQPZ010000101.1 GCA_028285215.1 Rhodovibrionaceae bacterium | reverse complement strand
GACGGATGTCTCCGTCGCGGCGCGCAGCCTCGGACTGCCCCCCGACCTGACGGGCCGGATCGACCTGGCGGCGGCCACGCCGCTCGACCGGGTTGCACTGGGTGGCGATCTGCGTGTCGATGCGACTCACCTTCGCCTCACCGCGTTGCAGCTGACACGCCGAGACGACGCGCTCTCGGGCGACCTGAGCGTGCCTTTGGCCGCTTTGCCGGCCGAAGGGCGCCTGTCGCTGCGCATCGCGGATCTCGGCGCCTACGCGCCGCTGGTTCCGGATCTGGCGGGCGGGGGCCTCGCGGGCCGCCTCGATCTCGCCGCGCGTGCGGAGGAACAGGCCGCCGACCTGACGATGGAGCTGCGCGATCTACGGCTCGCCGACGGGACGCGACTGAACGCCGCCGAGCTCGCCGCGTCCGGCGAAAGCCTTCTGACGGAACCGCGCCTCTCGGCGAGGCTGCGCGGCAGCGGACTGCGCGCCGGCGCGGCCACGGTGGACAGCTTCGCTGCAGCGGCCGAGGGCGCTCTTGCCGATCTTGCCGTTTCCTTCGAGGCCGACGGGCAGCTCGAGGGGGCCGAGCCGCAGCCCTTGGCGCTCGCGACCGAAGGTCGTTTGTCCGTGGGAGAGACTCTGCAGATCGCCGTGTCCCGGCTGGAGGCGGAGTACGGCGCGCTGGTGGCGCGCCTCATGCAGCCCGCGCAACTGGCCTTCGGGGCCGGGCGCCTCCGTGCCGAGGGGGTGAGGCTCGGTTTCAACGAGGGCGGCGTCGATCTGGATGCCGAGATCGGCGGCGGCAGGGTCGATGCGCGCGTAACCCTGCGCGGTCTGCCGCTGTCGCTGGCGGAGGCTGCCGGTGCCGACATGCCTCTGGAGGGTCGCCTGCAGGGCGAGGCCAGCCTGACCGGAACCTTGCCGCGCCCGGAGGGCCGGCTGCGGCTGCGGACCGAAGGGCTGCGGTTCGCCGAGCGTGTCGCCGAGGAGACTCCGCCGCTGGACCTGGAGGTCGATGGCCGCTTGACGGCCGGCCGCCTGCGGGCCGAGGGCCGTTTGTCAGGCTTCGCTGCGGACTCCCTGGAGGTTACGGCGGAGCTTCCGCTGCTGCTCTCCGACACGCCGCTTGCCGTCGCCTTTCCCCAGGACCAGCCGATCTCGGCTGTCGCGCGCTGGTCCGGCGACCTGGCGCCGGTCGTCGGTCTCCTGCCGATCGACGTGGTGCGGATCGAGGGGCAGGGCGATCTCGACTTGGCCTTGAACGGCACGCTCGCGGTCCCGCGGGCCCGTGGCGCCTTGACCGTTGTCGACGGGCTCTACGAGAACTTCACCCTCGGGACCTTGCTGCAGCCCTTCGACCTGCGCGTCGAAGGCGACGGCAGTCGCCTCGTCTTGCGGGGCTTCAACGCCCAGGACGGCGACGGCGGCCGCCTGAGCGCCAGCGGATGGCTCGACCTGGCCGGCGAGGTTCCGCGGTTCCAGGTCGATGCCGAGGTTGGTGCCGCGACCTTCGTTCGGCGCGACGACTTGATCGTACAATTGAGTTCGCGCCTGTCGCTGGCCGGCGATCTCGACGCCGCGACTCTGGCTGGAGAGATTGAGTCCGACCGGATCGAGGTCAGCCTGGCGGGCCAGCTGCCGCCCAGCGTGGTCACGCTCGACGTCGAGGAGATCAACAACGGCGAACCGCAGGCGGCGGCGGAGCCGGCGGGACCGGACCAGGGTCTCGCCTTTCTCGGTCTCGATGTCGGGATCGCCATCCCGGGCCGGCTCTTCGTGCGCGGCCGCGGCCTGGACTCGGAGTGGCGGGGAACCTTCCGCGTGAGCGGAACGGCGGCTGACCCGCGCCTGCTTGGCGATTTGCGGCCGGTGCGCGGGCTGTTCGACTTCGCAGGCCGCCGTTTCGATCTGGAGCAGGGCAGCATCGCCTTTGCCGGCGGAGCCGATCTGGATCCGCAGCTCGATCTGAGAACGGTGTATCGGGACAACGGGTTCCTTGCCCGCATTGCCATCACCGGACCGGCCTCGGCGCCGGTCTTTGCCTTGTCCAGCGAGCCGTCGCTGCCGGAGGACGAGATCCTGTCGCGCATCCTCTTCGGCGAGGGCACGGCCCGACTTACGGCCGCCCAGGCCGTGCAGTTGGCCCAGGCTGCCGCGGCCCTGACGGGCGGCGGCGGCGGCGGTCTTCTGGACGTTGCCCGCGATACGCTCGGCGTGGACGTCCTGACCATCGCCCCCGGGGTCGGTGAAGACGACCTGGGTCAGGTGGAAGCCGGCCGTTATCTGGCCGACGGCCTTTTCTTCGGCGTCCGGCAGGGGGCCACGCCCGGCAGCTCCAGCGCCGTGGTGGAGTGGGAGGTCACGCCGAATCTGACCTTGGAGAGCGAGGTCGGCGGCGCGACCCGCGACAGCAATGTCGGTTTCAGCTGGCAGTGGGACTATTGAATTTCGCAGAGGCCGGCGTCCGGCCGGCGCCTTTGCGGTTGGCCTGCGGCCTCGGATTCGCTAGCTAGAGCGGCTCGCCACGAGGAGCCGACAGCCGCATGACCGACCGCCCGTTGCAGTTCTACAACAGCCTGACGCGCGAGCTCGAGACCTTCGAGCCGCTGGACCCGAGCAATGTGCGGATCTACTCCTGCGGTCCCACGGTCTACAACTACGCGCACCTGGGCAACCTGCGGGCCTACCTCTTCGTCGACACGCTGCGCCGGACCTTGATGTGGAAGGGCTACGGCCTGACCCACGTCATGAACATCACCGACGTGGGGCACCTGACCTCCGACGCCGACGAGGGCGAGGACAAGATGGAGCGCGCCGCCGAGCGCGAGCAAAAGACCGTCTGGGACATCGCCGCCCATTACACCCAGGCCTTCGAGCGCGATCTGGCCGGACTGAACGTCCTGGAGCCTTCGATCTGGTGCAAGGCGACGGACCACATCCAGGAAATGATCGACTTCGCCCGCGACATCGCCGAGGGCGGCTACACCTATGCCCTGGAAGACGGCCTCTATTTCGACACGGCCAAGGTTCCCGACTACGGCCATCTCGGCCGCCTCGACCTGGAGGGGCTGGAGGAGGGCAAGCGGGTGGCCGGTCCCGGCGGCAAGCGTCACCCCAGCGACTTCGCGGTCTGGCGCCGTTCGCCCAGCGACGTGCAGCGCCTGATGGAATGGCATTCTCCCTGGGGCATCGGTGCGCCGGGCTGGCATCTCGAATGTTCCGTCATGTCGATCAAGTATCTCGGCCGCCAGTTCGACATCCACACCGGCGGCGTCGATCATCGCCAGGTGCATCACTGCAACGAGATCGCCCAGAACCAGGCCTATACGCGCAGCGGGGAGACTGGTGCCCGCTACTGGATGCACAACGAATTCCTGGTGGTGCGGGACCGGAAGATGGCGAAGTCGGCCGGCGGCTTTCTGACGCTTTCGAGCGTCCGCGACAACGGCCTTCATCCCCTGGCCTATCGGCTCTTCGCGCTGACCGCGGCCTACCGCTCGCAGCTCGAGTTCTCCTGGGACGCGCTGGTGGCAGCCCGCGCGCAGCTGCGCCGGCTGCTGCTGCGCATTGCCGAACTCAAGGCGAAGGTCGGATCGGCCGATTGGCTGCGCGCGGCCGGTGAAGCCAAGTATTCCAAGGGAGCTTCCCTGAGCTATCTGCGCGAGGAGATCGAAGGGCCGCTCGGCAACGCCGCCAAGGCCTGGGTCGACAAGCTGGATGCCGCCCTCAGCGACGACCTGTCGACCCCACGGGCCCTGGCCGATCTTGGTGAGCTGGTGGAGATCAAGCAGCTCACCCCGGAGGAGCGTCTGCGGTTGGTCGCCACTTACGACCTGGCCCTCGGCCTGCAGTTGCTGACCCTGGAGGCCGCCGAGCTGTCGCTCAAGCCGAAGGCCGCGACCATCGCCGAGGCGGAGATCGAAGCGGCGATCGCGGAACGGACGGCGGCGCGCAAGGCCAAGGACTTCGCCGCAGCCGATGCCCTGCGTGACGGCCTGCTGGCCAAGGGCGTGGCCCTGATGGACGGCCCCGAGGGGACCGCCTGGGCCTGGGAGCCGCTGGTCGCCGAGGAGGCCTGACGGCCTTTCGCAGGACGCGCCGATCCGTCCCGCCGGAATGCGGGGCGGTTGAAACGGCGCGGCTCGGCGCCCATAACTCCCGCCACACCCCGGTAAATCCTTGAGAGAGTCCCCTGTCTATGACGAGCCAGACGGCCGATCGCGTGATCCCGAGCTTCACCGAGAACCTCGATTCGGTCGCGCCGCTTGGACGGGAGAGCGGCAAGGTCGGCTTCATCTCGCTGGGCTGCGGCAAGGCCCTGGTGGATTCCGAGCGCATTCTCACCCGCTTGCGTGCCGAGGGGTACGAGATCGTGGCCGATGTCCCGGGCGCCGACCTGGTGGTGGTGAATACCTGCGGCTTCCTGACCTCGGCCAAGGAGGAGTCCCTGGGCGCGATCGGACAGGCGGTGGCGGAGAACGGGCGCGTGGTGGTGACCGGTTGCCTGGGCGTCGAGCCCGAGCGGATCATGGCCGCTCACCCGGAGGTGCTGGCGATCACCGGGCCGCAGCAGTACGAGCAGGTGGTCTCGGCGGTGCGCGAGGCTCTGCCGCTGAAGCAGGACGCCTTCACCTCGCTGGTGCCGCCGTCCGCGGTGCAGCTCACGCCGCGCCACTACGCCTACCTGAAGATTTCCGAAGGCTGCAACAACCGCTGCAGCTTCTGCATCATCCCCTCGATCCGCGGCGATCTGGTCAGTCGGCCGGTCGACGAGGTGCTGAGTGAGGCGGAGCGGCTGGTGCGCACCGGCGTGCGCGAGCTGCTGGTGGTCAGCCAGGACACCTCCGCCTACGGGCTCGATACCAAGTACGATCCCCGCACCTGGCATGGCGTCGAGTACCGGACCCGCATCAAGGACCTCTGCGAGGGGTTGGGCCGGATCAGCGAGCTGGGGGCCTGGGTCCGCCTGCACTACGTCTATCCCTACCCCCACGTCGATCAGCTCATCCCGCTGATGGCGGAGGGCAAGATCCTGCCCTACCTGGACATTCCCTTTCAGCACGCCAGCCCGAACGTGCTCAAGACCATGCGCCGCCCGGCCAATCAGGAAAAGGTGCTGGACCGCATCAAGGGATGGCGGCAGGTCTGCCCCGACATCGCCATCCGCTCCACCTTCATCGTCGGCTTTCCGGGCGAGACGGAGGAGGACTTCGAGTTCCTGCTCGAGTGGCTGGAGGAGGCCGAGATCGAGCGGGTCGGCTGCTTCCGCTACGAGCCGGTGGAGGGCGCGCGGGCGAACGCGCTGCCCGGTGCCGTCCCGGAAGAGGTGAAACAGCAGCGCTACGAACGCCTGATGCTCAAGCAGCAGGAAATCTCCACGCGGGCCCTGGCGCGGCGCGTCGGCCGCACGACCCGCCTGATCGTCGACGAGGTGGACGAGGAGGGCGCCATCGGCCGCACCGAGTGGGATGCGCCACAGGTCGACGGCATCACCTTCCTGCAGGGCGAGACCGACTTGCAGCCCGGCGACATCGTCCCGGTGCGCATCGATCACGCCGACGAGTACGACTTCTGGGCGACGCGCCTGCCGGCGGGGTGAGGCGGGCGCGCGGCTCGCGCCGCCGCTGCCCGATAACCTTCACGACGAAACACAGCCGCGAAAAAGCACTCACGAAAAAAGACTGCGCCGGCGGTGAGGCCGGCGCAGCTGTTCGGAACTCGTAATCGGCGAGCTCGCACTCGCCGAAACCGCTTACTTCGGGCGCTTGGCGCCGTAGCGGGAGCGCTTCTGCTTGCGGTCCTTGACGCCCTGGGTGTCCAGCGCACCGCGCACAACGCGGAAGTACACGCCGGGAAGGTCGTTCGGGCCGCCGCCCTGCACCAGCACCACCGAGTGCTCCTGCAGGTTATGGCCTTCGCCGGGAATGTAGGCGGTGATCTCGTGGCCGTTGGTCATGCGCACGCGCGCGACCTTGCGCAGCGCCGAGTTCGGCTTACGCGGCGTCACGGTGTAGACGCGCGTGCAGACGCCGCGAAGCTGCGGGTTGTTTTCCAGGCCGAGGCTGCGACCCGCGCCGGCTTTGTCTTTGCGCGGCTTGCGGATGAGCTGATTGATCGTGGGCATAAGCGCTCTATGGCTGACGTGTTTCGAGAGAGCGCGCCATGTAGCCGATCCGCAGCGCCAGATCAAGTGTAGCGGCGGCTTTTTCTCGGCTATCCTGGCGCCATGCACGCCTCTTCCGGCCTTACGCTGACCGCCAGCGGTCATCCCAACATCAAGGCCAGCCACGCCAAGACTCTCGAACTGCTGCCCGAGGCCCAGGTGAGCCCGCGTGGAACCTGCGTTCTGGGCGTCGCCTTGCAAGGCGACCTGGAGGCTTTGGCGCGGCTGCGCGGCGATGTCGAGATCGTCATGACCTGTCTTGGGCGTCAGGAAAAGGTCCTGGCGACCCTGAGTCCGAGCTGGTTGCCCTGTGAAGCGCTCGTTCTGCGCCGCCGCGCGGCCCCGCTGGCCCGGCGGACCCTGGGGTTCGCTGCCGACAAGGGGGCGGCGGATCTGGACCGCCGCTTCGCGGCCGCCTTGTCCGAAGCCTCCGCACGGATCGAGCTGCAGATCTGGCCGCGCGCCGGGGCTGCAGCGCCGGGCGCACTCTTTCTGGCGCAGCCGGAGGGGCGGGAGGACGCCAGGTGGCTGGCGGCCCGGCAATTGGCGGATCTGCGGTTGACCGACGATCTGACCGGTCTGGAGTCGGAGATCGCAGCCGGCGGGCGGATCTTGCTGGTCAGCAGCGACCCCTCGTGCTGGGCCGAGGCCGCGGGGCGGGTCAGGGCGGCGGGCGGTCAGGCGACACTGGTGGGAGGGTGGAGCGCCGCGGCCGGCGCCAGGGCCCTCTCCGGCTTCGCGGCGCGGGTCTGCAGCCAAATTGCGGACTGGCCGAACGGCAAGCCGGCGCGCCGCGATCTGCTGGCCCGACTGGCCGACTCCGGCGCCGCTCTGCTGCTGCCGGTGCCCGTCGGCCAGGGCGAAGGGCTTCTCACGCTCGCCGCCAAGACACTCGGACCGCGCAAGGCGGCCCTGGTCGTCGCACCGAACGCGTCCCTGGAAGAGGTCCACGTCGGTGCCTTGAGTGACCTGGCGGCGCTGCATCTGCCCCGTGAGCGGACCTGGCTTGCGGTCGAGGGTGCGGCGCCGGCCGCTTCGTCGGCGGCGCTCGATCCGAAGCTGCAGGCGCTGGCGCAGCGTTTGCAGGCGGCCGGCGTGGCGACCAAGACGCTGGCCACGGCTCTGGCGGAGACGGCGGATGTTTCGAGGCGGGACGCTTTTAATGCTCTGGTAAAACTTGAGAAAAAATAATTTATTTATTGATTTTTATAGTTTTTTACTCTCAACAACAAGTGTTCCACGACCACTTCCGACAACCAGACGGCGGCCCCAGGAGGTGCGCTCCGGCAGGTCGCCCAGCAGCGTTTCGATCTCCGTGATCTTCAGGCCAGCGGCCTCGTAGGCCGGCGTCAGCCGCTCTGCGGCGATCTCCGCATCCAGGTCGGAAAGGCCCAGGCGGTCGCGTTGCTCCAGATCCTGAAAGGGCGCCAGGTTGATCAGCAGGGCGACTCTTGCGCCCGCCTTGGCG
>JANQPZ010000093.1 GCA_028285215.1 Rhodovibrionaceae bacterium | reverse complement strand
TCCAGCTTATGCGCAATAGCCGGCGGCTGCCAGCTGTCGATCAGGGGAGAGGAAAAGGTGGGCGCCCACGCCTAGCTCGCGAAGAGACTTTCATTGTCGTGGGCGCCCAGAGAGAGATCGCAGTCTAGGGCCGGGGCGCCGAAGCCGCCATGAAGCGGTTCACAATCCCGCCGACCTGCGCCGTGCCTCGACCGGCCGAAGGCGCTTCGGTGCACTATTTACCTCTGCGCGAAATCTGGAGCGGGCGAACGGGTTCGAACCGTCGACCTCAACCTTGGCAAGGTTGCGCTCTACCAACTGAGCTACGCCCGCGTCGAGGACCGCCAATAGTAGCCCCGCGCGGCCGCCTGTCAAGAATCGATATCGGCCTCTGCCATATGCGGCCAGGCGGACCGCAGGTAGACCACCATGGACCAGATCGTCAGTCCGGCCGCCAGGATCAGCAGGGCCTTGCCGATCGCGTAGACCGGCAGGCCGAAAGTCGGCTCGTACCAGAGCATTGCGCCCAGGCCGACCATTTGCAGAATGGTCTTGAGCTTGCCGGTCTTCGAGACGGCGACGTGATGCCGGCGGCCCAGCTCTGCCATCCACTCGCGCAGCGCCGAGATGGTCAATTCTCGCCCGATGATAATGGCCGCGGTAACGGCCAGGTAGATCTGCGGGTCGGCCTGCACAATGACGACCAGCACCGTGGTCACCATCAGTTTGTCAGCCACCGGGTCGAGGAACGCGCCGAATGCAGAGGTCTGGTTCAGGCGGCGCGCCAGGTAGCCGTCGAGCCAGTCGGTGACGGCGGCAAAAATGAATACCCAGGCCGCTACCGGGCGCGCCCAGTTATACGGGCCGATGAGTGCCGGCAGGTAAAACACGAGTACCACGAGCGGGATCGCAGCGATGCGAAGCCACGTCAGAATCGTGGCGATGTTCATCTGCGGTGCCATCCCGTCTCCGCCGTCCCCGGCGCCCTGCGACGGCGCGTATTCTAGCCGCGTGGCCGCGGCTAATCAGCGCCGCCGTGAAAATGGTCGAATATTCGCTGAGCCAGCGCCTGGCTGATGCCGCGCACGCCGGCCAGGTCGGTCACCGCTGCGCGCCGGACGCCCTGCAGGCCGCCGAATTGCTGCAGCAGGGCGCGCCGGCGCTGGGGGCCGAGGCCGGCAATCTCTTCCAGGGGCGAGCTGCGTCGTTGTTTGCCGCGCCGCTGGCGGTGCCCGGTAATCGCAAATCGGTGGGCCTCATCGCGTACCTGCTGGACGAGGTGAAGCGCCGGCGAATCCGCAGGCAGGCTGAAAGGCACTGATTCGCCGGGCCGGAATAATTGTTCCTGGCCCGGCCGTCGGCTCGCACCTTTGGCGACGCCGATTACCGCCAGCTCGCCGAATTGCAGCTCGTCCAGCACGTCCATAGCGGCCTTCAGCTGTCCCTTGCCGCCATCGATCAGCAGCAGATCGGGCACCGGCGCTTCCCCGCGCTGAACGCGCGTGTAGCGACGCCGCACGGCCTCGGCAATGGCGGCATAGTCATCGCCCGCACCGGCGCCCTTGATGTTGTAACGCCGGTAGTCCGATTTCAGCGCGCCCTGGGCTCCCCAGACCACGCAGGCAGCTACGGTCTCGGCGCCGCCGGTATGACTGATATCGAAGCACTCTATCCGTTCCGGCACTTCGCCGAGATCCAGCGCTTCCGCCAGCGCTTCCGCCTGGGCGCGCAGACCGGCGTTGGCCGCGCGTCTGAGACCGAGGCCCTGGCGCGCATTCTCGCCGGCCATTTCCAGCCAGCGGCGGCGGTCGCCTCGGACACGATGACGAATTGCCACCTTGTGACCGGCGCGGGTGCTCAGTGCTTCCTCGAGCAACGCGCGCTCCTCCGGTTCGTCGGCGACCAGGATCTCGGGCGGCGCGGTCTGGCCAAAGTAATGCTGGACGACGAATGCGGACAG
>JANQPZ010000060.1 GCA_028285215.1 Rhodovibrionaceae bacterium | reverse complement strand
CTCGCCAGAGCGAGTCCACCCAAGGCGTGAATCCTACTCTCGTCATAGGTTTAGAGGGCGATTCACGTCTCAGGGGGAAGCGAAACGCTTCCCCCTGAGACGATCGCGCTCTAGCTTGCGCGCGGCCTACGGGGAGGCGCACGGCAGGGAGGTGCAGGGTGTTCGACAGCGGTTTCGGTCCCGACGACCTGGAGATCCTGGAACGCGAACGGGTCTACGACGGCTACTTCAAGATGGACCGCTACCGCTTCCGCCACCGCCTCTTCGGTGGCGGCTGGTCGGGAACGGTGCAGCGCGAAGTCTTCGAGCGCGGGCACGCCGTGGCCGTCCTGCCTTACGACCCGGCGGCCGACCGGGTGCTGCTGATCCGCCAGGTGCGCCTGCCGGGGCTGCTCGGCAGCGGGCGCCCCTGGCAGGTCGAGCCGGTGGCGGGCATCATCGACCCTGGCGAGGCCGCGGAAGAGGTCGCGCGCCGCGAAGCGCAGGAGGAAGCGGGCGTGGAGGTCACCGACCTCTGGCATCTCTTTCGCTTCATGACCTCGGCGGGCGCCAGCAGCGAACGGATCGAGCTCTTTCTCGGCCGCGCCGACCTCTCGGGTGCCGGCGGGGTCTACGGCCTGGACCACGAGCACGAGGACATCGAAGCCGTCGCCGCCCCCTTCGCGGAAGCCTGGGCGCTGCTGGAAGACAAGCAGATCGAGAACACCCCGGCCATCATGGCGCTGATGTGGCTGAAGCTGAACCGCGAGACCGTCCGGGCCGCCTGGTCGGCGTAGTATCTGTTTGTGCAGCGCTGTTCCGTCCCGCGCGGCGCCGCCAGGCGCCTAGGGAACACCCCCAACCTTGCGATGCTGCGCGCGCCCGGCCTAAAGTCCGGCTCCGTCCGCCGAGCGGACACGAACGATCATGGCGAACAATCGGAACGGGAGGCGGGCCAGGCGCCATGCAGATGCGCGACGGCTTTATCGGCACCATCGGACAGACGCCGCTGATCGAGCTGCGGGCCGCTTCCAAGGCGACGGGCTGTCGCATTCTGGGCAAGGCCGAGTTCCTCAACCCCGGCGGCTCCGTCAAGGACCGGGCCGCCTGGGCCATCGTCAAGGATGCCGAGGAAAAGGGCCTGCTGAAGCCCGGCGGCGCGATCGTCGAGGGCACGGCCGGCAACACCGGCATCGGCCTGGCCCTGGTCGGCTGCGCCCGCGGCTACCGCACCGTGATCGTCATCCCCGATACGCAAAGCCAGGAAAAGAAGGACATGCTGCGGCTCTGCGGCGCCGAGCTGCACGAGGTCCCGGCGGTGCCCTACAAGGACCCGAACAACTACGTGCACGTCTCCCGCCGCCTGGCGGAGGAGCTGGCGGAGAAGGAGCCGAACGGCGCGATCTGGGCCAACCAGTTCGACAACGTCGCCAACCGGCAGGGCCATTTCGAGACCACCGGGCCGGAGATCTGGGACCAGACCGACGGCCAGGTCGACGGCTTCGTCTGCGCCGTCGGAACCGGCGGCACGCTGGCCGGCACCGGCATGGCGCTGAAGCAGCGCAGCGATGCGGTCCGGATCGCCGTCGCCGACCCCGGCGGCTCCGCCATCTACGGCTACTATGCCCACGGGGAGCTGAAGGCGGAGGGCACCTCCATCACAGAGGGCATCGGCCAGGGCCGCATCACCAAGAACCTGGAGGACGCGCCGATCGACCTCGCCTACCGGATCCCCGACGAGGAAGCGCTGCCCATCGTCTTCGACCTGCTGGAACACGGAGGCCTGGTGCTCGGCGGCTCCAGCGGCATCAACGTCGCCGGCGCGATCCGCCTGGCCCGCGAGCTGGGGCCGGGCAAGACCGTCGTCACCATCCTCTGCGACGGCGGCACGCGCTATCAATCAAAGCTGTTCAATCCCGCCTTTCTGCGCAGCAAGAGCCTGCCGGTTCCCGGCTGGCTCGAGCGCTGATCCGCCATAGGGAGCGAGGCTCATGGACCTGCTGTTCCGCGACGACGCCTATCTCAAGAGCTGCGAGGCCGCCGTCGTCTCGGCCGGACCCGAGGGCATCCGGCTGGACCGGACGGTCTTCTACCCAGAGGGCGGCGGCCAGCCGGGCGACAGCGGTCTGCTGCGCCTGGCCGACGGCCCTGCACTACGCATTGCCGACACCCGCAAGGGCGACAGCCACGAGGACACGCTGCTGATCCCGGCCGAGGGCGAAGCCCTGCCGGACGCCGGCGCCAAGGTGACAGCCGAGCTCGACTGGGAGCGGCGCTACAAGCACATGCGGATGCACACCTGCCTGCATCTGCTCTGCAGTCTGGTCCAGGGCGACGTTACCGGCGGCCAGGTCGGCGCGGACAAGAGCCGGCTGGACTTCAACCTGCCGGACGGCAGTCCGGACAAGGCCTGGCTGACGGACGAACTCAACCGCCTGATCCGGGAGGACCATCCCGTCACCCCGGTCTGGATCACCGATGCCGAGCTGGCCGCCCAGCCAGAGCTGGTGCGCACCATGTCGGTCAAGCCGCCGAGCGGCGCCGGCCGGGTCCGCCTGCTGAAGATCCCGGGCGTCGACCTGCAGCCCTGCGGCGGCACCCACGTGGCGCGCACCGGCGAGATCGGCCCGGTCGAGGTCGGCAAGATCGAGAACAAGGGCAAGCAGAACCGCCGCATCAACATCCGCTTCGCTTCCTGAAGAGCGCTAGCCTCGCTCTGCACGTCGATAGGTTGGCGGATGGCGTCGTCAGTCGAAACAACGCTTCCGAGCAAGCACTCGGGGATTCTCATGGCTGTTTCTCAGGTCTCCCGCAGCCTGCACCGCAGGGAGACCCGGCACGACGGCGGCAAACGAACATGACGCTCTGCGGCTCCGCCTTGGGCCTGATAGGTCGAACGCCACTGACTGCGCTGGACCGCATTCACCCGGGGCCCGGCCGGATCGTCGCGAAAGCCGAGTTCCTGATGCCCGGCGGAAGCGTCAAGGACCGGGCAGCGCGTGCGATTGTCGAGGCGGCGCGTGCGGACGGTCGCCTTGCACCCGGCGCAACAGTGGTTGAGATGACGAGCGGCAACATGGGGGCCGGCCTCGCCGTGGTCTGCGCGGCGCTGGGACACCCGCTCGTCGTCACCCTGTCCGTGGGCAACAGCCCCGCGCGCGCAAGGATGCTGGAGGGCATGGGTGCCGAAGTGGTGTTCGTCGACCAGGTCGACGGACAACCCGGACAGGTCACGGGCGCGGATGTTGCGGCGGCGGCCGTCGAGGCGAAGCGCATTGCCCAGGCACGCGGCGGCTTCTACGTCGATCAGTTCTACGCTGGGGAGGGCATGGCCGCTCACCGCGACACCACAGGTGCTGAGATCTGGGAGCAGACCGGCGGCAGGATCGACGCCTGGGTGGCCGCGGTCGGCACGGGTGCGACCTTTCTCGGCGTGGCGGCTGCGCTGAAGCACGAGCGGCCGACCCTGCTTTGCGCCGCCGTCGAGCCGAGAGGATCGGAACCTCTGGCCGGAAAGCCGATCACGAAACCGAAACATGTGTTGCAGGGCACGGGATACGGACTCGTGCCGCCCCATTGGCAGGCGGAACTGATGGATCTTTCCATATCGGTGACGGACGAAGAGGCGGAACGCTGGCGCCGCGACCTCGCCTGTCGCGAAGGTCTCTACGTCGGCTACTCCGGGGCCGCCAACGTCTGTGCCGCATCCAGACTCCTGAAGTCCGGAAGGCTCGCAAAGGATGCAGTCGTTGCGACGGTCCTGTGCGATACAGGTCTGAAGTATTGAGGCGCGGCACGCCGTGCCGTTCACATTAAGGCGAAGTCAGGGAGGCTCTCTATCATCATGCTGCGACCCGACAGTTCCGCAGTGGTTTCGACCGACTGGCTGGCCGCGCACCTGGAGGCGCCCGACGTCCGGCTGGTCGATGCCAGCTACTACCTGCCCGTCGAGGAGGGCGACGCGCGCGCCGACTACGCGGCCGAGCACATTCCCGGCGCGGTCTTCTTCGATATCGACGAGATCAAGGACGAGACCTCGCCCCTGCCCCACATGCTGCCGAGCCCGGAGAAGTTCGCCGCGCGGGTGCGCAAGCTGGGCCTCGGCGACGGCAACCGCATCGTGGTCTACGACCGTCACGGCCTGCGCTCCGCACCCAGGGTCTGGTGGAGCTTCCGCATCATGGGCCACCGCGACGTCGCCGTGCTCGACGGCGGGCTGCCGAAATGGAAGGCGGAGGGCCGGCCCCTCGACGACCGCCCGGTGCGGCCGGAGGAGCGCCACTTCACCGCCCGCTTCGACCGCACCCAGGTGCGCGGCAAGGACCAGCTTCTGCGCAATCTCGAGACGCCGCGCGAGCAGGTGCTGGACGCCCGCGCCCGGGAGCGCTTCGATGGCACGGCCGGCGAGATCTGGCCAGGGCGCCGCCTGGGGCGGATCCCCGACTCCCTCAACCTGCCCTTCACCGACCTGATCGATCCGGCCGACGGCACGCTGCTGCCCGAGCCGCAGTTGCGCGAGCGCTTCGCCGCCGCCGGCGTGGATCTCGGCAAGCCGGTGGTGACAACCTGCGGGTCCGGCGTGACGGCCTGCATCCTCGCCCTGGGGCTGGCGGTGATCGGGCACCGCGACGTCGCGGTCTACGACGGTTCCTGGGCCGAATGGGGCCTGCCCGATGCGGAAACGCCCGTGGCCACCGGCGGGCCGGACGCCTCTGCATGAGCGACGGCGCGGAGCTTTTCGACGTCGCAGAAGCCGGGTCCGACGACCTGGAGGGCTGCCAGGCGCTCTGGCGGCGCTGCGGCTTGCCGGAGGCTTTGCCACTCCGCGACGGC
>JANQPZ010000021.1 GCA_028285215.1 Rhodovibrionaceae bacterium | reverse complement strand
CCCGGCATGGAGGGAATCTCGGCCTCGGCGCAGCGCTCGTCGCGCAGAAACACGGGCCATATCAGATCGTTGACGCCCAGACGGGTCTCGGCCACCAGCCGCCGGGTCCAGTCGTGGGTGCGGTTGCGGCGCAGGCGGAGCTGCGGATAGGCGCCGGTGACGGCGGCCTTGGGCTGCGCCGCGACCGTCTGGGCGAGAAAGCTGGGGCTGTCCTCCGGCATCGATCCTTCCGCCGCACTCCGTGCGTGCCTGTTGTTTGAGCAGACAGGATAGGCTTCCTCCCCATGGGGCTCAAGTCATGGCGCAAGCCGGTCCCGCCGGGCAAAATGTCGCCCGAGTCGCGAGAATGTCGAGCCCAAGTCGCGAGAATCCCGAGAAGGAGCGAGCCGATGACGACCAGCCGCCGCCGATTTCTGTCCGCCGTGGGAGGGGCAGGCGCCACGGCCGCCGCCGCCACCACCGCCTCCGTTCCGCTGGCTGCGCCGGCCCTGGCCCGGCAGGCGCCGAAACAGCTGACGATGGTCACGACCTGGCCGGTCAATGCGCCGGGAGTCGGCGTCAACGCCGACCGCTTCGCCCAGCGCGTGATGGCCTTGAGCGGCGGCCAGCTGGAGATTCGTCTGTTTCCCGCCGGAGAACTGGTGCCGCCCTTCGAGGCCTTCGACGCCGTCAGCGAGGGGACGGCCGACCTGGCCCATGCGACCCCTTACTACTGGGTCGGCAAGTCCCAGGCGCTGCACTACTACACCGGCGTGCCCTTCGGCATGACGGCGGTCGAATTCAGCGCCTGGCTGCGCTTCGGCGGCGGTCAGGGCCTGTGGGAAGAGGTCTATGCGCCCTTCGGGGTGGTGCCCTTCTACGCCGGTTCCTCCGGCACCCAGGCGGGCGGCTGGTTCAACAAGGAGATCGCGACGGTCGAAGACTTCCAGGGTCTGAAGTTCCGGATCGCGGGGCTGGGCGGCGAGGTGCTGCGGCGCCTGGGGGCGGCGCCGGTGCTGACGCCGCCGGGCGAGATCATGCCGGCCCTGGCCGCCGGCACGGTCGACGGCGCCGACTGGATCGGCCCCTGGAACGACATCGCCTTCGGCCTTCATCGCTTCGCCCGCTACTACTACATGCCGGGGTTCCACGAGCCGGGTCCGGGCCTGGAGGTGATCTTCAATGCGGCCGCCTTCCGGGACTTGGGCGACGAACTGCAGGAGGCGGTGCGCACGGCGGCCTGGGCGACCTCGCTGGAGACCCTAGCGGACTTCACCTACCACAACATCGTCGCCTTCCAGGCCATGCTCGACGAGCATGGCGTCGAGGTCCGCCGCTTCCCGGACGCGGTGGTCGAACGCCTGGGCAAGGAAAGCCGTATCGTCCTGGAGGAGATCGCCGCCAGCGACGCCGTGACCGGGCGGGTCCACGCCAGCTACATGGACTTCCTGGCCCTGGCGCGCGCTTACGCGCCGCACGGCGAGCAGGGCGTGCTGAACATGCGCAGCCTCGCCTTCGGCTGAGCGGGAGGCGTCATGGATATCGAGGAGTTCCGGCGCCACGGTCACGACGTCGTGGATTGGATGGCCGACTACCTTGCGGAGGTCGAGCGCTATCCGGTCCGCGCCCAGGTGAAGCCGGGAGAGAGCGCGGCCAAGCTGCCGGAGCATCCGCCGGTCGAAGGCGAGGCGATGGAGACGATCTTCGCCGACTTTCGGCGGGACGTGCTGCCGGGCATGACCCATTGGCAGCACCCGCGATTCTTCGCCTATTTTCCCGCCAACGCCAGCCCGCCTTCGGTGCTGGCGGAGATGCTGACCGCGACTCTCGGCGCCCAATGCATGCTCTGGCAGACCTCGCCGGCGGCGACCGAGATGGAAACCAAAGTGCTGGACTGGCTGCGCCAGATGCTCGGCCTGCCGGCCGGCTTCCAGGGTGTGATCCAGGATTCCGCCTCCAGCGCGATCCTCTGCGCGCTGCTCACCGCGCGTGAGAAGGCGCTCGCGTGGCGCGGCAACTCAGAGGGGTTGCGGGCGGCGCGGCAGCTCGCCGTCTACACCTCGAGTCAGACCCACAGCGCCACGGAAAAGGGCGTCCGCATCGCCGGGATCGGCAGCGACTATCTGCGCAAGCTCCCGGTGGACGGGAGCTTCGCGCTGCGGCCCGAAGCCTTGGAGGCGGCTATCGAGGCCGACAAGGCGGCGGGTATCCTGCCCGCCTGTGTCGTCGCCTCCATCGGTGCCACCGGGGTGGGGGCGGTCGACCCCCTGGCTGCGATCGGCCGGATCTGCCGCAAGCACGGCCTGTTCCTGCATGTCGATGCCGCCTGGGCCGGATCGGCGCTGATCCTGCCGGAGCAGCGCTGGATGATCGAAGGGATCGACTATGCCGACAGCTTCGTCTTCAATCCGCACAAATGGCTCTTCACCAACTTCGACTGCTCGGCCCATTTCGTCCGCGACAGCGAGGCCCTGATCCGAACGCTGTCGATTCTGCCCGAGTACCTGCGCTCGCGCGAGACCGGTCAGGTGATCGACTACCGCGACTGGTCGGTTCCGCTCGGCCGCCGCTTCCGGGCCTTGAAACTCTGGTTCGTGATCCGCTCCTACGGCGTCGCGAAGCTGCAGGAGATGCTGCGCAATCACATCGCCTGGACGGAGACCCTGGCGGCGCAGGTTGCCGCCGCGCCGGACTTCGAGCTGACGACGCCGCCGAAACTGTCTCTTTTTACCTTCCGCTACAAACCCGCTGCTGTCGAGGGCCCGCTGGAACTCGACGCACTCAACGAGAGGCTTCTGCATGCCGTCAACGATGACGGTTATCTTTACCTGACTCAGGTGCGCATCCCCCTGGGCGGCGGCGACCGCTTCGTCATTCGTTGGTCGGTGGGACAGACCTACACGCAGGAGCGTCACTTGCAGGAGGGCTGGGCAAGGCTGCGCGAGATCGCGGCGACGCTCGCGCCGTGATCCGGGGGCGGGAGGAACGCGCAACTCTCGACGATCTCGGTCTCGGCATCCCGTAGGCGCGCGAGGCTGCGGGCATGGACGTCTTCGGCGCGTTGCAGGCGGCCCTGCGAGTCTCTTTTGTCGAAGGTCGCGCAGGCATCGGCGATGACCTGCGTGCCGTAACCCAGGCCGCCGGCTGCGCGCGCGGTCGCCTCGACAG
>JANQPZ010000015.1 GCA_028285215.1 Rhodovibrionaceae bacterium | reverse complement strand
CGCCGCCTCCGTCCGGCTGAGCGGCGCGGGCCTGCCGGCCACGCTCTACGAGGCCGCGCCTCGCGCCGGCGGGCGCTGCCGCAGCTACCACGATCCGGTGATCGGCCGTACCCTCGACAACGGCAACCACCTGCTGCTCTCGGCCAACCGGGCGGCCCTGGCCTATCTTGAGGAGATCGGCGCCAGCGACACACTGATCTCCCCGACCGACGGCCCGCTGCCCTTCCTGGACCTGGCCGGCGGCGAGACCTGGCGCCTGACGCCCAGCGAGAGCCCCATCGCCTGGTGGGTGTTCCAGCCTTCCAAACGCGTTCCCGGTACGCGGGCGGTCGACTTCCTGAAGGCGGTCAACCTGCGCCTGGCCGGCCCCGACACCACGGTGGCCGAGGCCGTCGGTACGGCCGAGCCCGCCGACACGCGCTTCTGGCGCCCCCTGACCGTCGCGGTGCTCAACGCCGCGCCGGAGCGGGCCTCGGCCCGGCTGCTCTGGACCGTGCTGGCCGAGACCTTCCTGAAGGGGGCTGCCTTCTGCAAGCCGCTGATCGCCCGGGACAGTCTCGACGCCAGCCTGGTCGAGCCGGCGGTGCGGACGCTGGAGCGCCAGGGAACGGTTCTGCGCCATGGCCTGCGCCTGCGCCGGCTGGCGTGCGAGGGGCAGCGGGTGACCGCGCTGGACTTCGGAAGCGAGACCCTGCCCCTCGGTCCGGACGACCGCGTGATCCTGGCGACGCCGCCGGCGGTGACGGCGGAACTGCTGCCGGAGCTGCGCCTGCCCGAAGGCAGCGACCCCATCGTCAACGCCCATGTCGCCGTGCCCGAGACGGCGCGCCTGCCCGATGGCGCCGGGCTTCTGGGCTTGGTCGGCGGCCTTGCCGAATGGATCTTCCTGCGCCCCGGTCTGGCCTCGGTCACGGTCAGTGCCGCCGACCGCTGGGTGGACCGCCCGGCCGAGGACCTGGCCACGCGGCTCCGGCCGGAGGTGGCGCGGGCGCTCTCGCTGCCGCTGAACCCGGACACCCCGGAGCAGCTGCCGATCCGCATCGTCAAGGAGAAGCGCGCCACCTTCAGTCAGACCCCGGCAAACCTGCGCCTGCGGCCCAAGCCGACGACGCCCCTCTCCAACCTGCTGCTGGCCGGCGACTACACCGACACCGGGCTGCCGGCGACCATCGAGGGCGCCGTCACCTCGGGGCAGACCGCCGCCGCCCTGGCCCTGCAGCCTCGGCCGGAACGGGCGGCGTGCTGACGCTTCTCGCCGCGCTCTCGCTGCTCACCTGGATCGTCCTGCTGCTGTTCTGGGGCGGCTTCTGGCGCGGGCGCGAGCGCTTCCACTGCCCACCGGAGGCGGGCGCGGACCGCCGCTGGCCGGCGGTGGCGGTCTGCATTCCGGCGCGCAACGAGGCCGACGTCCTGTCCGAGACGCTCCGATCCATCCTCGTCCAGGACTATGCCGGCCCGATCCAGGTGGTCCTGGCCGACGACGCCAGCGACGACGGCACGGGAGACATCGCCCGCCAAGCCGCAGCGGATCTCGGGAGCAAGGCGAAGCTAACGGTGGTGGCGCCGCCGCCGCTCGCGGAGGGCTGGACGGGCAAGCTCTGGGCGCTCAACGCCGCCGTCGGCGAGGCAGAACGGTTGCTGCCCGAGGCCGAGTACCTCTGGTTCACCGACGCCGACATCCTGCACGAGCCGGACAATCTGCGCTGTCTGGTGGCCAAGGCGGAGGCAGAGGACCTGGACCTGACCTCCCAGATGGTCGAACTGGCCTGCGTCTCCTTCTGGGACCGCCTGCTGATTCCCGCCTTCGTCTTCTTCTTCGCCAAGCTCTATCCCTTCGGCTGGGTCAACGAGCCGACGACGCGAACCGCAGCGGCCGCCGGCGGCTGCATTCTGTTGCGACGGGGCGCCTTCGCGCGGGCCGGCGGCCTGGCGCCGATCCGCGACCGGATCATCGACGACTGCGCGCTCGGCCGAGAGATCAAACGCCGAGGGCGACCTCGGGATGCCCAGGGCCGCGCCGGCCGCATCTGGCTCGGCACCAGCGGCCATGCCCGCTCGGCCCGGGCCTACGAGAGCCTGGGCGAGATCTGGCGGATGGTGGCACGGACCGCCTACACGCAACTCCACCACTCGCCCTGGCTGCTGGCGGGAACTGTCCTGGGCATGGCGCTGATCTATCTGGTCGCGCCTCTGCTTGCGCTGACCTGGCCGCTGCACGGCGTGACCGCCGCCGGTCTGGCCGCGCTGGCGACCTGGAGCGCCATGGCCCTGGCTCTGGTCCCGACCCTGCAACACTATCGCCAGCCGCTGTGGCTTGCGCCGCTGCTGCCTCTCGCGGCCCTGCTCTACAGCGGCATGACCCTCGATTCGGCGCGCCGCTATCACGGCGGCCGGGGCGGCGGCTGGAAAGGCCGGGCCCAGGCCCCCGGCACGGCCTCGCGGGGAAACGACCGGGGAAACGACCGGGGAAACAGCCGGCCAACCTGAGGCAGGCCGTTCCGCAGGCATTGAGCCGCCGGCCCCGCTCCGCCAGACTGCGCCGCCATGGTCACAACCGATTCGTCTCCCGACTCGACACCCGACTTCAGCGCCCGCTTCACCCTCCCCGCCATGCCGCGCGATGCGGCGGAAGCCTGGGTGCGTGCGCGGGTCGAGGCAGCCGGCACCTCCTTCGTCTGGGGGCTGAAGCTGCTGTCCGCCCCCCGGCGGCAGGCGATGTTCGCCGTCTACGCCTTCTGCCGGGAGATCGACGACATCGCCGACGAGCCGGGACCGCTGGAGTCGCGCAAGGCCGCCCTGGCCGAATGGCGGGCCGAGATCGCCCGTCTCTACGCCGGTGAAGCCGTGACGCACCCCATCGCGATCGCCCTGACGGAGCCGATCCGGCGCTTCGATCTTTCGCGCAGCGAATTCCTTGCGCTGATCGACGGCATGGAGATGGATCTCCTGGACGCCCTGCAGGGCCCGGACTGGCCGACTCTGAAGCTCTATTGCCGTCGGGTCGCGGGCGCCGTGGGCGTGCTGACTCTCGAGGTGCTGGACGAGCGCGATGCCAACGCGCGGGATCTGGCGATCACACTCGGCGAGGCGCTGCAGCTCACCAACATCCTGCGCGACCGTGCCGAGGACGCCGCCCGCGGGCGTCTCTACCTGCCGGCGAACCTGTTGCAGGAGGCGGGGATCGAAAGCCGCGATGCCGCAAAAATCTTACAGCACCCCGCCCTGCCGCAAGTCTGCGACCGTTTGGCGGCCCTGGCCCTGGGGCGTTTTACACGGGCGCGCGAGCTGATCCGCTGCTGTCGGCGCAAGCCCAAGACCGCCATCGTCATGATGGAAGTGTACTGGCGCCAGCTGTTGCGTATGCAGGCGAACGGCTGGCAGGTTGGCGGCGACTCGGTGAAGCTCTCCAAGAGTCACAAGCTCTGGATCGCCCTCCGCTACGGTCTGCTATGAGGGAGATCACTAAGGGGTTGTGCTGAAAGGTTGTTTTAGTGCAACCGAGGAGGCATAGTCGCCACACTTCTTGTTGCGGCGCACACCGCGAAGGCCTAGGTCGGGGCTCTAGGCATGGATCGTGGCGGGCCGCCGACAGGGATCGGCTTCGCGCGGAGCCGGCGACGGAAGGTGCGGGCAGGCGCTGTCTTTCCAGGTAACGACGTAGGGGAAGGTTCGTTTTCATGGCGATGCCGGCGTTCGACGACAAACCTTCGTTGGACCATGTCGATTCCACGATTTCGGAGGTGCGCGACGGCCTGTTGGGGCGTCAGCATTCCGACGGCCATTGGCTGTACGAGCTGGAACCCGATTCCACCATTCCGGCCGAGTACATCCTGCTGCAGCACTACCTCGACGAAGTCGATCCGGCCGAAGAGGTCAAGATCGCCAAGCACCTGCGCGAAATCCAGAATCCGGACGGCAGCTGGCCGCTGTTCCACGGCGGCGAGATGAACATCTCCGCGACCGTCAAGGCCTACTACGCGCTCAAGCTCACGGGAGAGGATATCGAGGCGCCGCACATGGCCGCTGCTCGGCAGCGCATCCTCGAGGCCGGCGGCGCGGCCAAGGCCAACGTCTTCACACGTATCGCACTGGCGCTGTTCGGGCAGGTGCCCTGGCGCGCCGTGCCGGTGATGCCGGTGGAGATCATGCATCTGCCGCGCTGGTCGCCCTTCCACCTCAGCAAGGTCTCCTACTGGTCGCGCACCGTGATCGTGCCCTTGCTGGTGCTGATGGCGCTGAAGCCCCAGGCGCGCAACCCGCGCGGCGTCCATATCCGCGAGCTCTTCGTCACCCCGCCGGAGCGGGAGCGCGACTACATCGCCAACGTCGACGGCACTGTCCTGGGCGCGGCCTTCGTGAATCTGGATCGCGTGCTGCGCAGCGTCGAGCCGCTGATGCCGGCCGGCGCGCGCCAGCGTGCGGTCGACAAGGCCGTCGCCTGGACCCTGGAACGTCTGAACGGCGAAGACGGCCTCGGCGCGATCTTCCCCGCCATGGCGAACGCCGTGATGATGTTCGACGCCCTGGGCTACGCGAAGGACGAGCCGAACTTCCGGGCGAGCAAGCAGGCGATCAAGAACCTTCTGCACGACCGGGGCGAAACGCTGTACTGCCAGCCCTGCGTGTCGCCGATCTGGGACACGGTCCTCTCCATGCACGCGGTGCAGGAAGCGGGCGTCTCCGGCCGCGAAGACTCCCTGCGCAAGGCCGCGGAATGGATTCTGGAACGGGAAGTCACCGACGTGAAGGGCGACTGGGCCATCGAGCGCCCGCACCTGGAGCCGTCGGGCTGGGCCTTCCAGTACGCCAACGCCCACTACCCGGATCTCGACGACACGGCGGTGGTGGTGATGGCGCTGCACCGTGCCGATCCCGAGGGCTACAAGGACGCCATCGAGCGGGCCACCGCCTGGATCCTGGGCATGCAGTCGACCAACGGCGGCTGGGGCTCCTTCGATGCCGACAACACCCACTACTACCTGAACCACATCCCCTTCGCCGACCACGGCGCCCTGCTGGACCCCCCGACGGCGGACGTCAGCGCACGCTGTCTGTCGATGCTGGGCCAGCTCGGCTACGGCCTCGACCATCCGGCCGTGGCCAAGGGCGTGCAGTACCTGCTGCGCGAGCAGGAAGACGACGGGTCCTGGTTCGGACGCTGGGGCTCGAACTACATCTACGGCACCTGGTCGGTGCTCTGCGCCCTCAATGCCGTGGGCTTCGACATGGCGCGGCCCGAGGTCGCCAAGGCCGTGACCTGGCTGAAGGCCAGGCAACTGCCCGACGGCGGCTGGGGCGAAAGCCTGGACAGCTACCACCCCGACCGCAAGGACGCCTGCCAGGGCTCCACGGCCTCGCAGACCGCCTGGGCGCTGCTCGGCCTGATGGCCGCCGGCGAAGTCCAGAGCGAGACGGTCGAGAGGGGCGTGGCTCACCTGGTCAATGCGCCGCGCGAGGATGAACGCTGGGACGAGCCCTTCTGGACCGGCACCGGCTTTCCCCGGGTCTTCTATCTCAAGTACCACGGCTACGCGGCCTACTTCCCGCTCTGGGCCCTGGCCCGCTACGCCAACCTGAAGCGCAGCAACTCCGGCGAAATCGAAGTCGGCATGTGACCGACGGCGCGGGTTCGCTCGCCGTCCTGGTCGGCCTGGCGGAAGAGGCCGACCTGCTTCGCAAGGCCAGCCGATCCTGGCCGGAGGCGCCCCGGGTGATCGTCGGGGGCGGCACCGCCGCGGCCGCTCAACGGCGCGCACCGGACCTTCTCGGCCAAAGCCCCAGTGCTCTGCTGTCCTTCGGCTATTGCGGCGGGCTGGCAAGCGACCTGAAGCCGGGCGATCTGGTGATCGCAACGCAGGCGGTCGACGCCAGCGGCGCCCGCTTTTCCTGCGATCCGCACTTGAGCGGGAAAATTCAGAACGCGGCAAAGGACCTCGGATTGAGACTCCACAGCGGCGCCGTCGCGTCGCCGGAAGAGGTCGCTGCGGATCCGCTCGAGAAACAGCGTCTCATGGACAGCACTGGCGCAATCGCGGTCGACTTGGAGAGCGCGGCGGTGGCGCAAGTCGCCCAGGGCGCTGGCCTGCCCTTCGCGGTCCTGCGCGCCGTGCTGGATGACGCGCAAACGCCCCTGCCTGGGCTGGCCGTTTCCGCCATCGACGAGCGCAGCGGGAAAGCGCGCACTGCGCGGATCCTGCTCGGCCTGCTGCGCGAGCCGGGCGCCTTGCCGGCCCTGATCAGACTGGGACGCGCGCGCGCCGCCGCGCAGGCCTCACTGCGCCGCCTGCTGGTTCGCCCCCTCGCCCTTTGAGCGCGCCCGCTCCTCGGCGGCACGCTTGTCGGAGTTGGTCATGGCCTCGGCGACCAGATCCTCGAAGACGTACTCGGCCGGCCGCTGCTTGTCCAAGGGGATCTCCGGCGCCATCGGGCCGTCGGTGCGCGGGCCGCGCAGGGCGACCTTCAGGGCCTTGAAGGGGTTCTTCACGGCATCCATGGCCGCCGTCGGCTCGTAACCGCAGTGGGCCATGCAGTCGGCGCACTTCTCGTAGCGGCCCGTGCCGTAGGTGTCCCAGTCCGTCTCCTCCATCAGCGCCTTGAAGGTCGGCGCATGCCCCTCGTTCAGCAGGTAGCAGGGTTTCTGCCAGCCGAAGATGTTGCGGGTCGGCATGCCCCAGGGCGTGCAGCGGTAGTCCTGGTTGCCGGTCAGGAAGTCGAGGTAGAGCGACGAGTGGCTGAGCGGCCACTTCTTGCCCTTGCCGCGGGCCAGGATGTCCCGGAACAGCTTCTTGGTCTTCTGCCGGCTGAGGAAATGCTCGGTGTCCGGCGCCCGCTCGTAGGCGAAGCCCGGCGAGATGGTCACGCCGTTGACCCCCATGTCGCGGGCGTAGTCGAGGAAGGCGGCAACCCGTTCGGGCTTCATGCCGTCGAAGATGGTCGCGTTGACGTTGACCTGGAAGCCCTTGTCCTGCGCCACCTTGATCGCCTTCACGGCGCGGTCGAAGACGCCGTCCTGGCAGACCGAGGCGTCGTGCTCCTCCTTCAGGCCGTCCAGATGGACGGAGAAGAAGAGGTAGGGCGAGGGCTTGAAGAGGTGCAGCTTCTTCTCGAGCAGCAGCGCGTTGGTGCAGAGCGAGACGAACTTGCGGCGCTTCACGATGCCGGCCACGATCTCGCCGATCTCCTTGTGCAGCAGGGGCTCGCCGCCGGGAATCGCCACCATGGGCGCCCCGCACTCGTCCACCGAAGCCAGGCAGTCCTCGACCGACAGGCGGCGGTGCAGGATCTGCTTCGGATAGTCGATCTTGCCGCAGCCCGCGCAGGCGAGATTGCACTGGAACAGGGGCTCCAGCATCAGCACCAAGGGATAGCGCTCGTTCCCCTTGAGCTTTTGCTTGAAGATGTACCAACCGATGGCAAGGTGCTGGCGTACGGGAACTGCCACGTCGGACTCTCCATCTCCGAAGTCTGGGTGACCCAGGACCGCGGTCACCTCTCCAGCTGTCACTTCGCGCCGACACGCAGCAAGGCCACGGCCCAGGACGCGAATCGACAGTACTTCAACGTCTTCCGACGCGCGAAAATGGACCTTCTCGCCGCTGCCGTCCACCCTGCGGATCGTAAGGATATTAAGGATATAGGGTCGTCTAGAGGGCCTTACCAAGATAGCCGTGATCCCGGAACCACGTCAGGGCATCCTCTATCGCCTGACGCGCCGGCCGGTGCCGGTAGCCGAGCGCCGCTTCCGCCTTGCCGGACGAAAAGAACATCGGCTTCGCCGCCATCTTGACGCCGTCCACAGTCGCGAAGGGCACGCCCCCGAAGCGCCGTGCCCAGGCTTCGGCCGCCTGCGCCAGGGGCAAGACCACACGGTAGGGCAGCCGAAGGCGGCGCCGATCCTGCCCCATCAGCTCATCCACGATATCAAGAATCTTCCTTAGAGATATGTTTTCACCGCCTAAAATGTAAATTTCTCCGGTTTCCCCGGACTCGAACGCCAAGCGGTGGCCTTCGGCGACATCGTCCACATGCGCCACGTTCAGTCCCGTGTCGACGTAGGCCGGCATCCTGCCCGCGGCGGTATCGAAGACGATCCGTCCGGTCGGCGTCGGCTTCACGTCGCCGGGACCGATCGGTGCGGTGGGGCTGACGATGACCGCCGGCAGCGCTTCCTCGCGAACCAGCTCCAGCACGGCCTGCTCCGCCAGAAACTTGCTGCGTTGGTAGTCGCCGCTTACGTCCGCGAGCGTCGCTTCGCAGGTCTCGTCGGCCGCTTGCGCCGTTCCGGTCGGCTTCAGCGTCGCGACGCTGGAGGTGTAGACGATACGCTCGACACCGGCCTCCGCAGCCAGGCGCAACAGCGTCTTGCTGCCCTCGACGTTGGTGGCGTAAAGCTCGCCGGGGTTGCGGGTCCAGAGCCGATAGTCCGCAGCCGCGTGGACCAGGCCGCGGCAGCCCCGCAGCGCGGCCTTGAGCGATGCGGGCTCGCGCAGGTCGCCGATCGCCGTTTCGATATCCAGGTCCCTCAGGTTGAGACGCGGGCTGCCGTGCCGCGCCAGAGCCCGCACCTCGTAGCCTCGGGCCAGGAGGTTGCGGACCACGGCCGCCCCGACGAACCCGCTGGCGCCCGTGACCAGAACGGTCATGAGCGCGTCTTCCGGCGGCGCTTGCTCAAGAGATCGATCATGGCAGGCAGCACCACCAGGGTGGCAATCAGCGTTGCGGTGATGGCCAGGGTCAGCAGTTCGCCCATCGAGGCCATGCCGTGATGTCCGGAGATCGCCAGGCTGCCGAAGGCCGCCATGGTCGTCAAAGCCGAGAAGAGGACGGCCGAGGAAGTGGAGCTGCGCAGCACCGCCTCGCCGTCTCCCTCCTCCCGCAGCCGCAGCACGAAGTGAACGGCGCTGGCGACCCCGAGGCCGAACAGCAGCGGCAGGGCGATGATGTTTGCGAAGTTGAAGGACAGCCCCATCAGCGCGGCCGCACCCGCCGTCCAGAGTGCCGCCAGCAGCAGCGTCAGCGAGACCAGGGCGATCTCCATCGGCCGCCGCAAGACGACCGTCAGGATCGCCAGTACGGCGACGAAGGCGATGCTGCTGGCAAGGATGAAGGCCTCCAGGATGGCATCGGCCGCGCCGCTGATGATCACCGGCGCCCCGGTCGCCTGCGGCGCCACGGCCAGCACGGCGTTCGCGAAGCGGCGGAGATCGGCGTTGTCGCGCAAGGGCTCCGTCGGGCGCACTTCCAGTCGCTCCGCCCCGTTGGCCGCCTGCCAGCGGTCGAGCAGCTCCGGCGGCAGGGCGGACTGTGCGATCGGCTCGGTCACCGAAAGCGAGGTCTGCAACCGCTCGAGCGCCGTCGGGAAGTGGCGCATCAGGCGCTCGTCCAGTTCGGCTGCCGGGGAGGCCTGCCTAGCCGACAAGGCCTCCAGGGCCGCGGTCAGGCGCGTTGCGGCCGGCCCGACCGGCGCCGCCAGCCCCGCCGCCGCCGTGGCCATCTGGCTCAACCTCGCGTAGCTCGCCTCCAGGGCCGCGGGATCGCGCCCCTCCCGGCTCGGGTCCGCCAGGAGCAACGGCTGCAGGAGCAGAGCCAAGTCGTCCAGGACGACCAGCTTGTCGTCCTGTCCGTTGGGGACGAAGTCCGACAGGCGCCGCACGGAACTCACTTCCGGCAAGGCCGCGATCCTTTCGGCCAGCGCGGCCGCCTCCGCCGCATCGTCGCTGACCACGTGGATCAGGTAGGGCGTCGTCTCGATGGCCTCGGCAAGCTCGAAGAAAGCCCCAACCGATTCGAAAGCCGGATCCTTCAGGTTGATCGGATCGAAGTCGAACTCCCCGCCGGGCGCCGCCGCCGCTGCACCGAGGGTCGCAGCGACCGCCGCGACCAGGGTCGCGGCCCGCGGCAGACGCGGCAGACGCCGCCCGCCGCCG
>JANQPZ010000010.1 GCA_028285215.1 Rhodovibrionaceae bacterium | reverse complement strand
CTCTGGCTCGCGGCCGCACATCGCAGCGCTGCCGTGCGTCTGCTGCCAGAGCTGCAAGCGTGCAGGCGACGGAGTTTCCAGCAACTCCGCCGTTTGCGTCACCCAGTGACGGGTCCGGTCGGCGGGTCCGATGCGACGCCGCCGCAGCGCCGGCAGAACGCGGGAGAAGGCCCCGCTGCCGAGGTCGACGACCAGAGACCAGAGGGTTGTTGCGGAACGGACCCAGAGCGACAGCGAATGCAGGCTGCTCGGCCGGCTCTCCATGAGGACTATGCGCTCGAGCCGGGGCATGGCGCCGTAAAGCGGTGCGACGAGGCGGTTTGCCGCCAAGGTGAAACGTGCCTCGGGATAGCGCCGGGTCAGCTCCGCCAAGAATCCGCTGGCCAGCACCGCTTCGCTCAGTCTTGTCGGAAGAACAACGAGAATGCGCATCCCGGCGGGCTGTATGGCAGGCGGAGGTCCGCTTGCCAAGGCGCTAGGCGTTGCCCATGTGCGGGGGGCTCGACTTGGGGACAAGCAAGACAGAGGAGGTGGTGGCGATCATGAGCAGGCTGTCGGCTCACTTGCTGGAGCAACGCGGTCTTTTGCAGGTCAGCGGGCCGGATGCGCGCAGCTTCCTTCAAGGCATCGTCTCGAACGATGTCGAGCGCGTCGCTCCGGAGCGGGCGATTTGGGCGGCCTTTCTGACGCCGCAGGGTAAGTATCTGCATGACTTTCTGATTGCCGAGGGTCCCGAAGCGGTCTTGCTGCTCGACTGCGAAGCCGAGCGTCGAAACGATCTTCTGAAGCGGCTGAAGCTCTACAAGCTGCGGAGCAAGGCGCAGCTCTCGGATCTGACGGAGGCATTCGTCAGTCTCGTCTTCTGGGGCCCCGATGCCGCCGCCGTGGCTGGGCTGCCGGCCGAACCCGGTGTCGCGCGACCGTTCCACGGTGGCAGCCTCTTCATCGATCCGCGCCGGGCGGAGCTTGGCCTGCGCGCGCTGGTTCCGCGACCGTCCGTGGAAGCCGCGCTGGCGGAGCTCGACGCCGAGATGGCCGACCTCGCCGCCTGGGACCGCGGGCGCATTGCCGCCGGCGTACCGGACGGCAGCCGCGACATGCAGGTCGACAAGGCGATTCTGCTGGAGAACGGCTTCGACGAACTGGGCGGAGTCGACTGGAACAAGGGCTGCTACATGGGGCAGGAGCTGACGGCGCGCACCAAGTATCGGGGCCTCATCAAGAAACGCCTGCTGCCGGTGGAGATCGCCGGTGCGACGCCGGAACCCGGAACCCCAGTGACCAAAGACGGAAAGGAGGTGGGCGAAGTTCGCTCCGTGGCGGAGGGAGTCGGTCTGGCGCTTCTTCGCCTGGCGGCGCTCGAAGACTTGGCGCCTGAGGGCCTGATCGCCGGTGAATCCAAGCTCACGCCGAAGAAGCCGAACTGGGCGGTTTTTTAAACGGCATCTGCTTTAGGAAAGCCCCAGTCGCTTCGTCAGCGACCGGCCGACCTCGGCTAAGCGCGTAAAGGAGGATACGCCCGGCGGCAGCGTGAGGTCGCTGGCGGCCTCCAGGCCCGCGGTGCCGAAACGTTCGCGCAGAGAGTCGGCGAGCCAGCCTTCGGCCTGGGCGTGGCGACGCGCTTCCAGGCGGCCGTTTTGTTCCAGCCAAGTGTAGTGCCGCTCAAGTGCGGCGACGAGGTCTGGCAGCCCCTGGCGCGTCTCGGCCGACACGGCAAGCGCTTCGACGCTCCAGCCGTCCTCCGTTTCGCTGAGCCCCAGTGCCCCGCGCAGATCGGAGAGCGCCCTGCGTGCCGCCGCACCGACGTCGGCCTTGGTCACCACGGCGACATGCGGGATCTCCACGATTCCGGCTTTCATGAACTGCAGGGAATCGCCGCTGCCCGGCTGAACGCAGAAGACCACCGTGTCGACCACACCGGCCACGTCGGTCTCCGATTGGCCGACGCCGACCGTTTCGATCAGCACGCGGTCGAAGAGCGCGCGCATCAGAACCATGGCGGCCACGGTCTGGTCGGCCAAGCCGCCCAGACGGTCGCGCGCCGCCATGGACCGGATGAAGAGGCCGGCATCGTCGGCCTTGCTGGCCAGCCGCACCCGGTCGCCCAGGAGCGCGCCGCCGGAGCGCCTGGACGAAGGGTCGACCGCGATCACCCCTACGCTATGGCCGGCCGCGCGGCAGGCGCCGATCACTGCGCCGGTCAGTGTCGACTTCCCCACCCCGGGCGGGCCCGTCAGGCCTACGGTCTGGCCGCGCGGAGCGACTTCCGCCTCGGCCAGCAGGGCCAGGACGTCCGGCGACTCGGGTGACCGCTCCAGACGGGCCAGCGCCCTGGCCAGGGCCGGTTTTCCACCGCTTGCCAAGTTTGCGAGGGTCAGCGTCTCGCGGGTTGCGTCGATCATGGAGCAGACAAAGCAGAGCGGCGTCGGCGCGGCAAGTCCGCTTCCCAGATCGACGCGGAGCCGTTACATGGCGGAGCCATGGATCGAACGCTTCTCTTCAGTGTGATCGTCGCGATCGCACTGGCCGCCGGCCTGGCTGGTTTGGCGCTGGGTTGGCCGGGACCGGCGCTGGTTACGGCCGCCGCCGTTTGGGTGCGGATTCAGGTTCGCCTCGGCGAGGTTGCGGGACGGACAGAGGCACGGTCGGACACCCTCACCGCGGCACTGCCCTGGGGAGCCGGCTTGGCCGCAGCGACGACGATTGCCTGGATGCTCTTGGCGGGGTGAGCCGGGCGAGGCATGCTGCTGTCCATGGAAACCGCCAACAGGTCAGAGACCGGCGAAGCCGGTGAAACTGTCGAGACCGTCACGCGTCACTACGCCCGGTCCGGCAGTTTGGCCCAGTCCATCCTGGATATCGCCCATCGCTTTGCCGACGGTCGCCAGCCGACCGTCGGCGATCTGGCGCCGCTCGACCAGTTCCACATGCGCGGCGAGGAGGCGACGGTCGAGTTTGCCGAGATGGTGAGACCGAAGGCCGGCGAAGTCTGCCTCGACCTGGGGTGCGGGATCGGCGGACCGGCGCGTTGGTTGGCGACCCATTGCGACGTCGAGGTCCTGGGTTTCGATTTGACCGAGAGCTACTGCCAGGACGCTGCGGCCCTGAGTCGGGCCGTCGGCCTGTCGGAGCGCGTTCGCTTCGCCTGCGCCGACGCCACCCGATTGCCGCTGGCCGAGGATTCCGTGGATCTCGTCTGGACTCAGCATGCGGCGATGAACGTGCCCGACAAAGCAGCGCTCTACCGCGAAATCGCGCGGGTGTTGAAGCGCGGCGGGCGGCTGGCGTTGCACGACATCATGGCCGGGCCCGAGGGACTGCCGCACTTCCCGGTCCCCTGGGCCAGCGCGCCGGAAGGCTCCTTCCTGCTCTCCGCGCGCGAGATCCGGGCTCTGCTGGCAGAGGCGGGGCTGGAGGAGCTGGTCTGGCACGACCATACCGCCGATGCGCTGGCCTGGGTGCACCGCCGCCGCGCCGATATCGAAGCCGGGACGCCACGCCCGCCGGGGCCTCACCTGTTCCTCGGTCCGGGCTTCAAGGAGATGTCCTCCAACCTGGGCCGCAGTCTGGAAGACGGTCGTATTACGGTGCACATGGCCCTGCTGGAAAAGCCGTAGATCCTCGACTCTCAGTCCGTCGCCGGATCGGGAATCCAACCGGCGGCGACCACGTTCTCCTCGTAGGGCGAAGCTACGGCGCGCGCGAAGAGCGCTGCCTTCAGGTCGGGCGTTTCCAGCTCCGGGTTCGCGGCGAGCAGCCGTGCGGCCAGGGCGGCGACTCTCGGCACGGCATAGCTGGATCCCGAAGCGCGGCCGGCGGCGCCGCGGAAATCCCGGACTTCCAGGTTCTCCGCCGGAACCATCAGATCGACGCTTTCGGCGCCCCAGTTGGCGCCGGGTGCCAATCTCCCGAAGCCGTCTGCCGAGGTCACCACCACCAGGTTGGGCAGGTCGAGCGCCGCCGGCCAGAGCGGTTCGCGGTCGAGGTCGCGCCCGTCGTTGCCGGCCGACACGATGGCGAGCAGTTGCGGATGTGCCGTCAAGGCGGAGGCAAAAGCCGTCCAGTCTTCCGGGTCGCGGCTGCCGAGCGGCATCGCCAGAATGCGGGCGCCTGAGGCGGCCGCCTGCTCGATCAGCGGCCCCAGGCGTGTCATGTCCGGACGCGGATAGCGATAGGGAATGATCGCGGCCGTCGGCGCTTCCCGCACCAGGACCGAGGCGACCGCACTGCCGTGGCGGATCGGCTGAAAGGCGCTGCGGCCGAAATCGCCGTCGTAGGGCAGGGGGTCGAGGTCCCAGAAGTCGTACCCCAGCGGCGTGCCGTCCGCACCGCGCGCCAGGCGGTCGCGATAGAGCGGCAGATCGTAGGCGAGTCCGGAGTCCACCAGCGCCACCCTTGGCCCGCCCGGGTCGCGGCCCTCCGGCCAGGGGGCTTCCAGGGTCTCGTGCCAGCGGACGGTTTCCAGATCGCCCTCCAGCTGATCCAGCCCGGCCGGCCTTCCCTCCCGATAAATCAGGCGGCGCCCCGCGAAGATATCGCAATCGCCGCCCGCCACCGCCTGCAGCTGCGCTCGCGTTCGATGATCGTCGAGGCTGTGGTATTCGGCCGTGAAACGCCGGAGCTGTCCGCCCGGCTGCAGGCGTAGGAGGCGCAGTTCGCCACTGCCGGGCAGTGCGAAGACTTGTTCCAGCGCGACGGTCTGCCCGTCCGGCCCGCGCGCCCGTTCATCCAGCAACCAGGCACCAGGCAGTCGCCGCTCCGCTTCCACGCCGGGCAACGGTCCGGCAGCGCAGAGCCGGTCGACGGCAAGCAGAAGCCACCCGCGCGGCGTCGTCGGTTCGTCGGCATAGAGAGAGGTTGGCCAGGCTGTGCCCGCGAGCAGCAGGATTGCGAGTGTGCAGGCGCAGCGGCGGGACCAAGTTGCCATGGAAAAGCAGCTTCGCTTGGCGCAGACCCGCCGTCAATTCGGGGTCCCCGCGTGGGCCCGGATCGTGGCCCCGGATCGTGGGGCGGATCGACAGTCCGCGGGCGCGCCCGACCTCTGGACAGCGGCGGCGCGATTGCCTATACACCCTCCCTCGCCAGGAAGCGCGACGGTCTCCTTACCAACACCGTGCGCTGGATCGCGACCGCGATCCCGGCTCCGGCGCCCAGGTAGCTCAGTTGGTAGAGCATGCGACTGAAAATCGCAGTGTCGGTGGTTCGATTCCGCCCCTGGGCACCATCGCTTTCGAAAAGTTCTATTTCACAATATCTTGCGGCTCGAAAGTGACCCGTTCCGGCCCGCTACCCGGAAGGTGGGTTACTTTGCCGTCGTGCGGGCTCATCGCCGCCACGCGCGAGAGCTTCATGGCTTGCAGGCCTCGCGCAGCATCTCGACGAAGGCGCGGGCGATCTCGGCAGGGCTCGCCTTGCCCTCTCGGCGATACCAGACCGGCGACCAGTTGACCGCGCCGAGCAGCATGAGTCTGAACAGGCGCGGGTCGACCGGCTTGCTGAGAGCGAGGTCGTCCACCAGGCGGGCGAACTTCGCTTCATAGGCATCGCGCTGTTCGATCAGGCGCAGGTTCAGCTCGCTGCGGTCTTCCGGGAAGTCGGGTGCGACGATGGCAATTGTGTCCGTGGTTTCCAGCATCGCCCCCAGGTGGGCCGCGACGGCTGCCTCCAGACGTGCCCAGGGGTCGCTTTCCCGCGCAACGGCGCTGTCGACGGCCCGGTTGATCGAGGTAACGGCTTGAGCGTGCAGTTCGACGAAGAGCTCTTCCTTGGAGGGGAAGTGGTAGTAGAGCGAGCCAGGCAGCATCCCGACCGCGGCTGCGATGTCCCGCATCGACGTGCCTTCGTAACCCTTCTCCGCGATCAGGCGCGCGGCCTCCGCCAGCAACTCCTCGCGGCGGTTGTTCTGCCGACGCCGTTCGTTCCCCGATGTCGGAGCCTGCGATGTCTTGTGATGCGATGCCTGGGGCGTCTTCGACATTCTGCCTCTCTTGCCGTTTGGCACTTCGGTGGTGCCGGCCCTCTCTTCACCTAAACGTTTGCGCGTGATAGTCTACCAAACGATTGTTTGGTTAGCTCGTCTTATTCGGCTGACGGGCGCAGGACCCGCCGGCCGCTTGGCGCGCTCGTACCGCGAGGAATGCGCTCATGTCCCTTTCCGCATCGTCGTCCGGCACCGCCCTCGTCTACGATCCTCAGGATCCGGCGGTCCGGATGGATCCCTTCCCGCTTTATCGTCGCCTGCAGGATGCGGAGCCTCTGCACTGGAGCCCGGTGCTGAAGTCGTGGATTCTCACCCGCTACGACGACGTCAAGCAGGTGGCGCTCAACAGGGACATGTCCCCCGACCGCTTGACGCCCTTCTTCAAGACCCTGCCCGATGCGCAGCGTTCGATCCTGCAGGAGGTCATTCGCTACCTCAACCTGTGGCTGGTGTTTCGCGATCCGCCGGAGCACACGCGCTTGCGGCGCTTGCTCCAGGCCGCTTTCACGCCGCGTGCGATCGAAGGGTTGCGGCCGAACATTGCGAGCCTGGTCGAAGAGTTGCTGGACCGCCTTGAAGAGCGGTCGAAGACCCAGGGCCGCGTTGACCTGATCGCCGACTTTGCCATGCTTCTTCCGGCCCTGGTGATCATGGACATGCTGGGCGTTCCGCGCGACAAGCTGGCGGATATCAAGGCCTGGTCCGACGATATGGTCGTTTTTATCGGCTCGGCCCGCGGCGTCCCGGACAAGTATGAGCGCGCGCGCCACGGCGCGCAGCAGATGTCCGGTTTTTTTAGGGGTCTGATCGCAGAACGGCGAGCCGAACCGCGGGAGGACTTCATTTCGGCGCTGATTGCGGCGCGTGACGAGACCGCTGCGGACGGGCCGGAGCGCTTGAGCGAAGATGAGCTGGTCGCGACCTGCATGCTGCTGCTTTTCGCAGGGCATGAGACCACGACAAACCTGATCGGCAACGCCGCGCTGATGCTCATGCGCAATCCGGAGCAGCAAGAGAAGCTGCAGGCCCGGCCCGACTTGATCGTCGGCGCCGTCGAGGAGTTTCTGCGGTACGACGGGCCCTCCAACTCGCTGGCGCGGGTGGTGGCCACAACCCATGAGATGCATGGCGCGACCCTGAAGGAAGGCGAGCGCGTTTTCGCCATGCTGAACGCCGCCAACCGCGATCCGCGCCAGTTCGAAGATGCCGACAGGCTGGATATCGAGCGCAGCCCGAACCGGCATCTCACGTTCGGGCAGGGGATCCATTTCTGTCTCGGTGCGACCCTGGCGCGCAACGAAGGACAGTTGGCCATCAACGGCTTGCTGGAGCGCTTTCCGCACATGCGGCCGGCGGAAGACGAGCCCGAACAGTGGATGGACGCCTTGATCATGCGCGGCATGCGCCGGCTGCCGGTCGATCTCGTCTGACGCTGAAGACGCGGCATCCGGAAAGATGCCGCAAAGATGCGCTGGACCGACAAACAGGCGGCCCGTGGTTGCTGTCGTGGGGAAGGAGAGACGATGCGCTTGATCGAGTTCGACGGCTTCGGCGAGCCGGCAAGGGTGGCACGCTGCGTCGAGAAACCGGATCCTGAGGCGGGGCCGGGCAAGGTGCTAGTGCGCATGGAGGTCATGTCGATCAATCCCGCCGATTTGCTGACCCTAGAGGGTCACTACGGCGTGCGTCCCGCGCTTCCGGCAACGCCCGGCACTGAGGGGGTGGGCCGGGTCGAGTCGCTTGGGGAAGGCGTCGGTGGACTGACGGTCGGCGACCTGGTGGTACCGCTGTCGGGAAGCTGCTGGCGTGAGCGGCTGGCGGTGCGACCGGAAAACCTCATCAAGCTGCCGCCTGACATCGACGTCGAGCAGGCCGCGATGCTGAAGGCGAACCCCGCCACTGCAGAGGCGCTGCTGACGCTTGCCGAGCTGTCCCCTGGGGATTGGGTCATGCAGAACGCCGCCAACTCGGCCGTCGGGCGCAACCTGATTCAGGCGGCCCGCCGCCATGGTCTGAAGACCGTCAACGTCGTGCGCCGTCCGGAGCCGGTCGAGGCGCTACGGGCATTGGGCGGCGACGCGGTCCTGGTACACGACGGAGGCGACGCCGAGATCCTGGCGGCGGCGGTGGCCGAAGCGACGGGCAGGGCCAGGGTCAAGCTGGCGATCGACGCAGTCGGGGGGCAGGCGACGGCCGGACTGGCAGCCAGCGTCTGTGAGTCGGGGCTGGTGGTGAACTACGGCCTGCTCAGCGGAGAGCCTTGCCGGGTGGACCCCTACCACCTGGTTTTTCGCGACATCCGGCTGCAGGGATTCTGGCTGCTGACCTGGTTTCGCAAGGCCGGTCCGCAGGCCGCGGTCGACCTCTACGCTGGGCTGATCGACCGGCTGGCGGCCGGCGAGATCGGGGTACCGGTCGAAGCGCGCTATCCGCTGGAGCAGATCGGCGATGCCCTGGCGCATGCGGCCAGGCCGCAGCGCAGCGGCAAGATCCTGCTGACGACGTGAGCGCGAGGTGAGGGGATGAGCAGCGGCGGTCGCTGGATCTGCATGATCTGCAATCACGTCTACGATCCCGCCGAGGGCGATCCCGAAGCAGGTATCCCGCCGGGCACGCCGTTCGAAGCGCTGCCGGACGACTGGCAGTGCCCGGAGTGCGGTGTCTCCAAGGATATGTACGAGCCTCACGACGACTAGTCGGAGCTCCTGTCGAGAAGGAGAAGGCGAGATGCGGGACGTCTACGTCATTGGCAGCTACGGCACGAAGTTCGCCAAACTGCCGGACAGCAGTTTCAAGACGCTGACGCGGGAGGCCTACCAGGGCGTCCTTCAGGATGCCGGACTGGAAAGCGGTGCAGACATCGAGAACGCCTGGTTCGGCAACTGCGGTATGGGCACATTCGGTCAGCGCAACATTCGCGGTCAGGTCTGCTTTACGCCGCTGGTCCGCGAGGGACTCTTCCCCGAGCGCGTAGCGATGATCAACGTGGAGGGGGGCTGTGCAACGGCTTCCATGGCCTTTCACGGCGCCTGGAAGGATGTTCTGTCGGGGCAGGCCGAGCTGGCTTTGGCCGTCGGCGTGGAAAAGACCTTCGTGCCTGATGCGCCGGAGCGTACGCTGGAGATCTTCGAGGGCGGTATCGACCAGTTCGATACGCAGGAATGGCAAGACTACTACACCCACGCGGGCGAAGCCTCGGGCAAGCCCTTCCAGCCGAATGCCGGCGGCGGCACGGTCTTCATGGACACCTACGCCATGCAAGCCGCTTATCACATGAAGAAGCATGGCACGACCCAGCGCCAGATCGCGCTTGCAGCCTCGAAGAACCACCACCACGGTTCGCTGAACCCGAAGGCTCAGTACCAGTTCGAGGTTTCCGTCGATCAGGTGATGCAGGATCGGCCGATCTCCTGGCCGCTGACGCGGTCCATGTGCGCGCCCATCGGCGACGGCGGGGCGGCGGCGCTGCTCTGTTCCGAGGACTTTTTGCAGGCCCAGCCGCAGGCGGTACAGGATCGCGCCGTCAAGGTGCGCGCCTCCACCCTGTCGGGCGGCAAGTATCGCGACTTGGATGAGCCGGGCCTCAGCCACGTCGCCGCCGAGAAGGCCTACAGGCTCGCCGGCCTCGGTCCCGACGATATCGAGATCGCCGAGGTGCACGATGCCACCAGCTTCTGCGAGATCTATCAGTCGGAGATGCTGGGATTCTGCGAGATCGGTAAGGGCGGCGGCTACATCGAATCCGGCGCCACCGCTCTCGGCGGTGCGCGGCCGATCAATCTCTCCGGCGGTCTGGTGTCAAAGGGCCATCCCGTCGGTGCGACCGGACTTTCGATGATCGCCGAGTTGATGCTGCAGCTGCGCGGCGAAGCGGACGCCCGTCAGGCTGCGGGCCGCAATGGCGATGGCGTGCCGCGCATCGCCTTGGCCGAGAACGGCGGCGGAGTCATCGGCTTCGACGAGGCTGCCTGCTCCATCGTCATCTTGGAGCGGACAGCGGGATAGGGCGCGATGACAGGTCAGGCCAGCCGGACGCTGGCATCGAGGCGATAGGTCGCGCCGTTGGCGAGAGGGTTTTCGACCAGGAAGCGGACCATCTCCGCGTACTCGTCGGGGTGGCCTTCGCGTTGCGGGAAGGGGATGCCCTCGACGATCTTGGCCCGCCACTCCTCCTTGACGGTGTAGAACATCGGCGTGCCGAAGATGCCGGGAGCAATGGTGACGACACGCACGCCATGCCGCGCCAGTTCCCGTGATGCCGGCAGGGTCAAGGCCGCCACCCCGCCCTTGGAGGCCGCATAGGCCGCCTGACCGACTTGTCCTTCGAAGGCGGCGATCGAAGCCGTGTTGATGACGATGCCGCGCTCGCGATCGCCATGGGGGCTCTCGACCGGCTCGGCGGTGGACATCTCGGCGGCTGCGAGGCGCAGCGCATTGAAGGTGCCAAGCAGGTTCACCCGGATTACCTGCTCGAAGGCGGCGAACTCCATCGGCTGGCCGTCTCGAACGATCTTGGCGCTGGGCCCGATACCGGCGCAGTTGACCAGGATCCGCACCGGGCCGTGCGCATCGCGCGCCACCGTGAACGCACTGGCCAGCGCGACCGGATCGGCGACGTCTGCGGACAGGCCCAGACCCCCGATCTCGTCGGCGACCTCCTGCGCTGCCGGCTGGCTGAGATCCAGGACGGCGACTTTTGCGCCAAGCTTCGCCAAGCGACGCGCCGTCGCCGCGCCCAGTCCCGAGCCGCCGCCGGTCACCAGTGCCGCCTTACCCGCGATATCCATGTTTTCGTGATCCTTTCCTCGGAGCTCGGTTTGTTTGCGCTAGAGCGCGATCGCCTCAGGCGTCATGCCAGTAGGGTTCGCGCAGCAGGCGCTTCAAGACCTTGCCCAAGGCATTGCGCGGAAAGTCGTCTCGAAACTCCACGGCCTGCAGGCGCTGATGCTTGGCCAGACGCTCGTTGGACCAAGCTCGGATCGCCTCCGCGTCCGCCGTATTGTCCGGAGTCGGAATGACCAGCGCCAGACAGGCCTCGCCCCACTTCTCGTCCGGCACGCCGATCACGGTCACATCCTGCACGTCGGGGTGCAGCCCGACCACCGCCTCCACGTCGGTTGGAAAGACGTTGAAACCGCCGGAGATCACCATGTCTTTCTTGCGATCGAGAATGTAGAGAAAACCGTCCTCGTCCAGCATCCCGACATCGCCGGAGCGCACGAAGGTGCGGCCGCGTTCGTCGCGCCAGATCAACTCGGCCGTCTGTTCAGGCCGCTTGTAGTAGGCGCGCATCATTCCGGCGCCGTAGCCGGCAATCTCGCCGGCCTTGCCGCGTGGCACGTCGCGGCCGTCTTCGTCCAACAGACGTAGTTCGAAACCGATCACCGGTGTCCCGACACTGGCAAACTTCTCCGTATGCTGCTGCGGCTTGAGAATCGTCGCAAAGCCTTCGGAGAAGCCGTAGAGCTCGTAGAGGCCCGGTCCCATGCGCTCGATGATCTCGCGCTTGGTATCGCGCCGCAGCGGACTGCCGGCGGAGAGGAGGGTTCGAAGGCTGCTGATGTCGGTGCTGTCCAGCTCCGGGCGTGCCAGCACCATCAGATATTGGGCCGGCACCATGAAGGTATGGGTGATGGCCTCTCGCTCAACCGTTTCCAGGAAAGCCCCGGGGTCGAACGTCTCCATGGCGTGCAGGGTGCCGCCGGCGAAGAGGACCGGCAGCACCATCAGCCAGGTGCCGTTGGAATAGAGCGCCGTGGTCGTCAGCGCCTTGCTGTCGCTCGAGAAGCCCATCTCGACGGCATTGGAAAAGGACCAGTGCAGCCGCGCGCGGTGAGTCTGGAGGATGCCCTTCGGCAGCCCCGTGGTGCCCGACGAGTAGATGATGTTGAAAGGATCCGCCATGTCGTAGCGCACGCTTGGCTGGTCGGAACCGGCGTCTCCCAGGAAGCTCTCGTAGTTCTGCCAGCCGGCCGCGTGGAAGCCGAAGGCAATCCAGCCGTCATCGCGGATCTTGGCCAGGAGGCTGCGCTGCGGCTCGATGCGCTCGCGGAACTCCGGGGAGACCGCCAGCATTTTGGCATCGCAGTCGTCGATCAGGGTCGCCAGCTGATCGCCGGTCAGCAGGCCCGACAGGGGCACGACGCAGGCGCCGGCCTTGACCACGCCGAAGGTCGTTTCCAGCATTTCGATCGAGTTGCCCATCAGAACCGCGACCTGGTCGCCCTTGCCGATGCCCTTGGCGTTCAGCGCATTGGCGACGCGATTCATGTTGGCGTCGAAGTCTCTCCAGGTGCGTGTCTTGCCGCCGCAGACGACCGCCGGCTTGTCAGGATAGAACCGGGCGTGGGTCGCCCAGAGATCCGGCAGGTAGACCTGCGGATCGTCCAGTGTCTCGCTCACGTCTCTTGTCTCCTTGGCCGGTTCGGTCCGGCCGATGTTCTTTTCACGAGGCTCTGTCTCCATTACGGATCGTCCAGGATATCGCGGCGTCCCTCGGCCCATTCCGTCATCAAGGCAAGGGCGTCGTCGCTGACCATCAGATCGCAGAACAGGGTGCGCTCGACGGCAAGGCCGTCCGCCAGAGGGGTCACCGCCGCGCCGCGGACCAGTCGCTTGATGTGGGCCAGCGCCTGTGGAGGCTTGGCCGCCAGCCGCTGCGCGGTTTCGAGAGCTGCCGGCAGCACCGGGCCATCGAGGCAGGCCAGGGTCAGTCCGACCTCGGTTGCGCGTCGGGGAGAGAGGGTGCCGCCGAGCAATGTCAGCTCAAGAGCGCGGGATTGGCCGATCAGGCGCGGAAGACGCTGGGTCCCGCCGGCGCCCGGCAGGATGCCGAGGTTGATTTCCGGCAGACCGAGATCGTAGGGGCCGTCCTGAACCAGCCGCAGGTCGCAGGCGAGCGCCAACTCGAAACCGCCGCCCATGGCCGTGCCGTTGAGCGCTGCGAGGTAGGCTTTGGGGCTTGCCTCGATGTGCCGGAGGGTTCTGTGGAAGGGGGTTTCAGGAACCGGTCGCTCCGGACTGAAGGTTAAGCCGCGGGCCGCCAGCGCCCGGCCGCGCCGCTGCAGCACCGCCACGTCGTAGTGGCGCACGAAGACGCCGTCCTGCCCGCCGGTCAGTACGACGGCGCGGATCGCGGGATCGGTCTCCAGCTCTCCGACAGCGGCAGCGAGTCCTTCCTCCATCGCCTCGTCCATCAAGCCCCGGGGCGGATTGGACAAGGTCACCACGGCCACCGGTCCACGACGTGAAAGGTCGACCCGAGAGGCCTTGCCCCCAGCCATCTCCGGCGGCAAGGCGCCGCCAGTCGGTCCTTCGGCGGTGCCGTCCGGCGTGCGCTCCGGCATGGATAAAGCTCCTCCCGATGACTTTTTGCTGCTCGGCGGATCTCTCTTGCCCGTCCTCCCGTGCAGTTTAGCGCTCTCCGCCGGCTTAACCAAACAAAGGTTTGTTTTATATGCTGGCGAGGGACTGCGGCCGCGGCTAGCTTTGACCGCCATGTGGAGTTCCTTCGGAAATCCAGACGCCCTGCGGGCCGAAGTTCGCGGACGCCTGACTGTGCCGGTCGTCTGCGCGCCGATGTTCCTGGTTTCGGGGCCCGAGTTGATCATTTCCGCCTGCCGTGCCGGGATCGCTGCAGGGTTTCCGACGCTCAACGCCCGGCCGGCCCCGTCGTTGGACGACTGGTTGGCGGAGATCGCCGCGGTCTGTCCGCGCGACGGCGCGCCTTGGGCGGCGAACCTGATCGTGCATAAAACCAACCAGCGCCTCGCCGAAGATCTGGAACGGGTTGTGCGCCATCGTCCCCCGCTGGTGATCGCCAGCGTCGGCGCTCCGGATCCGGTCGTTGCTGCGATACATGACTACGGTGGCCTCGTCTTCGCGGACGTGGCGAGCCTTCGTCATGCGCAGAAGGCGGCCGCGGCCGGTGCCGATGGCTTGGTGCTGCTGACGGCGGGGGCGGGCGGGCACACCGGATGGCTTAACCCCTTCGCCTTCGTGGCGGAGGTTCGAAAGTTCTTCGGCGGTGTCGTCGCGGTGGCCGGCTGTGTCACCGAAGGCCGGCAGATTGCTGCGCTGGAGCTTCTGGGGGCGGATCTGGCCTACATCGGCTCGCCCTTCATCGCCACGCCAGAGAGCCTGGCACCGAGCGGACATAAGCAGGCCGTGGTCGCCGCCGGGATCGACGATATCCACCTGACCGATGCCGTTACGGGACTAAAGGCCAACTTCGTACGGCAGTCTTTGCTGGACGAGGGCATCATCGATGCCGCCGGCACCGTGATCTACGACGGCGCCTTGGACGTTCAGTCCTGGAAAACCGTTTGGTCGTCGGGCCAGGGCAGCGGCGGTGTCCGCGGCGTCCGCCCGGTTGCGGAGATCGTGCAGGATCTGGCCGCGGAGTACGAAGCAGCAAAGACCTGCTAGGGATCTCCTTTCTCTAGATTTTTTGCGCTGAGTCCTGCCTTCTCGGTCGTTCCCTCTATCCGGTCATCCCATCGTGCGCGGCAGCCAAAGGGAGATGGCCGGGAAGGCAATGAGAAGCGCCAGCACCACCGCTTCGATGGCCAGGAACGGCAGGACACCGCGGAAGAGAGCGCCAGTCTTCACTTGCCCGTCCGCCGCGGCCAGCACGGCATAGAGATTGAGACCGACCGGCGGCGAAATGGCGGCGATCTCGATCAGCTTGACGGCCAGTACGCCGAACCAGATCGGGTCCATGCCGAGCGCCTGAGAGATCGGAAAGAGAAAGGGCATGGTGATGACCAGCAGACTGACCGAATCGACGAACATGCCGAGCAGCAGGAATAGCATCACCATGAGCGCGAGGAAGCCGTAGAGCCCCAACTGGCTGTCGAGGACGAAGCCTCGCAGGTCGCCGATGAAGCCGCTGATCAACAGGAACCGGCTGAACAGCAGGCCGGCAATGACGATCAGGAAGATGATACAGGTGATCCGCGCCGCCTCCTGCAGCGCGTCCCAGAGGTCGCCGCCCGAGAGCCGCCGCATAGCCACTGCGATGATCAAGGCGCCGGCCGCGCCGACGGCTCCGGCGGCCGAGGGCGGGAAGAGGCCGGAGTAGATGCCGCCCATGACCAGCGCCATCAGCAGCAGAATCGACCAGACCTTGGAGAGCGCGGTCAGACGCGCGCGCCAGGTTACCTCCTGGCGATGCTGCGGCGCCCACTCGGGCCTGAAGATCAGAAACAGCCGGATGCCGACCATGTAGGCGACGGCCGTGAGCAAACCCGGCAAGATCCCCGCGATCAGCAAGGCGCCGACCGGCTGACCGGTCAGGACGGCAAAGAGCACCATGGCGATCGACGGCGGGATCAGTCCGGCAAGTGTGCCGGCCGCCGCGATGCAGCCGGCGGCGACCCCGCCGGAGTAGCCGAAACGCAGCATCTCGGGCAGCGCCATGCGGGTGAAGACGCTGGAGGCGACCACCGTCGAGCCGGAGGCGGCCGCGAAGGCCGCTTGGGCGAGGACGGTCGCCATCAGCAGGCTGCCGCGGACCCAGCTCAAGAGACGGTTTGCCGCCGTATAAAGGTCGCCGATGAGTCCGGCGCGTGACGCGATGGCACCCATCAACACGAACATCGGTACGACCACGAAGGTATAGTCGCTGCCCAGGGTGTAGGGCATCGTTTCGAAGGTGGTCAGCAGGAAGCTGCTGCCGACGGTCAGGTAGAGTCCCATCGCGGCGACAGCGGCCATGGCGTAGGCGACCGGCACGCCCAGGCCCAGCAGGATCAGCAGGCCGGCGAAGGCCAGACCGCCGGCGGCCAGGCCGCTCACGTCGCGTCCTCGTCTACAGCCGTATGGCCCCGCAGCTCTCCCCATATCTGTTGCAGGAGGACGCCCACCACCAGTGTGGCGCCCAGCGCGCAGGCGACCTTCGCCGGGTAGATCGGGAAGCCCAGAGTGGCCGCCGAGACTTCGCGGATGGCGACGCTGTCGAGCGCCAGGTTCCAGGCCCCATAGGCAATCAGCCCGAAGACGAGCAGCCCGCAGAGCAAGCTCAGCCAACGGGAGATTTGCCGCAGGCGCGGCGGGAAGTGCCGCAGGAACAGATCGACCTGGATGTGCTCGCGGTTGCGCTGGGCCAGCGGCCAGGCGAGGAACAGCGAGGCGGCCAGCAGCATGCCCGAGAGATCGACCTTGAACGGCAGATAGCTGCCGAAGACCTCGCCGAGGACGATGTCCAGCGCGCCGACGGCCATGATCACGAAGAGCGCGACAGCGCAGAGGAAAATGGCGAGGCGTTCGATCTGGCGCTGTGCCCGCACAGGCGAGTCTCCTGATCGACGTGGCAACGGTACAGCTTGGGCGCGCCAGGACCGGAGCAAAGCTGCCCTGATCCGGCCGGCCCGACGGTTTCTCAGCGGTCTATGCTAAGGCATCTGCCCAACTCTAGCGGGCGAAACTCTCCGCCGCCTTGCGTTGGAGCGGGATCAAGGGCTCGATGTCGGCTCGGAGCCCCTGCTCCGTCATGCTGTCGACCCAGACCTGGATCATGTCCGGCGACTTGGCAACGAAAGCTTCCATGTCCGCCAGCTCGACGACTTGCCCGCCGGCCGCACGGAATGTTTCCATGGCCTTGGCTTCGACGCCGTTCAGGGCCTCCAGGTCCTTCTGCATGGCTTCGACCGCGACCTCCGTCATCAGGTCCCGTACCTCCTGCGGCCAGCCCATGAAGGTGTCGTGCGGCACATAGAGCTGAAAGGTGGTGAAGGCGCCCGTGTTGATGTCGGAGAGGTAGGGCGCGACCTCCTGCAGATCGAAGAAGGGCACCCATTCGATCGGACCGAAGTTGCAGTCGAGCGTGCCGCGCTGCAGGCCTTCGCGGATCTCCGGCGCCTGCACGCGGGTCGGGACGCTACCGTAGGCCTCCATCCAGATCGGCACATAGGCACCGCCGACCGCGCGGATGCGCATGCCTTCCAGGTCGGCCATCGTCTCGATGGGTTTGTTGCAGGTGAAGCGATAGGGCGAGGTGACCGTCCACTTCAGCGGCATCAGGTTGAGCCCTTCCAGCTCGGCCTTCACCGGGCTTGCGGCGTAGGTTGCGCGTGCCAGTTCCTGGGCCGTTGCCGGGTCCGCGGAAACGCGGTTGAGCAGGCCGGCTGCAATCGAGGTCAGCGGCATCTCGGAAGCGTGCACCGCCTGAGCGAAGACACCGATGTCGACGGCTCCCGAGGAGACGAGATTCTTGATCTCCAACAAGCCGCCGAGCTGGCCGGACCAGAAGATCTCGATGTCGATTTTGCCGCCGCTGCGCTCCTCGACCTGCTCCGCCCACCAAAGGTCCCACTCGACCCCGGGCCAGCTCTGCGGCAGGGGATGGGCCATGCGCAGGCTCATCGCCGGATAGTCGTTTGCGAGTGCCGGTACGGCGGAAAAACCGGCGCTCGCTGCCAGCGCTATGGCGCAGAGGGCGGTTCGGGCCTTGCTCATCACGTTCCTCCCAGGGGTGTTCGTCGGTTGTTTCGTTGCATTTGTCCGCAGGCCTGGCCGCAACCTCGGTCGACCTCGGCAAATCTAACCAAACAACCGTTTGTTTGAGCAAGTAGTATTCAATCCGTCGCCTTCGACTTTCTCGCCGGCTGCCTGTCCGGCGATGGTGTCCGATTGCCAGACGGGTAGCCGCGGTTGCCGGATTCTCGAGATGCCCCGGTTGCGCTCAGCGGCGGCGAAGAGCTTCGAGAGGCGGCCGATGGCGGCAGCTCCGGGCCGGCAGTCAGTGCAGCCTGCCGGCCTCTTCCTCGCGAGGATCAACGCGACGGCAGCCAGGTGGACAGGAAGGGCACGAAACTGATGACGAGCACGACCGCGAAAGTGACGATGACAAAGGGCACCACCGAACGCGAGAGCTTGGCGATTCCCGAGCCGGAGATCTGGGACGCGACGAAGAGGTTCAGGCCGACGGGCGGCGTGAACATTCCCATCGCAAGGTTGACCACCATGATGATGCCGAAGTGGATCGGGCTGATGCCGAAACTGAGGGCGATCGGCAGCAAGATCGGAACGAAGATCAGGATCGCCGCGGCTGCCTCGATGAACATCCCGACGATCAGCAGAAGAACGTTTACCAGCACGATAAAGATGATGACGCTCGCGATGGAACCGATCACGAGATCGGAGACCATGGCGGGAACGCCAAGGGTCTGAATGATTCGGCCGTACAGTCCGGCCGCGGCGATGATGCTGAGAATGACTGCAGAGGTGACGGCCGACTTTCGCAGGATTTCCGGGATGTCGCGCAGCCGTATCTCGCGGTAGACCAGTGCGCCGACCAGGAAGGAATAGACGACGGCAATCACCGCCGCCTCGGTCGGTGTGAAGATGCCTCCGTAGATGCCGCCCAGGACGAGCAACGGCATGAGAATGGCCAGGATCGCCTTGCGGCCCGCGACCAGCATGTCGAGCGGGGAACTGGGGTCTTCGCGCGCCGTCGTCACTCGGCGCGAATAGAGGTGGGCATAGAGCATCAGCGCGGCGGCGACGAGAATGCCGGGCAGAACTCCGGCCATGAACATGTCGCCGACAGAAACGTTGGCGGAGATTGCGTAGAGGATCAGGGGAATGCTCGGCGGGATGATGACGCCGAGAGACCCTGCCGCGGCCTGGTTCGCCGCGGCGAAGTTCGCATTGTAACCCTTTGCGATCATTGCCGGGATCAGGATTGCGCCGATCGCTGCGGTGGTTGCGGTGCCGGATCCCGAGATTGCGGCGAAGAAGAGAGAGGTCACGATCGCCACCATGGCCAGTCCGCCGGTCATGCTGCCGACCAGTGTGTTGGAGAAGTCGACCAGACGGCGCGAGATACCCCCGTGCTGCATCAGGAAGCCCGCGAGGATGAAGAAGGGAATCGCGAGCAAGGCGAAGGAGTTGACCGAGCGGATCATTTCCTGCGGAACGATCAGCATCGGCATCAGATCGCCCAGCCAGATCGTTGCCGTGGCGGCGAGGCCAAGTGCGAAGGCGATCGGCAGACCGATCAGCAGCAGGACGGCCAGCAGGACGAAGAGGAGCGCGACCATCGATCAGGCGCGCTTCGGAGTGACGGAGTCGATGAGAAGACCGAGCGCGTTGACGAAGATGAGGGCGGCGCCCGCCGGCACGGCGGCGTAGAGCCAGCCCATTGAGATCCGGGTGCTTGGTGCTGTCTGGCGGGCAACCCGCTCCGTGATATCGATGCCCCAGACGAGAAGAACAAGCGCGAAGAGGACGGCGATGAGCGGGATTGCCACCGCAAGCAGCCGCCGGAGCGTGACGCCGCCGAACTCGGCCAGGATGTCGACCGAGATCAGGCTGCCGTGGCGAAAAGCGTAGCCCATCCCGAGCATGGTCATCCATACCATCGAGAAGCGCGCGATCTCCTCCGAGAAGAACAGGGGGCTCCCCATCACGTAGCGGGCGAAAACCTGCCAGGCGATGAAGACGGTCATGACGAGGAGCAAGGTGGCGAGCAGCCACCCGACCACCCAGTTCAGACCCGCGATGGCGCGGTTGATGGCGAACAGTGCGCGAATCATCTGGAGAAGACTCCCGGCGTTGCGCATCCCGGGTACGGGGTTTGCCCCCCGCACCCGGGACCCGGCACCGTCAAGTCAGTTCGAGAAGGCGATTGCGGCCTCGACGAGTTTCGGCCCGACCGTCGGCGTCCAGGTCTCGATGACCGGTGCCACCTTCTCCCGGAAGGGCTCGAGATCGGGATGCGTCACAACCATGCCAAGCTCTTCGAGGCGTCCGAGGTACTCCTGCTCGAGATCCTGACTGGCCTGGCGCTGCACAGGCAGGGCGATTGCGGCCGCCTCCAGGATGATCGCCCGGTCTTCTTCGGAAAAGGAGTTGAACAGGTCGAGCCCCATCATCAGTGGCGCCGGGGAGTAGACGTGCTGCGTTATGTTCAGATAGCGCTGCACGTCGTAGAAGTTGACGTCGTAAATGGTCGGTAGCGGGTTTTCCTGGCTATCCATCACACCTTGCTGCAAAGCGGTGAAGACCTCGGTCCAGGCCATCGGCGAGGCGTTGGCGCCGAGCGCTCTCCAGGTATCGACTTGAACGCGGCTTTCCTGGGTGCGGTGGTTGATCCCCCGGAGATCGTCAGGATGGTTGAGCGGGCGCACGTTGTTGGTGTTGTGGCGGAAACCGTTCTCCATCCAGGCCAGGATCTTCACGTTCGCCCCGTCTTCCAGAAGCTGCGCAAGCTGTGCGCCGTGCTCGCTGTCCAGAAAGGCGTGAGCATGTGCGTGATCCGTGAAGATGTAAGGCAGGTCGAACAGCATGAAAGCATCGACGAAACCGCCCATAGGGCCGGTCGAAGTAATGCCGGCGTCGATCGTGCCGAAGCTCATGCCCTCCACGACTTCGCGTTCTGCGCCGAGGGCGTTGTCGTAGTGCGGTTGGATTCGAAGCCGCCCCTGGGAAAGCCGCTGCAGTTCCTCGCCGAACTTCAGGATTCCGATGCCCTGCTGGGATGCGGGGCCGAGGGGGAGGCTGACGTCGATGATGCGTTCGGGTTCGACGTCGCTGTAGTCGTTTTGCTGCGCGCTCGCTGCGGCGGAGATGCAGGCGACGGCAGCTGCCGCCAATCCGGTGACAAGGCGTTTCAAGATGGTTTCCTCCTGGAGCTTCCCCTTTTCGGGGTTTCCGACTTCTGAGCCGTCGTTCGGACGCAGGCGCTAAAGGCCGGCAAATCTCGTTAAGGTGTGATCACGCTTTAACGCTATGAAGGATGCTATACAGAGTCAAGGCGGCGAAAATCTCGTTATTCAGTCGACAAACGCTGGAGGTCTCTGGCATGAAGAGGTTCGGTTGAGTCAAGGTGAGATCACACTTGATATCTTTGATTGGATGAAGGCGACGATGCTGATCGCAGCTGAGAGCGGCCCGGAAAAGCTGAGCCAACTGATCCTCGAGGATGGAACGACCGTTCAGAATCAGGCTTATCTGGCTTTGCGGCAGGCTCTGATGAGCGGGCGCTTTCGACCCGGCGAGGAGATCAGCCTTCGCACGACGGCGGCCGCCCTCGGAACCAGCGTGACGCCGGTTCGCGAGGCGTTGCGGCGGCTCGAGAGCGAGGGCGGGCTCGTAGTCCAGGGCCCCAATCGTGTGCTGGCCGTGCCCTTCCTGTCTCTGGAAGCCATTATGGAGATCCGGACAATCCGTATCCAGCTAGAGGGCATGGCGACCGAGACGGCCAGCGGGCGCTTGACGAGCCGGCATCTTCGGTTGATCCGTAACGCTTGCGCTCTGATGGAAACGGCTGCCGCCAAGAAGGACGCAGACGCCTATCTCGAGCACAACTGGCGCTTCCATTCCGCGATCTATCAGGCGGCGCGCCAGCCCATCTTGCTCGAGTTGATCGAAGGTCTATGGGTGCGGGTCGGTCCGCTCATTCGCCTTGCTCTCGCCCGTCCCGGCCATCTCGCTCATTCCATGGAGTGCCATCGGGAGGCGGAACGGGCGATGCGGGCCGGCGACGGGCCGGCGGCGCGCACCGCGATCGAGCGGGACATCGGTGACGCCGCTCAGGATATCGCTCAGTTGCTGTTGGAGGAGACACAGGAGAAGACCCGGGCATGAACGTCCTTGACAGCTTGGTTCCCCGCGCAGGTTTGCGCGTTCTCGTCACGGCGGGCGGCGGCGGGATCGGACGTGTTATCGTCGAGGCTTTCCAGGAGGCCCGGGCGCAGGTCTACACCTGCGACTTGGATCCTTCCCTGCTCGATACGCTGGATCCGGCGATTGGACGCGGTCTCGCCGATGTCGGCAAGCCTGCCGACGTAGACGCGCTGGTTGCGGAGGCGACACGCGCCCTGGGGGGGCTCGATGTCGTGGTCAACAACGCCGGTATTGCCGGGCCGACCGCCGGCATCGATGAGATCGAGGTGGCCGATTGGGAGCGCGTGATCGACGTCAACCTCAACGGCCAGTATCTGGTTGCCCGTCGCACCGCCGTGCACTTGCGCGAAAGCCAAGGCGTCCTACTGAACCTCGCGTCCGTGGCTGGGCGGCTGGGCTTCGCTTTTCGCACGCCCTATGCGGCGAGCAAGTGGGCAGTGGTTGGGTTGACCAAGAGTCTCGCGTCGGAACTTGGGCCCGACGGCGTGCGCGTTAATGCCATTCTGCCCGGGATCGTCAGAGGGCAGCGTATCGAGCGCGTGATCCGCGACAGGGCGGAAGCGCTCGGGCGGACTTACGAGGACGTTGAGCGGGAAAATCTCTCGAAGGTCTCTCTCCGCCGCATGGTGGAGGCCAAGGACATCGCGGCGATGGCGCTGTTTCTCTGTGCGCCGGGCGGCGGGAACATCAGCGGCCAGGCCCTGAGCGTCTGCGGCAACGTCGAAGCCCTGTGAGGCTCCGGATCGGGAGGCGGAGATGGATGAGACGATTGCCGTTGTTGGTGCCGGGCTGATCGGTCGGGCCTGGGCCGTTGTCTTCGCCCGGGCCGGGTTCGCGGTGCGACTGCAGGATACGGACGCCGAAGCGCTGGCTCGCTCCGAAGCTGCGGTTGCGGAGACGCTGTCCGATCTCGAACAGGCAGGGCTCTGTGGCAAGCCCGGACGGATCCTGCGCCTGATCACCCGCCATGCCGAGTTGGAGACAGCGCTTGAGGGCGTTACCTACGTTCAGGAATGCGGCCCTGAAGACGTCGGTCTGAAGCGGCGGCTGTTCAGCGCACTGGAGGCAGCAGCGTCCAGCGATGCCATCCTGGCGAGTTCGACCTCCGGCATTACCGCGACGGACTTTGCCGGGCATCTCGACCGGCCTGAGCGTTGCCTCGTTGCGCATCCCGTCAATCCGCCGTCTCTCGTGCCCCTGGTCGAGGTCGTACCGGGCGCGCGAACCGGTTCCGATTGCGTCGCCCGGACCCTCGCGTTGATGCGCCGGGTCGGACAGGTGCCGATCCATGTGCGCAAGGAGATCGAGGGGTTTGTCCTCAACCGGCTGCAGGGCGCGCTTCTGACCGAAGCCCTCCGACTCTACCGCGACGGCTACGTCTCGGCGGAAGATCTGGACCGGACGGTCAGGGACGGCCTCGGGCGGCGCTGGTCCTTCATGGGTCCGTTCGAGACGATCGATCTGAATGCGCCGGGCGGCGTTGTCGACTACGCGCGGCGCTACGGCCCGCTCTATACCGCGATCGACCGGCAGCGCCATGACATGCCGCCGTGGCAGCCTGAGGTCCTGGAGCGCTTGGCGGTCGAGCTGCGTGCCGTACGTCCGGCTGGAGCGCTGGAGAAGCGCCGAGCCTGGCGGGATCGGCGCCTGATGGCCCTATCGGTGCATCTTGGCGACGCCGCAAGCGAGTCCGAAACCTGAAGACAGAAGGGAGTGGTCCATGGCCTCTCGAAAAAAGGTCATCATTACCTGTGCGGTGACTGGCGCGATCCACACGCCTTCCATGTCGGAGTATCTGCCGGTAACGCCGGAGGAAATCACCGAGTCGGCGGTCGCGGCGGCCGAGGCCGGTGCGGCCATCCTGCATCTGCATGCGCGAGACCCCGAGACGGGTCGCCCCACCCAGGACCCGAAGGTCTTCGAACGCTTTCTGCCCAATATCAAGCAGGCAACGAACGCCGCCATCAACCTCACGACCGGTGGCAGCCCGCATATGAGCGTCGAGGAGCGTATGCGCCCGGCCGTCCTCTTCAAGCCCGAGATCGCCTCGCTCAACATGGGCTCCATGAACTTCGGTCTCTTTCCCATGCTCGAGCGCCACACCTCGTTCAAGCACGCGTGGGAGAGGGAGCATCTCGAGAAGAGTTTCGATCTTGTGTTCAAAAACACCTTCTCGGACATCGAGAAAATCATGACTGCCTGCGGGGCCAACGGCACTCGCTTCGAGTGCGAGTGTTACGACATCAGCCATCTCTACAATCTCCGGAACTTCGTCGACCGCGGTATCATCGAGGGGCCGCTTTTCGTGCAAAGCGTCTTCGGCATCCTCGGGGGAATCGGGGGGCATCCGGAGGATGTCTTGCATATGCGGCGTACGGCCGACCGGCTGTTCGGCGACGGTTACCGCTGGTCGGTACTGGGTGCAGGGAGCAACCAGATGCGGATCGCTGCCCAGGCTGCGTCGATGGGCGGAAACATAAGGGTGGGCCTCGAGGACTCCCTCTGGATCGGTCCCGGTGCACTGGCACAGTCCAATGCCGATCAGGTCAGCAAGGCGCGCGAACTGCTGGCCGGCCTGTCGATCGATGTGGCGACGCCCGACGAGGCCCGCGAGATGCTTGGGCTCAAGGGCGGAGATCGGGTGAACTTCTGACGCCCTCGCTGGCTGTTCGTCCGGCGATGGCGCCCATGACCACCGCACTGAGCAATCCGTTGCCCGATAGATAACCGCTGTCTCCGGATCCGGAGACACCTCGGGCTGCGCCGCCGGCGGCATAGAGGTTCGGGAAGGGCGTTCCGGCTCGGTCGAGTACACGCCCGCTGCCGTCGATCTCGAGACCACCCTGGGTGTGGAACAGCGCTCCGGTGACGCGGACAGCGTAGTAGGGTTCGCTCAGCAAGGTTTCTGGCGCAAAGGTTCGGCCGAAGGCATCGGGCCGACCGCTTGCGGCGTGCTGCTGCATCTCGGCGAAGGTTCGTTCGAGTGCGTCCAGCGGCAGGTTCAGGCTCTCAGCCATGGCTGTAAGCGAAGCGAATATGCGCACGGCCCCTGCGTCCTGCGCAGTGCGATAGTCTTCGAACTCCAGGGCCGCATCGTGGATCGCCGTGTCGAAGACGGCCCAGACCGTCCGGCCCGGCTGGGACAGGACTTTCGCGGCCTGCTCCGAATAGCCGCCATGTTCGTTGGAGAAGCGCTGTCCGGCGTTGTTGACCTGGATGCCGCCACGCATCATGAGCGCCCAGGAGATCAGCGTCTGCTGCGGCGTTGCCAGGGAGCCGTGGCCCTGATAAGCGCCCAGGTCCTTCAGGCTGGCGCCGAGGGCCTC
>JANQPZ010000007.1 GCA_028285215.1 Rhodovibrionaceae bacterium | reverse complement strand
CGCATACATGGCGTCGTCGCTCCTCCCTTACTCGGCTGCCGCCTTGAACCTGGCCTGGGCGTGGCGCCAGACCTTCTCGCGGCTGGCCGGCATGTCGATCTCTTCGCCCAGCGCGTCGGTGATGGCGTTCATCACCGCGGCCGGTGCGGCGATGGCCCCGGCCTCTCCGCAGCCCTTCACGCCGAGCGGATTGTGCGTGCACTCCGAGACCGTCATGCCGACGCGGAACTCGCAGAGGTCGTCGGCGCGCGGCATGGTGTAGTCCATGTAGGAGCCGGTGACGAGCTGGCCGCTGTCGTCGTAGACGGCGTTTTCCAGCAGCGCCTGACCGACGCCCTGGGCGATGCCGCCGTGGACCTGGCCCTCGACGATCATCGGGTTGAGCACCTTGCCGAAGTCGTCCACCGCCACCCAGTCCACGATCTCCGTCTCGCCGGTGTCGGGGTCGATCTCGACCTCGGCGATGTGCACGCCGGAGGGGTAGGTGAAGTTCAGCGGGTCGTAGAAGGCGGTTTCGTCCAGGCCGGGCTCGACGCCTTCCGGATAGTTGTGCGGCACGTAGGCGGTGAAGGCCACCTCGCCGATGCCCTTGGACTTGTCGGTGCCCGCCACGGTGAACTGGCCGTCGGCGAACTCGACGTCGTCGACGCTGGCCTCCATCAGATGGGCGGCGATCTTCTTGCCCTTCTCGATGATCTTGTCGCAGGCCTTGCTGATGGCCGAGCCGCCGACCGCCAGCGAGCGCGAGCCGTAGGTGCCCATGCCCATGGGGATCTGGCCCGTGTCGCCGTGCACGATCTCGATCTGCTCGTAGGGCACGCCGAGCTGGTCCGAGACCAGTTGGGCGAAGGTCGTCTCATGGCCCTGGCCGTGGCTGTGCGCGCCGGTGAAGACCGAGACGCTGCCCGTCGGGTTGAAGCGGACCTGCGCCGATTCCCACAGGCCGACGCCGGCGCCGAGTGAGCCGACCACGGCCGAGGGGGCGATGCCGCAGGCCTCGATGTAGGCGGAGAAGCCGATGCCGCGCAGCTTGCCGCGCGCCTCCGACTGGCTGCGGCGCTGCGCGAACTCGCCGTAGCGGATCATCTCCAGCGCCTTGTCGAGCGACGGCTCGTAGTCGCCGATGTCGTACACCAGCGCCACCGGGGTCTGATAGGGGAACTGGTCCGGCTGGATGAAGTTCTTCCGGCGCAGCTCCGCCGGGTCCATCTTCAGGTCGCGGGCCGCCACCTCGACCAGCCGCTCGATGACGTAGGTCGCCTCCGGCCGTCCGGCCCCGCGGTAGGCGTCCACCGGCGCCGTCGTGGTGAAGTAGGCCTTGACGTTGCAGTAGATCGCCGGCGTCGCGTACTGGCCCGCCAGCAGGGTGGCGTAGAGGTAGGTCGGGATCGAGGTGGCGAAGCTGGACAGGTAGGCACCCATGTTCGCCGTGGTGTCGACCCGCAGCGCCAGGAACTTGCCCTCGGCGTCCATCGCCAGTTCCGCCTGGGTGATGTGATCGCGGCCGTGGGCGTCGGAGAGGAAGGACTCCGTCCGCTCGGCCGTCCACTTCACCGGCTTGCCGTTGAGCCGCTTCGAGGCCCAGGTGCAGACCGTCTCCTCGGCGTAGGCATAGATCTTCGAGCCGAAGCCGCCGCCGACGTCGGGCGCCACCACGCGCACTTTGTGCTCCGGGAGGTTCAGCACGAAGGCGCAGAGGATCAGGCGCAGCAGGTGCGGGTTCTGGCTGGTCGAATAGATCGTGTAGTTGTCGGTGCCCGGATCGTACTCGCCGATCGCCGCCCGCGGCTCCATGGCGTTGGGGATCAGGCGGTTGTTGACCAGGTCGAGCTTGCTGACGTGGGCCGCCTGGGCGAAGGCGGCGTCGACGGCGGCCTTGTCGCCCAGCTCCCAGTCGTAGCAGAGGTTGCCCGGCGCCTCGTCATGAAGCTGTTCGCCCGCGCCGGCGGCCGAGAGGTCCACGACGGCCGGCAGCTCCTGGTAGTCGACCTCGACCAGCTCGGCGGCATCGCGCGCTGCGGCCAGCGTCTCCGCGATCACCACGGCGACGTGGTCGCCGACGTAGCGGACGCGGCCACGGACGAGCGGCCAGTGCGGCGGCGCCTTGTGCGGGTCGCCGTTGCGGTCGGTCACGACCCAGCCGCAGGGCAGGGAGCCGACGTTGTCGGCCGCCATGTCCTCGCCGACGAAGACGGCGACCACGCCCGGCGCCTGCTTGGCGGCTGCGGTGTCGATGGAGGCGACCTTGGCGTGCGCCACGGGCGAGCGCACGAAGACGGCGTGAAGCTGTCCGGGGCGGTCGATATCGTCGACGTAGCGGCCGCGGCCGGTGATGAAGCGGAAGTCCTCGCGGCGCCTGACGGACGCGCCGATGCCGGTATCGGGCATGGTCCTAGCTCCTCATGTCCTGAGCCGCATGGCGGATCGCCTTGACGATGTTGTGGTAGCCGGGGCAGCGGCAGATGTTGCCCTCCAGCCACTCGCGGATCTCCTGCTCGCTGGGATCCGAGTTCTGCTGCAGCAGGTCGACCGCGCTCATGATCATCCCCGGCGTGCAGAAGCCGCACTGCAGACCGTGATGCTCCTTGAAGGCGGCTTGCATGGGATGCAGCTCGCCGTTCTGCGCCAGGCCTTCGATGGTGGTGATATCGCTGCCGTCGGCCTGTGCCGCCAGCATGGTGCAGGCCTTGACCGAGGCGCCGTCGACATGGATGACGCAGGCGCCGCACTGGCTGGTGTCGCAGCCGACGTGCGTTCCCGTCAGGCTCAGGTGTTCGCGCAGGAATTGAACGAGCAGCGTGCGCGGGTCGACCTCTTTGGTCACCTGCTGCCCGTTCACCGTCATCGATACGGTGAGCATGCGATCCTCCCTCTCATGGACCGGGGTTCCGGGCAGTCGGGCCCGGTCCTCGACTTATTCGCGATCGGATTTTCGGGTTATGGGCGGGCGAACGGCCTGCCGACAGCTTCTTGCCGATCCTCTCTCAATTAGTGTGTGGGGCGGTCGACAACAGGTCAAGACAAACCCGCCGTCCGGATTCTACGCACGCCTACAACGGCTTGGCCGCGGCCTCGCGGTCGGGTCCCGGGGCCAGGCCGCGGTGGCGCGCGCAGTGGGGCGCGGGCGCTTCCTTATCCGCCGAACAGCGCCCAGAGAATGGCGACCACGGCGATGAGCCCGGCGACCCAGACGACGGGAGAGAGGCTCTTCGTCGCACGCACCTGCTTGACCGCCTGGGTGGAGGCTTCCGCGGCACGCCGTCTGACGTCGGCCTCGCTCTCGGCCGGGGCATCGGACGGACTGCTGTGACCGGCGGCCGCGCCGCGCAGGGCGGCTGCCCGCATTTCGGCCTCTTCGGCCGCACTCGGTTCGGTTGCCGCGGGTGCTGCGCTTTCTGCAGCTTCCGGGGCTTCGGTCGCTGCAGCGGGGGCCGCGGTGGAGACCTGCTCCGCGAAGGTGGTGAAGAACTGATCCGCCATCTTCTTGGCCGTGGAGTCGATCAGGCGGGATCCCAGTTGCGCCAGCTTGCCGCCCACCTTGGCGTCCACCTCGTAGTGCAGCTGCGTCGCGCCGTCGTCCAAGGCGTCCAGGCGGATCTTGGCGCCGCCGCTGGCGAAGCCGGCGGCACCGCCCTTGCCCTCGCCGGAGATGGTGTAGCTCTCCGGCGCGACGATGTCGCTCAGCGTCACGGCGCCGGCGAAGCGGGCGCTGACCGGGCCGACCTTTGCGCGGACCTTGGCCTCGAAGGCGTCGTCGGCGGTTTGCTCCAGTTCCTCGCAGCCGGGTATCGAGGCCTTCAGCACCTCCGGGTCGTTGAGCGCCGCCCAGACGGCTTCGCGCGGTGCCTCGATCCGATAGTCGCCGGTCATCTGCATGATCTGTCTCTCCCTCGCTGCTTGCCGGAGACGCTACCACCCGCCGGCCGGCTCGCCAATTCCACGCGAAGACGAGCAGGGGGAGCACAGCGCCTGCGACGATTGTCGCGCCGGTGCGCCACGGCGATGCGGCCTCAGGGACGCAGCCGCTCGGGGATCTCGATGCCCTGCTCTTCGAAGTAGCGCAGCGCCCCCGGATGCAGCGGCGCCGGCAGACCGGTGAGGGCGGTTTCCAGCGTCATGCCCGCGGTGGCCGGATGGATGTTCCAGAGGAAGGGCAGGTTCTCGAAGATCGTCTGGGTCATCATGTAGACGTCCTCCTCCGGAACGTCCGCGTGAGTCGCCAGGAAGTTCGGTTGGGCGATGCTCTGGATGTCCTCGTCCAGTCCGGGATAGGTGCCGGCCGGGATCACGTAGGGCGTCCAGATGCCCATGCCGCCGTCGGCCGCGGCCGCCTGCTCGGGCGTGAACTCCAGCAGCGCGATGTCGTCGCCCAGCACCCCGAAGGCGCGATGTACGGCACCGACCGGATCGCCCGCCGGTGTCGACATGCCGGCGATCTCCCCGTTCTGCAGGGCTTCGGCACTGGGGCCGTAGCCGAGAAAGACGAGATCGAAAGCCTCGTCCATCTCGAGGCCGAGGTTGCCCAGCAGCATGCGGTTGGAGCCGATGGTGCCCGAGTTCTGACGGCCGAGTGCCATCTGCAGGCCCTGCATCTCCCGCAGGTCGGCGACGGTCCCGGTCGCCGCATGCTGCCTCTTCACCACGAAGTGCTCGACGTTCGGCCAGAGCACCGTGATGCTGCGCAGGTGCTCCTGCGGGCCGTCGGCCTCGACCGGGCCGACGCCCTTGACCGCGTAGTATCCGAACAGCCCCTGAAGAATGGCGAACTCCGCGGCGCCTTCGCGAAGCAGGCGGACGTTCTCGCCGGAGCCGGCCGAGGTCACGGCCGACAGGTCGATCCCCTGTTTCGGCTGCAGCCTGATCTTGATCAGGGCCGAAAGCGCCACGCCGACCGGGTAGTAGGTCCCGCCGACGCCGGCCGTTGCCAGGCGGTAGTCCCGGTCTTGGGCGGCGGCGCCGCCGCTGCCGACCGCAATTCCCGCGAGCGCGATCGCGGCGGTTACCTTGATCAGGCTGCGGCGCAGCCGATCGACATGCATGTTCATGGCTTCCTCGACCTCTCCAACCTGCGACCTTCTTACCTTGCGACTCCCGTAGCCTGCGACGCCCGGATCGAACCCTGGGACGCGCCTCCGCCTCCCGGCCGCTGACGCGAACCTGCTCCACTCATATAGTCGAACAGCGACGGCCTGCATCGCTCCAGACCATCTCGCCCCCGCCGCGCCCCGGTCGTGCCCTGACCCCGCTCCGGCAAACGGCGCGCCGTCGGCTCCCACGCGATTTTCCCTCGGCGGATTTTAACCGGATATACGCACTTCGGATGCGAGAATTCACACTTTAAAACTGGATCTTTGCGGGGCTTCCGGCCATCGGGCATACTCCGCCGCCGACGGGCCGTCCGGCGGCCGCAGTCCCGTCTCACCGGTGTATCGGCTGCAGCGCGGCCGGGTCGCCGTTCTCTCCGAAGCGAAGGGTGCGCTCTTGTTTGCGTCGTTGCTCGCTCTTGCCGAAGTCAAGCGATCGGGAGTCCGCAGCCTCGCGCCCCCCGCTCGGGTCCTGACCGCCGTTCTGGCCCCCACCGCCCTTCTGATCCTGGTCGCCGTCCTGTCGATGCTGGGTCTGCAGCCCGCGCTGGCGGCCGAGGCCGCGGCCGAACACGCCGCCGGCCACGCCGCGCCGCATCTGGAAGGGGCGGCGCTGACCCTGATCTGGGATATCCCCTTCATGGGGATCCTGCTGTCGATCGCGATCTTCCCGTTGGTCGCCCCGATCTGGTGGCACAACAACTTCGGCAAGGTCTCGGCCTTTTGGGCTTTCGCCTTTCTGGTGCCCTTCGCCCTGGTCTTCGGGTGGGAGCTGGCGGTGTTCGAGATCATCCACGTGGCGATTCTCGAGTACATCCCCTTCATCATCCTGCTGCTGGCCCTCTTTACCGTTGCCGGCGGCGTGCGGCTGAAGGGCCATCTGCGCGGCTCCCCGGCGGTCAACACGGGAATCCTGGCGCTGGGGACGGTGCTCGCCAGCTTCATGGGCACCACCGGCGCGGCGATGCTGCTGATCCGCCCGATCCTGCGGGCCAACGCCTGGCGCCAGCATCGGGTCCACACCGTCGTCTTCTTTATCTTCCTGGTGGCCAACATCGGCGGCTCCTTGACGCCGCTCGGCGACCCGCCGCTGTTCCTCGGCTTCCTGAAGGGCGTGGACTTCTTCTGGCCGATGACGAACATGTTCCTGCCGATGCTGGTCATGGCCCTGCCGCTGCTGCTGATCTACTTCGTCTTCGACAGCTACCTGTTCCGCAGGGAGCCGCAGCGGGAGGCTCCGGCGGAGCCGGGCGATCAGGAAGCCGGGTCGACCGGGCCGCTGTCTCTCGAAGGCAGCTTCAACATCGTCCTGCTGCTCGGCGTCATGGGCTGCGTGCTGCTGAGCGGCTTCTGGCAGCCCGGACTCTCCTTCGACGTCTACCACACCGAATGGGAGCTGCAGAACATCGTCCGCGACCTGCTGCTGCTGTCCATCGCCTACGTCTCCTGGCGCATGACCTCGCGGGAAAGCCGGCAGGCGAACGGCTTCACCTGGTTTCCGATTCTGGAGGTGGCCAAGCTCTTCGCCGGGATTTTCATCACCATCATCCCGGCGATCGCGATGCTGCGCGCGGGCGAGAACGGCGCCTTGGCCGACGTTATCCGCTCCGTGACCAAGGAGGACGGGCAGCCGCTGAACTACATGTACTTCTGGGCGACCGGCGTGCTCTCCAGCTTCCTCGACAATGCGCCGACCTATCTCGTCTTCTTCAACACGGCCGGCGGCGCGCCCAACGTCGAGAAACTGATGACCGAGTGGTCCACCACGCTGCTGGCGATCTCCTGCGGCGCGGTCTTCATGGGCGCGATGACCTACATCGGCAACGCGCCAAACTTCATGGTCCGCTCGATAGCGGAGGAGCGGGGCGTGGCGATGCCCAGCTTCTTCGGCTACCTGCTCTGGTCGATCATCTTCCTGGTGCCGCTCTTCGTCGTCGTCACCCTGATCTTCTTCGCCGGCGAGCTTCTCTGAAGGATCTCCTCGAGATCGCACGGGACGGAACCGCCGGACGGGACGGAACAGTGCAGGCGCCTTTCGGCGCCTTCACCGAAAGACCTTCCGCGCAAGAGAAAAGGGCCGGCCGTAGATCACGGCCGGCCCCGTTCGGGCTTGCGAAAGCGCCGAGCCGCTACGGCAGCAGGACGTTGTCGATCACGTGGATGACGCCGTTGTCGGCCATGACGTCGGCCTGCACGACCTGTGCGGCGTTGGGCGAGGGGTAGCTCGCCTGCCGGGTGTCGATGAACACGCCGTTGTCGGTCGCGCCGTTGATGTAGATGTACTGCAGCGCCATGGTCAGCGGGGCGACCTGGTTGCTCAGCACCGCGCTGGAGGGGATGGCGCCGGGCACGATGTGCAGGTTGATGATCCGGCGCAGCGTGGCGCGGTTCTCGGGCAGCAGCAGGTTTTCGACCGTGCCCTCGGGAAGCCGCGCGAAGGCCTCGTCGGTGGGCGCGAACACGGTGTAGGGCTGATCGCCGGTCAGAAATGGCACCGCGCCGGCCGCCGTGGCTGCGGCGATCAGCGTCTCGAAGCTGCCGGCGGCAGCGGCCGTTTCGGCCAGATTGGCGGCCTTGGCATCGGCCACGGCAAAACTGGCGCCGACGGCGACGGACAGCGCCACGGCAGCACCGCGCAGGCTCTTGGTGAAAGCGGTCATATCTGTACTCCTCGATCCATAGTCTCGATTGCGCGGCGCAGCCCCTCGGCACGCCCCGTGAAAGCGCGCAGTCACGCACCCCCCGGCTAAATCTACGAAATAGCGGGGCAGAAAGATGACTTCGCTGTGGAAAATCACAGTGTTGTCACCGGTAGCTGTGAAGTGGTGGGCTTCTACAGCTATGTCTAGAGCGGGACGGGCAAGAAAATCCTCGAAGACCGAAGGCGCGTCGCGTCCGGCAGGCCTGCTCCCACTCTGGACAGGCAAAACTGGCGCGGCGAGAGGACCGCCGGAGCCGCGAAGCGCCTCCGCCTGAGACGATCGCGCTCTAATGGCTCGTCAGAACCGGGATTTCGGCATGGCGCAAGACTTCCCGCGTCGCGCCGCCCAAAACCAGCTCGCGCAGGCGCGAGTGGCCGTAGGCCCCCATGACCAGAAGATCGCTGCCGCGCCGTTTCGCTTCGGCCAGGAGCGTGGTTCCGATGCCGCCCCGGTCTTCGACGTTGGCCCCTTCCGCCCGGATGCCGTGCCGCGCGAGATAGGCGACCAGTTCGTGTTCGGACAGCTTGTCCTCCGGCGTGGGACCGACGGTGAGCACCGTCACGCTCTCGGCGGCGCGCAGCAGATCGAGCGACCCGCGCACGGCGCGCACGGCTTCGCGATTGGAGTGCCAGCCGACCAGAACGTGGCGGCCGATGGGCGGAACCGGCTCGACCCGCGGCAGCAACAGCACGGGGCAGCCGACGTCGAAGACCAGCTCTTCCGCCAGGCGCAGGCGAAAGCGGTCCTCCAGGTACTCGCCTTCGTCCGAATGGCTGACGATCATCAGATCGGCGACGTGCGCGTGATAGGACAGAGCCTGGAGGTGCTGGCCGTCCTCCACCACCCAGGTGTGGGAGACCCCCTCGTTGGCGCAGGTGCCGTCGAACTCCTTCTGCAGCGCGGCCGCCCGCTCGCGGGCCCGCTCTCGCCCTGCGGAAATGAAGACGGCGGAGGCGCCGCGCCCAGCGACCGTGGGCGGCATGCCGACGGGAAAGGTGATGAACAGGGCGGTGATGTGCGCGTCGTGCCGTTTGGCGAGACGGACTGCGACCTCAAGGCGCGCGGTGTGGTGCGCGTCGTCGGCAAGATGGACCAGAATGGTCTTGATCGGCATGGCGGCCGGGATCCTCTTCGCGGGCAGGCGACGACCCGTCGGCATGCGGGCCGCTCGTATTCGTTCATTTCACACAAGAAACACGCTAGCGGAGGGGCGGTGCGGCGGCAACCGCAGGGCGCCGATCCCTGCCATTCGTCCCTTGCGCTTGAGCTGCGGCGGTTCCGATTGTGTTGCCTTCAGTTCCGTCGCCTTCAATTCCGCTCCTGGGCCCAGGGCACGGCGGCGCGGCAGCCCCGGTCGACGAGGGCGTAGAGCGTCAGCGCCAGCAGCGCCAGCACGAAGAGCGCGGCGAACATGACGTCCGTCTGCATGCGGCCGTTGGCATCCAGCATCATGCGGCCGAGGCCGGCGCCGGCGCCGACCCATTCGCCGACCACGGCGCCGATCGGCGCGGTCGCGGCGGCCACCCGCAGGCCGGAGGTCAGGGCCGGCAGCGCCGCCGGCAGCCGCACCCGCAGCAGGACGGACAGGCGGCTGCCGCCCATGGTCTGGGCCAGATCCAGCCAGCCCGTTTCGGTGCGGCGCAGCCCGTCGTAGAAGGCGGCGGTGACGGGGAAGTAGATGATCAGCGTGGCCATGGCGATCTTGGGGCCGAGGCCGTAGCCGAACCACAGCACCAGCAGCGGCGCGAGCGCGAAGACCGGGATCGCCTGGCTGACCACCAGCAGGGGCAGCAGCCAGCGCCGCAGCGGCGGCAGCAGGGCCAGCGACAGGGCCGAGAGGCAGCCCAGCAGGGTGCCCAGCAGCAGCCCGAGCACGATCTCCACGCCCGTGACCCAGGCGTTGGCCAGCAGCTCGGGCCAGCGGTCGAGCAGGACGCCGCCGACCCGCGCCGGGCTGGGCAGCAGGAAGTGCGGCACGCCGCTCAGCCAGACGCCGAGCTGCCAGAGCGCCAGGACGGTGAGCAGCACCAGCAGGGGGCGCAGCAGCGTCATGCCGCGCTCCGGGCGCGTCCGAGGCGGACGAGCAGCTCCGCCTGGCCCTGCAGGACGAGGGGGTCGCCCGGGTCGCGCGGCACGGGACCGGCCGGGCGGATCGGCGGTTCCACCTGCGCCGGACGCCCGGCCATCACCAGCACGCTTTGGGCGAGCCGCAGGGCCTCCAGCGGGTCGTGGGTCACCAGCAGCACCGTGCGGCCGGCCAGCTTCTCGGCCGCCAGGGCCTGCAGCTCGTGGCGGGTGATGGCGTCGAGCGCGCCGAAGGGCTCGTCCATCAGCACCACGGGCCGGTTCTCGAAGAGGGTGCGCGCCAGGGCGACGCGCTGGCGCATGCCGCCGGACAGGGCCGCGGGCCGGTCGCGCAGGCGGTCGCCCAGCCCGACCTCCGCCAGCAGCGCTTCGGCGCGCGGGCGGTCCGGCCGGCGGCCGCGCAGGCGGTCGCCCAGCACCACGTTGCCGACCAGGTCGAGCCAGGGCAGCAGCAGGTCCTGCTGCGCCATGTAGGCGACGCGGCCCGTCAGCGGCCCGCCGGCGCCGTCGTGCACGCGGCCCTCGGCCGCCGCCTCCAGGCCGGCGAGCAGGCGCAGCAGGCTCGACTTGCCGACGCCGGAGGGGCCGAGCAGGGCGGTGATCTCGCCGGGCGGCAGCTCCAGCTGCAGGCCGTCGAACAGCGGCAGTCCGTCGTAGACCAGACGCGCCGCCTCCACGGCGACGGGCGGGGCGCTGCCGCCGGCAGCAGGATAGGGGGAATCGTACATGCGGCTGGTCACCTCCCTACGCCGGTGCGAACCGGATCAGGTTCTTGGGGTCGTCCCCAGGACGGCGTCCTGGCTGCGGGACCTCTCAGCCGCGATGCAGCGGCTCCCCCGGTGAAATGAATGTCCTCCTACTATGGCGCGGCGGCCGGCCGGGCACAACGTGGCTGCCGCCGCACTGGACAGGGTCGCGCCGCGCCACCATACCCTCAAGGGCATGAGCGAAACTCTCGACCTGCCGCAGCCGGCGTCCGCCGCGTCCAGCGTTTCGGTGCCGCCGCGCCTGATCGGGCACGAGATCTACCGCCGCTCGACCTACGGTTCGAAGCATCCCCTGGCGATTCCGCGGGTCTCCACCTGCATCGATCTCTGCCGCGCCCTCGGGTGGCTGCCGGACGCGCAGTACCTGGAGTCGCCTCGCGCGACGCCGGAACAGTTGGCGCGCTTCCACAGCCCCGACTACGTGGCGGCGGTGCAGCAGGCCGAGCGCGATCAGCGGGTCGGGGCGGAGGTCAAGGCGCGCTTTCAGCTTGGCGCCGCCGGCAATCCGGTCTTCCCCGAGGTCTTCCGCCGCCCGGCGACGGCCTGCGGCGGCTCGATCCTGGCGGCCGAGCTGCTGCTGGCCGAGCGCGGCATCCTCCACTCGCCGGCGGGCGGCACCCACCACGGCCGGCCCGACCGCGCCAGCGGCTTCTGCTACTTCAACGATCCGGTGCTGGGGATCCTGCGGCTGCTGGACGGCGGGCTGAGCCGCGTCTTCTATCTCGACATCGACGCCCACCACGGCGACGGCGTGCAGGACGCCTTCCACGACGACCCGCGGGTCTTCACGCTCTCGCTGCACGAGGCGGGGCGCTGGCCGCTGGCGCGCGACGGCGACGCCCTGACCTCCAACGGGCCGGGCAGCCTGGGCGACCGGGCGGGCGGCGCGGCGCGCAACCTGCCGCTGCCGCCGGGGGCCAACGACAGCGAGTTCCTGTTTCTGCTGGAGGCCGCGGTCCTGCCCCTGATCGAGGCCTTCGAGCCCGAGGCCCTCGTCCTGCAGTGTGGCGCCGACGCCCTGGAGGAGGACCCCCTGAGCAAGCTCGCCCTCTCCAACGGCGCGCTCTGGCGGGTGGTGCAGGCGGTCAAGCCGCTGGCGCCGCGCCTGCTGGTGCTGGGCGGCGGCGGCTACAATCCCTGGTCCGTCGGGCGCGCCTGGGCGGGAGTCTGGGCGATCCTCAACGGCCTGGAGATCCCGGCGCGGCTGCCCCCGGCGGCCGAGGCCGTGCTGCGCGGGTTGGCCTGGCGCCATCGCCTGGGCCGAACGCCGCCGGAGGCCTGGTTCACGACCCTCGCCGACGCGCCGCGTTCGGGCCCGATCCGGCCGGAGGTGCGGGCCGCCGCCGCGGCGGTGCTGGCCCGCTAGACTGTTTGCGGGTAGGGGACAGACAAGGCCTTGCCATTGCCGCGATCGCCGATTAAAGCCGCCTGCATGCTGAACCGCTTTCTTCTGCTGCTTGTTCTGCTGGCCGCGCCCGCGGCGCAGGCCAAGGCCGAAACCGCCGAGATCGTCCTGCCGGTCGTGCCGCTGAGCATCCTGGCGGCGGACGGGACCCTGCACGAGTTCCGGGTCGAGCTGGCGCGCACGCCCGAGGAGCAGGCGCAGGGGCTGATGTTTCGCAAGGAGCTGGCGGCGGACCGCGGCATGCTCTTCGTCAACCGGCGGCCGCGCGTGTCCAACTTCTGGATGAAGAACACCTACATCCCGCTGGACATGGTCTGGATCGGGCCGGACTGGAGGATTCTGGGGGCGCACGAAAACGCCGTGCCCCATTCGACGGCGGCCATTTCGTCCAACGTTCCGGTGCGGGCGACCCTGGAGGTGCCGGGCGGCACGGTGGCGCGCCTGGGGCTCGCCCGCGGCGACCGGGTCACGGTCAACGGCCTGAACTAGGCAAGCTCAGACTTCACCTGCAAAAGCGCGCCTAAGCTCCTGAAACTCAAGCTTCCGGAACGTTGGCGACGACCTGCTCCAGCGGCCGCCAGCCTTCGCCGGCCGCCATCAGGCAGCTCAGGCCGGTCGGCGAGGTGACGATGATCGTCCAGGTGCCTTCCTCTCCGCTCGACAGCACCTCGACCAACCCCCCGGTATTGGTCACACCCACGGCGACGGGCGCCTCGCTGTACTTGCCGGCCAGGTGCTTCAGAACGTCGTCCCGCTGCTGACAGGCGGCGGTGGCGGCATCGGCCTTGGCCCCGGCCAGCGCGGCGGCGAGCCCGGACGCAAGAGCGGCGATAGTGAAAAAACGGCGCATGGCGGGTCCTCCTCAAAAGACCGCGTCTCGCTCCACCAGCAGAGCGATAGGCTAGTCTGCAACGAAAAGGGTTAACTGCCGCCTAAGACCCCTGTTTATGCCTGCCATTACATGCCTGCAGGCTTCCATAACGCTAATACTTTCTTACCGGAGTCGCGCAAGCGTAAGTCCATCGCCGATAGGAACCAGCGAGAGAGACACGCGCAGGTCGTCATGCAGCCGGCGGTTCAGGGCGCGGATCGCCTCGGTGTCGGCGTCCTGCTTGTCCGGGTCCGCCACGCTGCCGCCCCAGAGCACGTTGTCGAACATCATCACGCCGCCAGGGCGCACCAGCTTCAGGCCCGCCTCATAGTAGGCGCCGTAGTTCTCCTTGTCGGCATCGACGAACATCAGGTCGAACTGCCGCCCTTCCTCCTGCAGCGCCGCCAGGCTCTCCAGCGCCGGGGCGATGCGCAGGTCGACCCGCTCCGCCACGCCGGCCTCCGCCCAGAAGCGCCGCGCCATGGCGGTGTAGTCTTCGCTGACGTCGCAGCAGACCAGCCGCGCGTCTTCCGGCAGGGCCAGCGCCATGGCCAGGGCCGAGTAGCCTGTGAAGGTGCCGACCTCCAGGTAGCTGCGCGCGCCGGTCAGCTCCGCCAGCAGCTGCATGAACTGCCCCTGTTCCGGCGAGATCTGCATCTGGCCGCCGGGGCCCGCCTCGGTCTCGGCCCGCAGCCGGACCAGGATCTCCGGCTCGCGCAGGGAGACCTTGACGATGTAGTCGTAGAGGGCGTCCGTCATACCGATGGTGCGCGGGGACATGGGGGCTCCTTGGTCTAAGACGAAAGGCGCCTGGCGGCGCCGCAATCTTGTGGGGCCTGACGGCCCGCCCTGTTCCGTCCCGCGCCCCCACCCGGCCGCCCACGGAAGTATCCTGGATGGGTGGCCGGGTGGGGGCGCGGGACGGAACAGGGCAACCCGCAAGGGTTTGAAATACTCAACGGAACAGTGCCGCCCGGTAGGGCGCTGCAAAAAACTTCAATAAACCCGTTCGCGGGTCTTCAGGAAGCGGATCTCCGGATTGGTCTTGGCGGCGTCGTCCAGGTGCCAGGTGTTGCGCGCCAGGAAGACCGGCTGCGCGTCGTGGTCGTCGGCCAGGCTGGCCTGGTTGGCGTCGCAGAAGGCCTTGAGCGTCTGCGAGTCCTCGGCCTCCAGCCAGCGGGCGGTGATCCAGGTGGTCGGCTCGAAGATCACCGGCACGTCGTATTCGGTGCGGATGCGGTCGGCCAGCACGTCGAACTGCAGCGCGCCGACCACGCCGACGATCCAGTCGGAGCCGAGGCGCGGCTTGAACACGCGGGCGGCGCCTTCCTCGGCCAGCTGCTGCAGGGCGCGGCCCACGTGCTTGGCCTTCAGCGGGTCGGTCGGGCGCACCCGCTGCAGCAGCTCCGGCGCGAAGGCGGGGATGCCGGTGAAGTGCAGCTCCTCCCCCTCGGTCAGGGCGTCGCCCAGGTGCAGGTTGCCGTGGTTGGGGATGCCGA
>JANQPZ010000353.1 GCA_028285215.1 Rhodovibrionaceae bacterium | reverse complement strand
TCGGCATCGGCCAGGTCGAAGGCCCCGCGCTCGAACAGCACCGTAATGATCGGCCCCGGTATGACCGCCAGGGCGACCGCGGCCGGCAGGGTGAGAAAGAGGGCCAGCTCCAGTGCGCGATTGAGCGAGTGCAGCGCCGCCTCCGGCGCGCCGCCGCGCAACTTGCGGGCCAGGTCCGGCAGCAGAACGACGCCGATGGCGATGCCGATCAGCCCGAGCGGCAACTGATAGACCCGGTCCGCGTAGTAGAGCCAGGAAACGGCGCCGACCTGCAAGGTCGCGATCATCGTGCCGATCAGCAGGTTGATCTGCATGGCGCCGGAGGACAGCAGGCCGGGCCCCATCAGCTTGAGCAGCCTTCTTACCCCGGGCGTCAGACGCGGAACCGGCAGGCGCAGGGACATGCCGGCGCGGCGAACCGCCAGCAGCAGAAGTGCGAACTGCAGCATGCCGGCAACGGCGACCGCCCAGGACAGGGCGTGCGCCGGCCGTTCGGCATGCGGCACCACGAACAGCAGGGCGAGGACGAAACAGAGATTGAGCACAATGGGTGCGGCGGCTGCGGCGGCGAAGCGCTGCATCGAGTTGAGCAACCCCGAGAAGAGCGCCACCAGGCCCATGAACAGCAGGTAGGGAAAGCAGATCCGGGTCAGCTCGACGGCCAGATCGAACTGTTCCGCGTTGCCGACGAAGCCGGGCGCGATCACCGGCATCAGCCAGGGCATCGCCGCCATCGCGGCCGCGGTCAGCAGCAGCAGCCAGAACAGCAGGAAGGCCAGGGCTTCCTGGGCAAAGCGCCGCGCCGGCTCCTGCCCTTCGGCCTCCAGCCGGCCCGCGAACAGCGGCACGAAGGCTGCATTGAAGGCCCCCTCGGCGAACAGGCGGCGAAAGAGGTTCGGGAACTTGAAGGCGACGAAGAAGGCGTCCGCCAGCGGTCCCGCGCCCAGCGTGCCGGCGATAAGCACGTCTCGGGCGAAGCCCAGCACGCGGCTGATGGCCGTGTAGCCCCCGACCGTGGCGAAAGCGCGGATCAATGCCATGGGAAGAGGCTTCTAGAGAATTGCGGCGAGTCCGGGAAGCGGGGAAGGCTTGCCGGTGGCCGACCTTCTCAGCAGCCCAAGGCCGAGCGGACCTTCTTGCCCAGACCGCGCAGCCGCGGCACCGGCTCATTGGCGAAGACGAAGCGCAGGTACTGCGCACCATGTTCGATGCCCCAGCCAGCCATGGCCGTCGCGCAGACGCCTTGCTCGAACAGGCGGTCCGACAGTGCCGCGCCGTCCAAGCCGAAGTCGGCGGCACGCAGCAGCAGCGACCAACCGCCGGCCGGGACGCCGACCGGCAAGCCCTCCAGCTCCTCGATCAAAACGTCGCGGCGCGCCTGCAGCTCTGCCACATAGGCAGGCAAGGTCTCGGCGGAGCGCTCCAGCGCAATGGCCGCGGCCTCCTGCGCGAGGCCGACCGGGACGACCACGTTGGCGAGCGAAACGGCAACCAGGTCGGGCAGGTAGGCCTCGGGTGCGACGATCCATCCGACGCGCCAGCCGATCATACGAAGCTCCTTGGATGCGGAGCCGACGATAATGGTGCGGCCGGCCATGCCCGGCAGTCCGGCCGGATGCAGCGGTGTCTGCCGGTCGAACAGCAGCCGTTCCATGGCGCTGTCCAGGATCAGAAGCAGATCGCCTGCGACGCAGAGCTCCGCCACCAGGCGCCAGTCGCCCTCGTCCAGCACGGCACCGCTCGGCATGGAGGGCGACATCAGCAACAGGGACCGGGTCTTCGGCCCGACGGCCTGGCGGAGCGCCGCGCGGTCCAGTTTCCAAGCCCCGCCTGGGGTGAAGACGAAGGGGACGAAGCGCGGTTCGCCGCCCGCCAGGCGAACGCGATTGATCAGGCCGGCATAGGTCGGATCGGTCACGATCACTTCGTCGCCGACCTCCGTTGTCGCCAGCAGGGCATTCAGAATGCCGGACAGTCCGCCGGCGCAGACGATGCAGTTGCGCTGCCCGTCGTAGCTCACGCCGGACAGCCGCGAGACATGGCGGGCGGCCACGTCGCGAAGCCGCTCCTGCCCGACGAAGGGCAGATAGCTGTTATCGGAATCGGTCGTCGCGGCCAGGCGCGTGCGGGCGACGGCCTCGGGGTCCGGCGGAATGTCGACGTCCAGGTTTTCCAGCCGCAAGAGGTCGCGGCCGCTCAGGTCGGCGCGCGATCCCATACGATCGACGCCGATTCCCGCGATAGACTGGAGACGACGCGGCCGTGGGCGCGGTCCTGGGTACGGAGGCGACATGACACTCTTCCAAATAATAGATAATCTATGAAAACATGATCGACACGACAGGACAAGACGAGATCGAGGACGACCGCTCCCTCGCGGGGCAGATCGCCCGCGCCTTGGCTGCACGCATCGTCGCGGGGGCCTTGGCGCCCGACACGCCGATCCGGCAGGACCGCATCGCTTTGGAGTTCAAGGCGAGCCACGTGCCGGTGCGCGAGGCCTTCCGCAAACTGGAGGCTCAGGGGCTGCTGGTCAGTGCGCCGCGGCGCGGTGTGCGCGTGGCGCCCCTGGATCCAACCGCTCTGGTGGAGGTGACAGAGATGCGGGCAGCCTTGGAGGTGCTGGCGCTCCGCCATGCCCTTCCGAAGCTGACGGCCGCCGACCTCGCCGTGGCGGAGGCTGCGCTGGACGCGGGGGAGCGGAGCCGGGACATCGCCGTCTGGGAAGCGGCCAACCGCCGGTTCCATGGTGCGCTCCGGCGTTCCTGTGAAATGCCGCGGCTGCTGGCGACGCTCGACGACCTGAATCGGGTTGCGGCCCGCTACCTCTATGCCACCTGGCGCGACCTGGACTGGCAGCCGCGGTCAGATCGCGAGCATCGGGCGCTTCTGGCCGCTGTCCGCGACGGTGACGCCTCGCGTGCCTGCGATCTGCTGCGTGCCCACATTCGTGCGGCCGGCAATGCGTT
>JANQPZ010000346.1 GCA_028285215.1 Rhodovibrionaceae bacterium | reverse complement strand
GGTGCAGCAGCACGTCGCCGACGGCGACCAGCGGCGCTCCGCAGCGCTCTGCGATCTGCGCCATCCCGCCCGCCGGCCGCTGCTCGACACGCTGACCTGCATTCGCGAGGGCGTGACGATCGATACGGCCGGCTGGCGGCTGGAAGCCAATGCGGAACGCCACCTGAAACCGGCCGAGGAAATGGCGCGGCTCTTCGCCGCCTGGCCGGAAGCCGTAGCGCGCACGCTGGAGATTGCCGGCAAGTGCCGTTTCAAGCTGACCGAGCTGACCTACGAATACCCCGTCGAAGCAGGCCGAGACGGCCGCACGCCGCAGCAGGAACTGGAGTATCTGGCCTGGAAGGGGGCCGCCGAGCGCTATGGGGAGAACATCCCGAACAAAGTCCGGACTGCGGTCACCTACGAGCTGAACTTGATCGCCGAGTTGAACTATGCCGCCTATTTCCTGACGGTCCACGACCTGGTGCGCTTTGCCCGCAGCAAAGACATTCTCTGCCAGGGCCGCGGATCGGCCGCCAACTCGGCCGTCTGCTACTGCCTCGGCATCACCTCCGTCGATCCGGCGAAGATCGATCTGCTGTTCGAGCGTTTCGTCTCCGTCGAGCGGAACGAACCGCCCGACATCGATGTCGACTTCGAGCACGAGCGGCGCGAAGAGGTGATGCAGTACGTCTACGAGAAGTACGGCCGCGACCGCGCAGGGCTGGCTGCGACGGTGATCTGCTATCGCAGCCGCGGCGCGGTTCGCGAGGTCGGCAAGGCGCTCGGCCTGTCGGAAGATACGGTCGGCGCCCTCGCCGGATCGATCTGGGGCTGGTCGAGCGATGGCGTGGAAGAGGCGCGGGTGCGCGAGCTGGGTCTCGACCCAGAGGAACCGCGCATGGCGCAGGTGCTCGCGCTCACCCGCGAGCTGATCGGCTTTCCCCGCCACCTTTCCCAGCATGTCGGCGGCTTCGTCATGACCCGCGGTCCGCTCGACGAGGTGGTGCCGATCGAGAATGCGGCGATGGCGGACCGCACCGTCATCGAATGGGACAAGGACGACCTGGAGTCTCTCGGCCTGCTCAAGGTCGACGTCCTGGCGCTGGGCATGCTGACCTGCCTGCGCAAGGGCTTCGACCTCCTGCAGCGCCACTACGATCGCAAACTGACTTTGGCGACGGTGCCCCAGGACGATCCCGCAGTCTACGACATGCTTTGCAAGGCGGACTCCCTCGGCCTGTTCCAGGTGGAGTCCCGCGCGCAGATGAACATGCTGCCGCGGCTGCGCCCCAAGGTCTTCTACGATCTGGTGATTCAGGTCGCCATCGTGCGCCCCGGCCCGATCCAGGGCGACATGGTTCACCCCTACCTGCGGCGGCGCAACAAGGAAGAGCCGGTCGCGTTCCCCTCGCAGGAGCTAGAGGAGGTGCTGGGCCGCACCCTGGGCGTGCCGCTGTTCCAGGAGCAGGCGATGAAGATCGCCATCGTCGCCGGCGGCTTCACTCCCAGCGAGGCCGACCGGCTGCGCCGCGCCATGGCGACCTTCCGCAAGCTCGGAATCATCCACGAGTTCCGCGACAAGCTGATCAACGGCATGGTCAAGAACGGTTACGAGCGCGACTTCGCCGAACGCTGCTTCAAGCAGATCGAAGGCTTCGGCACCTACGGCTTTCCGGAAAGTCACGCCGCCAGTTTCGCGCTGCTGGTCTACGTCTCCGCCTGGATGAAGCATCACCACCCGGCCGCCTTCGCCTGTGCCCTGCTGAACAGCCAGCCGATGGGTTTCTATGCTCCGGCACAGATCGTACGGGATGCGCGCGACCATGAGGTCGAGGTGCTGGAGCCGGACATCAATGCCTCCGACTGGGACTGCACGCTGGAACCGGCGCGCAACGGCCCCGGCATGGCGCTGCGGCTGGGCCTGCGGCAGATCAAGGGCCTGTCCGAAAGCGAGGCCGGGCGGCTGGTCGCACGCCGCGGCAACGGCTACCCCGATCCTCTGAGTCTCTGGCGCAAGGGAGAGGTCGGCGCCAAGGCCCTGGAGGCCCTGGCCCGCGCCGACGCCTTCCGCTCCATGGGTTTGGACCGGCGCGAGGCGCTCTGGGCGGTCAAGGGCCTGCCCAAGGCCCAACCGCTGCCGCTCTTCGCCGCCATGAACGAAGAGGAGCGCGGAGCGGAGCCCGAGGTCTGTCTGCCGAAGCTCAGCAAGAGCGAGCACGTGGTGCAGGACTATGCCAGCCTGCGCCTGTCTCTAAAGGACCACCCGCTGGTCTTCCTGCGCGACGAGCTGAGGCGGCAGGACTATCGCCCTACGGAAGCGCTTCGGGAGGCGCGAGATGGCCAGCGGCTCTCGGTCGCCGGCCTGGTGCTGGTGCGCCAGCGCCCAGGCAGTGCCAAGGGCGTGATCTTCATCACCCTGGAGGATGAGACGGGCATTGCCAACCTTGTGGTCTGGCCGGACATCTTTCAGCGCTTTCGCACGACGGTGCTCCAGGCTTCGCTGCTCGGCGTGACCGGCAAGGTGCAGCGCAGCGACGAGGTCATCCACCTGGTCGCCGAAACCCTGGTCGACAAGACCGAGCGGCTGGCGACTTTGGAGACTCAATCGCGCAATCTGATCGCGGACCCGATCCCGCCTGCCGGCGACGGAAGAAGCGCCGCCGCGCAGATCGCCGCGACCGAGGGCATCTTCCAACGCGCCATGAGCGACGTCGACGAAGTCAAACGCCCGGTCCCGGAACAGCGAAAGCCCAAACGGTTAAGACTCCAGCGGAGCCGGGATTTTCATTGAGAGCGAAGCGCGTCGGGCAGGCTTCGAACCAGGATCCGCCGCGCAAGCTCACTCGGCCCGGCGCCACTCCTCCACCCAGAGGGTCGTGGTGCCCATGTGGCCGGTCGGGCGCACACCCTCCAGCCAGGGCGGCAGCACGAAGGGCTGCGCGCGCCAGTAGAGCGGCAGGGCCGGCAGGTCGGTGGCATAGAGCCGTTGCAGCTCCGCCCAGAGCTCCGCGCGCGCCTCCCGGTCCAGTTCGACCTCGATCCGGTCGATCAGCGCATCCATCTCGGGCGTGCAGTAGCCGGTATAGTTCTGACCGCCCCAGCCGTTCTCCTCCGTCGGAATCTGCTCGCAGTGCAGCGTGGTCCGGGGCACGTTCTCCGGGCTCGAGAACCAGGCGAACATGGCCAGGCCGGTGAAACGCCGCTGGCTCACGGTCTGGCCGAAGAACACCCGCGCCGGCTCGTTGCGAATGGTCAATTCGACCCCGATGTCCCGCAACTGACTCTGGATCACCTGCTGCACCAGCTCACGCGTGCGGTCCCCGGCCGTGGTCATGATCTCCAGGCGCAGAGGGTCGCCCGCCGCATTGCGCCGAAGGCCGCTGCCGCCCTGGCGGGTCCAGCCCGCCTCTTCCAACAGCGCTTCGGCCCGCTCCGGATCGTAGGGATACGTCGGGATCGCGTCGCTGTAGACCCAGTCGAGCGGACTGACGTTGCCATCGGCGACGGGGTTGCGTCCGGCGAAGAGCCGCTCGCTGATGGCATCGCGGTCGATGCCGTGCAGCAGTGCCTGCCGCAGGCGACGGTCGGCCAGGATCGGATTGTCGAGCATCAGATCGATGTGCTCGTAGACCAGCCCCGGCTTGAAAAGCACGTTCCAGTCGTCGCCGTGGCGCTGCTCGAAGGCCAGGGCCTGGTCGACGGTCAGCCCCATCGCGCCGGGAATCGTATCGATGGCGCCCGACAGCAGATTTGCCTCCAGGGCCGGCGTGTTCTCGATCACCCGCACGACGATGCGATCGAAGGCCGGGGGCGGTCCGAACCAGGTGTCGTTGGGCTCCAGCGCCACTTCCGCGCCCGGAGTCAGCGAGACGATCCGGTAGGGTCCGAACGCCAAACCCGGGTTCGTCGGATCGCTGTCGAAGGCCGTACGCGTGCGATAGCTCGCCGGATCCGCCTCGAAGATGGGCCGTTCGATGTGGGCCGGAAGCACCCGGAAATCGGTGGCCGAAGCATAGGCGAAGGTGACGCGATCGACGTGGAAGGTGAAGGTCTTGTCGTCGATGACGGTGATATCGAGAATACGCCGGTAGAGTTCGAAGTTACTGATGCCCGACTGCGGATGCCGCCCGACCTCCCAGGTAAAGAGCACGTCGTCGGTGGTCACTGGCGTACCGTCGCCCCAGGTTGCATCGGGATGCAGACTGTAGGTGACGGCGATCCCCTCGTCGCCGTCCGGCGTCGTCTCGAGTTCCGCCGTTCCCGCCTCCAGACTCGGCACTTCGGTGCAAAGGAAACAGATCACCTCCCAGTCCTGATCGTAGTGCGTCAGGGGCCGGAGGGTCATGGCCTGCACATAGTTCTTGGCCAACATCGAATCGATATTGGGATGCAGCGTCGACGGAAACTGGGTCACGCCGATGGTCAGCGTACCCGATCCGCCAGCCGCCTGCGCCGCAGGCGCCTGGGTCAAACCCAGCGCAACGGAACATAGAAGAAGGACGAGACCTGACAGCAGCCGACCCGGCGACCGGGCGATCAGCTTCCGTCTCATTCGTTCAGATCGCGGCCGGCCGTCAGGGCACCGCTCTCGCCCGGCGGCGGCAGCCGGCCCTCTTCCACCGCGTGGCAGCGCACCTGGCCGCCCTCGCCGAAGTCGCGTGTCTGCGGCGTTTCGCTCCGGCAACGATCGTTCGCGAAGGGGCAACGCGGGTGGAAGTGGCAGCCGCTCGGCGGGTGGATCGGGCTGGGTACCTCGCCGGCCACCGGGATGCGCTGGCGCCCGGTCATCTCCAGGTCGGGAATCGCATCCAGCAGCATGCGCGTATAGGGGTGCTGGGGATTGAAGAAAACCCGCCGCGCTTCGCCCCACTCGACCAGCCGGCCCAGATACATGACGCCGACATAGTCGGAGATGTGATAGACGACCGCCAAATCGTGGCTGATAAAGAGATAGGTCAGCCCCAGCTCTTTCTGCAGCTCCTTCATCAAATTGAGAATCTGCGCCTGCACGGAAACGTCGAGCGCCGAGGTAGGCTCGTCGCAGACCAGGAACTCCGGATTGGAGGCCAGAGCACGGGCGATGGAGATGCGCTGCCGCTGACCGCCCGAGAACTCATGCGGAAACTTCTCGCCATCTCGCGCCGAAAGGCGGACCTGTTCCAACAGCTCTCCGACACGCCTGCGGATCTGACCGTCATCGCTCATGATCCCGTGGGCACGGATCGGTTCGGCGATGATCTCCGCGACCCGCCAGCGCGGGTTGAGGCTGGCAAAGGGATCCTGAAAGATCATCTGGAAGCGCCGACGGACCGGGGCCTGCTGCTTGCGGGTCTTCAGCGTGGCCATGTCCACGCCTTCGAAGTGAATCGTTCCGCGAGTCGGCTGGTAGAGCCCGACGACAAGGCGGGCGACCGTCGACTTGCCGCAGCCGGACTCGCCCACCAGGCTGAAGGTCTTACCACGCGGAATGTCGAAGGACACGCCGTCGACCGCCTTCAGGATGGAGCGCGGCTCGTTCTCCAGAATGCGGTTCAGCCAGGGCGGCGACACGTCGAAGTAGCGAGCCAGGTCCTGCACCTGCACGAGGGGCTGCTCGCTGGCGCCGGACCGGGTATCCGGCACTTCGCGATTTTCTGCGGCAAGGGTTTGCGACATGGACATCCTCCGGCCCGCTCTACTCGGCCGCCTTCTTCGCACCTTCGTCGAACAGCCAGCAAGCCACCCGGGTATCGTCCACCGGGATCAGCTCCGGCCGCTCGCTGCGGCAACGATCGAAGGCATGGGGGCAGCGCGGGTTGAAGGCGCAGCCTTGCGGAATCTCGGTCAGACGCGGCATCGACCCCTCGATCTGGGTTAGCCGGTCGGTGTCATGGCCGATCATCGGGATCGAACCCATCAGGCCATGGGTATAGGGGTGCTTGGCGTTCTGCACGACGTCGCGGACCGGGCCGATCTCCGCGATGCGGCCGGCGTACATCACCGCCACCCGATCGGCCGTCTCCGCGATCACCCCCATGTCGTGGGTGATCAGCATGACGGCGGCGCCATGCTCCTTACACATGCGTTTCAGAAGCTTGATGATCTGCGCCTGGATCGAGACGTCGAGCGCGGTGGTCGGCTCGTCGGCGATCACCAGCTTCGGATTGACGCAGAGGGCGAGCGCAATGACGACCCGCTGCCGCATACCGCCGGAGAACTGGTGCGGATACTGGTCGATGCGCCGCTCGGGCGCCGGAATACCGACCTCCGCGAGCAGATCGATGGCCTGCTTGCGGGCCGTCTCTTCCGAGACGTCGCGATGGGTCAGGATCGTCTCGACGAGCTGGCGTCCGACCGTATAGAGCGGATTGAGGCTGGTCAGCGGATCCTGGAAGACCATGCCGATCTCGCGCCCGCGCACCCGGCGCATCTCGCGGTAGGGCAGATTGTCGATCCGCCGCCCCTTCAGCCGCACTTCACCGGCGGCGATCCGTCCGGGCGGCTCCAGCAGCCCGATTACGGCCGAACCTGTCAGGGACTTCCCTGCTCCCGACTCCCCGACGACACCAAGAACCTCGCCTTCCTTGATATCGAAGGACACGCCGTTGACGGCCACCAGGGTGCCGCGACGCGTGGGGAACTCGACCCGAAGATCGCGGACTTCCAGCAAGGGTGTTCGCTCGGTATCGGACATCAGCGCAGCTTCGGGTTCAGGGCGTCGCGCAGCCAGTCGCCCAGCAGATTGACCGCCAGGACCAGAATAACCAGCGCGATACCGGGAAAGATGGTCATCCACCACTCGCCGGAGAAGAGGTACTCCTGGCCGATGCGGATCAGCGTACCCAGGGACGGTTCGGACGACGGGATGCCGACGCCCAGGAAGGAGAGCGTCGCTTCCGTCAGGATGGCAAGGGCCAGCGACAGCGTGGCGATCACCAGGACCGGACCCATGACGTTGGGCAACACATGGCGCACCATGATCAGGGTCGGATGAATGCCGATCACCTTGGCCGCCTGAACGTACTCGCGATTCTTCTCGACCAGCGTCGAGCCGCGCACGGTGCGCGCGAAGTTAACCCAGAGCGAGGAGGCGATCGCCAGAATCAGCACGGGATAGGTCAGTTCCTCCGCCGTGTTGCGCGGCAAGACAGACCCGACGATGCCGTCGATCAGAAGGGCGATCAGGATCGCCGGGAAGGTGAGCTGAACGTCGGCGACGCGCATGATGACACTGTCGACGCGCCCGCCGACATAGCCGGAAATCAACCCCAGTATCGTCCCGACGATGGCGGCCAGGGCCACCGACGCGAAGCCGATCACCAGCGACGCCTGCATGCCGAACATGATGCCGGACAGCATGTCCCGGCCCTGATCGTCGGTGCCCAGGAGGAAACTGCCGTCGCCGCCAACCGACCAGGCCGGCGGCTTGAAGGCGTCCATCAGATTGAGGCTCGCCATGTTGGTCGTGTCGTGCGGGGCGATCCAGGGGGCCAGAAAGGCGCCCAGGATCAGCAAGACCGTCACGGCGAAGGCAACGATGATCAAGGGCGAGCGTTTGAAGGAATAGAAGACGTCGGAGTCCAGAAAGCGGCTCCAGCCGTCGACGACCTTCCCGACCAGGGTCAGTTCCGGAGCGGTCGGTTGCTGGCTCGGCTCACGCGCCATCTCGGCCATGCTGCGCGCCTCCCCCTAGTGTCCGCCGCCGCCGCGCTCGACGCGCAGCCGCGGATCGACCACGTAGTAGAGCAGGTCGACGATGAGATTGATAATGACGAAGAACAGCGCGATCAGCACCAGGTAGCTGCTCATGACCGGGATATCGGCGAACTGAATCGCCTGGATGATCAGCAGCCCCATCCCGGGCCAGGCGAACACCGTTTCGGTGATGATCGAAAAAGCCAGCAGCGAGCCGATCTGCAGACCGATGATGGTGATCACCGGCACCAGCGTATTCTTGAGGGCATGTCCGAAGTTGATGGCGCGGTTGGAGAGGCCGCGCGCCCGGGCGAACTTGACATAGTCGGTGCGCAGGACCTCCAGCATCTCGGCACGAACCAGGCGCATGATCAGCGTGAGCTGGAACAAGGCGAGCGTGATCGACGGCAAGATAAGCGAACGCCATCCCTGGACGGTCAGGAAAGAGGTTTCCCACCACCCGAAGTCGATTGTCCCGCCGCGCCCGAAGGTCGGCAGCCAGGAAAGCCAGACGCCGAAAATCAAAATCAGCAGAATACCGATGAGAAAGGTCGGGAGAGAGATGCCGATCAGAGAAACCGTCAGAAAGAGCTTCGAGATCGGCGAGTTTCGATTGAGCCCGGTGTAGACGCCCATGGGCACGCCCACCGCCAAGGCGATAATCGCCGAGACCAAGACCAGCTCGATGGTCGCCGGCAGCCGCTGAGCGATGATGTCTTCGACCGGGACGCCCAGCCGGTAAGACAAACCGAACTGAAACTGCGCCGCGTTCCCGACGAAGTTCATGAACTGGACCGGAATGGAATCGTTCAGGCCGAGCCGCTCCCGCAGAGCCTCGCGCTGCTCTTCCGTAGCGTCCTGCCCGACCATGTTGTTGACCGGATCGCCGACGAACTGGAACAGCGAAAAGGATACGAAAGCGACGACCAGCATCACCAGGATGGCCTGGAACAAGCGCTGGATGACGAAGGCGAACATTTGCCTCGAAGCTCCCTGACGCTGATCCCCGACCTACCCGAACGATCTGGCCGCCGCTCTTCGGGCTTACAGGCCTTGGGGATGCAAAAAAGCCGACGGCGGCCCGGAGGTTTCCTCTCTCCGGGCCCCCGCCCCACACCCGAAGGCGTTACTGCATCACGACGTAGCGCAGGTCAACGTCGTTGAAGGGTCGCTGGATGATCTCGGCGACGGTATCCGTCCGGACACCCCAGGCCAGAGCCTGCTGATGCAGCGGAATGTGGCCGACATCGTCCTGGTGGATCTGGAAAGCCTCGGTGATCATGGCTTGGCGCGCTTCCGGATCCATCTCCGTCTTGATCTGCTCCGCCAGTGCCATCACCTGCGGATTGTCGTAGCGCCCGCTGTTCCAATCGCCGTGGCCCGGCGCACCGGTGGTCATGAGCTGCATCAGCGGGTTCAGCGAGTCGTACGACCCCGGGGTCCAGCCCAGCATGAAGAAGCTGGTGTTGTTGCCCTCGGCGCGACCGATCTTGTTGAAGTGCAACGACTTGGTCTGCGCGTTCAAGCTGACATCGATGCCGACGCGTTCCAGCATCGGGATCACTGCATTGCAGATCGGCTCGTCGTTGACGTAGCGGTCGTTCGGGCAGTCGAGGGTGACGGGGAAGCCGTCACCGTAACCGGCCTCCGCAAGCAGCTCCCGGGACTTTTCGGGATTGTACTCGTAGGGCGTGTTGAGATCCTCGACGAAGCCGTTGATGCCCGGCGCGACCATCAACCCCGTCGGGGTGGAAGCGCCGCGCATGACCACGCGCTGAATGGCCTGCAGATCGATTGCATGAGCGAAGGCCGCACGCACGCGCTGATCCTTGAAGGGGTTCTGGCCGGTGCCCGGCATGTCGAGCAACTCGTCACGCCATTGATCGAAACCGAGAAAGATCGTCCGCAGTTCGGGACCTTCCAGGACATCGACGTTGGCTTCGTTCTGCAAACGCGGCACGTCCTGCAGCGGCACCGGGTACATCATGTCGATCTCGCCCGAGAGCAGCGCGGCAACGCGCGTCGCGTCGTTGGGGATCGGCGTCAGGACGGCGCGGTCGATGTTGGTCATCAAATTACCGGCGTTCCAGTGGTCTTCGAAGGGCTCGAGGACCAGGCGGTTGTCCTGTACCCACTCGACCACCCGGAAGGGTCCGGTGCCGTTGGCATTGAGGTTCGGGAAGTTGGTCTGCCCGGCGCCGCGCACCACCTCGAAGGCGTTGTTCTCCTCAACCCACTCCTGATCCATGATGTAGAAGTTGGGCATGTTGAGCAGCAGGATCGGGTCGGGACCGTTGGTAACGATCTCTACCGTGTAGTCGTCGACCTTACGGACCTCTTCGATCGTGGCGATCGCAAAGGACATGTCCGACGTTTCCTGCGACTGGCGCTGGAAGGAATAGACCACATCGTCGGCCGTGAAGGGGTTTCCGTTGTGGAAGGTGACGCCTTCGCGCAAGGCGAAACGCCAAGTCACCTCGTCCACGTTTTCCCAACTCACCGCCAGATCCGGCTCCAAAGAGAGGTCCGGCTTGCGGTGAATCAGCATGCCATAGATGTTGCCCTTCATGGTGTTGGTCGGACCCTCGTTATTCGAATGGGGGTCCAGACCCAAAACGTCGCCGGTGGTGGCGTAGCGGAACACCTTATCCTGCGCCTGCGCGTCCTGCGCCGACGACAGTGTGAGGGCCGCAACGGCAGCCACAGCAGCGACCAGTCCCAGACGGTATCGCATAGCTGTCTCCCTGTAACTCAGTCCCTGTACGGCCGGACGGCAACTGCCACCGGCTGCTTTCGTGACCCCTGCTTTCTCCTGCTGCGGCAGCACAGCACGATTCCGATCACGATCGATCGCGCCCGCGGCCGACAGGCGAAACGGTGAGGGTTATCCGTTTCATTGGCCGGTAACCTATGCCCGCTTTGGCCACGGGAACAAGCGGAAATGATTGCCATCCTCCGTCGGATGGCTGTCTTTGTATCCGGTCGGCTACAGCGTGTTTTTGTGGATCTCGCCAGCTTTAACGATCAGCGGAATATGCCGTCCCTGTCCTTGCAGAAGCTCGAGATCGGCAAGGGGATCGCCGTCGACCAGCAGCAGGTCCGCATAGGCCCCGGCAACCACGGAACCGAGCTTTCCGCTGCGATTCATCAACTCTGCATTGCCACTGGTCGCCTGCCTCACGACCTCCAGTGGCGACAAAACTTCGGCCCGAATCAGGAATTCCCTCGACTGATGCCGATGCATCTCGCCCAGCAGGTCGGTTCCAAAGCCCATCTTGACACCGGCTGTCTTGAGAATCTCCAAAGCCTGCAGCCCGCTGGTGCGCACATCCGCAACCTTCGCGACGCTGACAGGGGGCAGACCAAGTCCAGCCCCCTCCTCGGCCAGCGCGTCGTAGGTGACGAGCGTCGGCACGACCCAGGCACCGTGGGTGTGGCAGATCGCGGCTGTCTCCGCATCGATCAGGTTTCCATGCTCGATCGACTTGACGCCCAACTCGACACAGCGCCGAATCGCCTCGGACGTGTAGGCATGCGCCATGACGTAGGTCTTCCAGCTCTCCGCTTCCCAGACGGCTGCGGCAATTTCCTCTTCCGAGTACTGCAGATTCCAGATCGGGTCGGCCGGGCTGGCGACACCGCCGGACGCCATGATCTTGATCTGGGTCGCCCCCTTGCGCAGCTCTTCGCGCGCAGCGCGACGTACCTCGGCGACGCCATCGGCGATAACGCCCATGACGTTGCCGTGCTGGCCGCAGAAGCAGAAGGCCGGATGGTCGGCCGCCCGTTCCCGAAAGTCCGCGTGACCGCCGGTCTGAGTCAGCGCCTTACCGGAATAATAAAGCCTCGGCCCCTTGATCAGGCCGGTTTCGACCGCAAGCGACAGGCCGAAGTCCGCGCCCGCGGCATCGCGCACCGTGGTGAAGCCGCGATGCAGCGCCGCCTCCAGAAAGCCCCGCGCATACTGGCCGATGTGATAGGCGCTCATCGTCTCCAGGCGCCCGATGTTGGGATCGACGGCAACGGCGTGAAAATGCGCATCGATCAGGCCGGGCATCAGAACGCGCCCGGCGGCATCGATCCGTTGCACCTCCAGTGATCCCGTCGAGATCGGGCGGTCCGCCACCTCCTTGATATGCCCCTCCTCGACCAGTACGGAGGTCCCTTCGGCCAAGTCCGGGCCGAAGCCGTCGAACAGCAAAGCGTTCTCGATCAAGAGGAGCGTCATCCGAGCCTTCTTCTCAAAAGTCCTGACTGTATCCATACCAGCCGCACCCGCTACGGCTGTCAATTCGTGAGCCTGGCCTGACGCAGGGAATGGCGTCGGCCCCCAAACACCGCTCCGAAACTGCCCGACGAGGAGGATTGCGTTAAAACACCTGGAACAGTGCCAGCACGCCGATCGTGGCGACAACAACGCCCAGCACCCGGTTGACCTGGACGATGAAGTTGCTTGAAACGTTGCGTCGCACGGCGCTGGAACCGGCAATCAGAGTGAGCCACCACAGCGTCGAGCCGGCAATCACTCCCACGACCAGCGTGGTGCCCTTCGCCCAGGTTTCGGCTTCGCCGGACGGGCCGAGAACGCCCAGGCCGGCGAAGGCTCCCATAAAGCCGAGGAACGTCGCCGGATTGATGATGGTCAGCCCGAAGCCGGTGAAAACCATGCCGAGGCGGTCCATCATGCCGGCCAGCGACCAGGGGCTCAGATCGTCTTCATCTTCGTCGGTAATGGCCTGACGGCGCATCAAGGTCGGCGCGTGCACGATCATGTAGATGCCGTAGCCGAGCAAGAAGATGCCGCCGACCAAGTTCAGTTCGCCATGGTGTTCTTCCAACCACCTGATGACGAGCGACAAGCCCAGCGCGGCTATGGCGGCAAAGACACCGTCCGCGATGGCAGACCCGATGCCGCACAGCAAGGCTTCGAAGCGATGGCCGTGCAGCGAGCGGCGGATACAGATCGCACCGACAGCCCCGATCGGCGCGGCTACGACATAGCCGATCGCGATCGCCTGAAGCAGAAGATAGAAGTTCGAGATCATATCGAGAGGGCTGTCCCGCGCCGGCGGCTGCCTGTCCTAGCGTCGCCGGCGCAACGATCCAAGCACTTTCCTGCCCTTGCTGCCGACCGACCGAGAGCGATAGGCTAGGAACGATTTCCGGTATTCAGCCCAGGAGGCGCCTTCATCATGGTCGATCGCCCAAACTCCCCCGCTTTTCGTGACGTGGCGGTCAACTTCCACCCCTACACCAACGCCCGCAAGCACGAGGACAAGGGCGCCATGGTGATCCGCGAAGGGAAAGGCATCCACGTCTACGACGATGCGGGCAAGGAGTACATCGAAGGCCTGGCTGGCCTCTGGTCGGTCGCGGTCGGCTTCGGAGAGCCGCGCCTGGTCGAGGCCGCTCGCGCGCAGATGGAGAAGCTCCCCTTCTATCACTCCTTCGCGCACAAGAGCCACGAGCCCTCGATCGAGCTGTCCGAGCGCCTGCTGGCCATGGCGCCCGGCAAGATGTCGAAGGTCTTTTACACCAGCTCCGGCTCGGAGGCGAACGACACCGCGATCAAGCTGGTCTGGTACTACAACAATGCCCGCGGCCGGCCCGAGAAGAAGAAGATCATCTCGCGGATCAAGGGCTACCACGGCATCACCATCGCCTCCGGCAGCCTGACCGGCCTGCCCTACAACCACAAAGACTTCGACCTGCCGATCAAGAACATCCTGCATACGGCCTGCCCGCACCACTGGCGCTTCGGCTGGGAGGGCGAAAGCGAGGAGGAGTTCGCCTCGCGCCTGGCGGGAGAGCTGGAACAGCTGATCCTCACCGAAGGCCCGGAGACGGTGGCCGCCTTCATCGGCGAACCGGTGATGGGCGCCGGCGGCGTCATCGTCCCGCCCCGAACCTACTGGCAGAAGATCCAGACGGTCTGCCGAAAGTACGACGTGCTGGTGATCGCCGACGAGGTCATCAACGGTTTCGGGCGAACCGGCCAGCTCTGGGGTTCGACCACCTACGGCATCGAGCCCGACATGGTGATCTGCTCCAAGCAGCTGACCTCCAGCTACATGCCGCTGGCAGCGCTCCTCTTCTCCGACGAGATCTATCAGGCCATTGCCGACAACACCGCCAAGATCGGCACCTTCGGACACGGCTTTACCGCCAGCGGCCATCCGGTGGCCACGGCGGTCGCGCTGGAGAACCTGAAGATCATCGAAGAGCGCGATCTGGTCGGCAATGCCGCGCGCATGGGCGAGCGCCTGCAGGCCGGCCTGCGCCGCTTCGCCGACCATCCGCTGGTCGGCGAGGTCCGCGGCGTCGGCATGATCGGCTGCATCGAACTGGTGGCCGACAAGGCCAGCAAGCAGGCCTTCGATCCCGTGGGCGCCGTCGGGACCTACTGCTACGAGCGCTGTCAGGAGCATGGGCTGATCATCCGAAATCTGGGAGACCAAATGGCCTTCTGCCCGCCGCTGATCATCGACGAGACGGGGCTCGACCAGTTGCTCGAACGCTTCGGCCGGGCGTTGGACGAGACCGCGCAGTGGGTTGGCAGCAAGCATCAGGCAGCCGAGTAGACGACCCCGGCGGTCGGCGCCGCGAAGCTTGAGAAGAGCACGGGCTGGCGATTGAGAGGGCGCCGGCGAGGGGGCTTACGGCCCCTTGGTTCCGCTTTGGCGGGAGCACTTCGCTTTCGAATTCCCGTCTGCCGCGGCGCAAAAAACCTCTCGAATTCCAGGGGCGCTTTGTCTAGCATCGCCCGGTTGCAACCGCGCGCCAACGACGCGGATCGTACAAGCTATCGAACAGGTCAGGCGGCCCAGATCGCAATGGCGCGAACGAAAGGGGCCAAGTATCAGGGATGACGAATAGGGGCGACGTTCTCGTCGAGTTCATCGAGGTTCAGAAGAGTTACGACGGCGAAACGCTGGTCGTGAAGGACCTCAACATTGAGATCGCGCGCGGCGAGTTCCTCACCATGCTGGGGCCTTCAGGCTCCGGCAAGACCACCTCTTTGATGATGCTCGCCGGGTTCGAGGCGCCGACCCACGGCGACATCCGGTTGGGCAGCCGCTCGCTTTCGAACGTTCCGCCCCACAAGCGGGACATCGGCATGGTGTTCCAGAACTATGCCCTCTTCCCGCACATGACCGTCGCGGAGAATCTCGCCTTCCCTCTGCAGGTGCGCAAGGTCTCCAAGGCAGAAACCGAGCAGCGGGTCGACCAGGCGCTGAACATGGTGCAGCTCGGCGGCTTTGGAGCGCGCAGGCCGGCACAGCTCTCCGGCGGTCAGCAGCAGCGCGTCGCACTGGCAAGGGCGCTGGTGTTCGAGCCGACCCTCGTGCTGATGGACGAACCTCTTGGCGCGCTGGACAAGCAGCTGCGCGAGCAGATGCAGTTCGAGATCAAGCACATCCACGAGAATCTGGGCGTCACGGTGGTCTACGTCACCCACGATCAGTCGGAGGCGCTGACGATGTCCAACCGCATCGCCGTGTTCAACGACGGAATCATCCAACAACTCGATACGCCCGCGGACCTCTACGAGCGACCGCAGAATGCCTTCGTTGCCCAGTTCATCGGCGAGAACAATACCTTGCGTGGAACGGTCAGCAAGCTGAACGGCGCCGACGCCTGCACGGTAACGCTGGACAACGGCAGCGGCGACGTCCAGGCGCTGCCGGTCAGCGTGAGCGGCGGTCAGGGGGCGAAGACCACGCTGTCGCTCCGGCCGGAACGCGTCACGATCGACCCGCCGCCAGGCAGTCTGCCGAACATCTTCTCTGGTCGCGTCGAGGAGTTGATCTACCTGGGCGACCATATCCGCACGCGTGTCAATGTCTGCGGCAGCGATGAATTCATCGTGAAGGTCCCCAACGCCCAGGGTCACGCGCACCTGCGCGAGGGCGCAGACGTCAGCGTGGGGTGGGAGACGGAAGATTGCCGAGCCTTGGACGCGTGAGCGAGGCTGCAGCGGCACATCGGATTGTGTCCTCCAGGAGGACGCAACGTTGCGGACCGGCCTTTGCCGGTTCGAAAGAGCGCGGACCGACAGGGACCCGCAAAGACGCCGGCAGGACCGGCATCAGCAACAAGCAGGGAGTGTTCCATCGATGAAACACGTGCTTCGCACCACCACCGCGGCGCTGGCCGTGGCCGCGGTCGCGGGCTTCGCCGCCGGAGCGGCCAAGGCCGACCCGCTGACGGTCGTCTCCTGGGGCGGCGCCTACACCAAGAGCCAGGTGGAGGCCTACCACAAGCCCTTTACCGAGAAGACCGGCATCGAGATCGTCTCCGCCGACTACAACGGCGGCTTGGCCGAAGTGAAGGCGCAGGTCGAGGCGGGCAACGTCACCTGGGATCTGGTCGACGTCGAGCTGTCCGACGCCGTGCGCGGCTGTGACGAGGGCCTACTGGAACCCCTCGACCATGCGATGCTGCCGGCAGCGCCCGACGGCACCGCGGCGGCCGACGACTTCCTGCCGGGCACGCTGCACGACTGTGCCGTGGCCACCATCGTCTGGTCGACGATCTACGCCTACGACACCACCAAGTTCACGGACACGGCCCCCAGCACCATGGCCGACTTCTTCGACCTCGAGGCCTTTCCGGGCAAACGCGGCATGCGCAGGACCCCCAAGGCCAACCTTGAGTTCGCGCTGATCGCCGACGGCGTGCCGGCCGGCGAGGTCTATGAAGTGCTCTCGACCCCCGAGGGCGTCGACCGGGCCTTTGCCAAGCTGGACACGATCAAGGACGAGGTCGTGTGGTGGGAAGCCGGTGCCCAGCCGCCGCAGCTTCTGGCCGACGGCGAAGTCGCCATGACCACCGCCTACAACGGCCGCGTCTTCAACGCCATTGCGACCGAAGGCAAGCCCTTCGAGATCGTCTGGGACGGTCAGGTGTGGGATCTCGATCTCTGGGTGATTCCGCGCGGTGCCCCGAACAAGGAGACCGCTCTGGAGTTCATCAAGTTCTCCACCGACACTCAGCGGCTGGCGGACCAGGCCTCCTGGATCTCCTACGGCCCGGCGCGCAAGTCTTCGGTGCCTTTGATCGGCGTCCATGCGGAGTCCGGCGTCGATATGGGTCCGCACATGCCGACGGCTCCGGAAAACTTCGGGAACGCCTTGCAGAACGACTTCCTGTTCTGGGCGGACTATCAGGACGAGTTGAACGAGCGCTTCAACGCCTGGCTCGTCAACTGAGGCAGCGGTCGTCTTGAGACCGCAGGGGTACGGGGCCGGTCTGCCGGCCGGTCCCGTCGCCTGTAAATCAGGCTGTTCGAGACGAGGTCACTTGGCCCTTTTGCGGTGCTCCCGGAGAGCCGCAGGCCGCGGGTGCATTTGGGGAACAGGACAGGCGTCATGGCGCAAATCGCCATCGGAGGGACGGATCGGCCAGCAAGGCTGACCACGGCAGACGGAACGCCGCTGAAACAGGCCTTGGGACGCGTCGAACTCCGCGCCAAGACGCGGGCGTTCCTGCTGGTCGCGCCGCTCCTGGTCTTCCTGTCGATCACCTTCCTTTTTCCGATCGGGCAGATGCTGTTCCGCAGCGTGCACGATCCGCTCGTTTCGCAGATTCTGCCGAACACTCTGGCCGCATTGGAGGACTGGAGTGCCGAAGACGGCCTGCCGCCCGAAGAGGCTTTCGAGGCCCTGGCACAGGAACTGGCCCTCGCCCGCGAAAACAGGTTCACCGGCGACCTGGGCCGGGTCGCCACCCGCCTGAACTTCGAGAAGCCGGGAATCCGCTCGGCCGTCACTCGAACGGCGCGCAGTGCGGGGCGCATGGAGCCCCCCTTCCAAGAGGCCATGATCGACGCCGATGCCGACTGGGGCAAGGTGGAGACCTGGGCGACGATCCAAAGACTCGGCAATGCCTACAACGCCGTGCAGTACCTGGCCGCCGTCGACCGCCGCTACGACGCCTTCGGCGATGTCGTCATGCAGCCGGAGAACCGGCAGATCTACGTGCAGCTCTTCGGCCGCACGCTCTGGATGTCGGTGCTGGTGACGGCGCTGACCTTGCTGCTCGGCTTCCCCATCTCCTACCTGCTGGCGACCCAGCCGACACGCATCAGCAACCTTCTGATGATCCTGGTGCTGCTGCCCTTCTGGACCTCGCTGCTGGTGCGCACGACCTCCTGGATCGTGCTGCTGCAGCAGCAGGGCGTGCTCAACGACATCCTGGTCTGGATCGGGTTGATCGGCGATCAGAACAGGATCCAGATGATCTACAACCAGACCGGCACGGTGATCGCCATGACGCAGATCCTGCTGCCCTTCATGGTCTTGCCGCTGTTCTCGGTGATGAAGACGATCTCCCCCAGCCATATGCGCGCGGCGCAGTCGCTGGGGGCCCCGCGCTTCCAAGCCTTCTGGAAGGTCTATGCGCCGCAGACGCTGCCCGGCGTCGGAGCCGGCAGCCTGCTCGTCTTCATCTTGGCCATCGGCTACTACATCACCCCGGCGCTGGTCGGCGGCCAGGACGGCCAGATGATCTCCAACTTCATCGCCCACCACATGCAGTCGTCGCTCAACTGGGGCCTGGCGGCGGCGCTGGGCGGCATTCTTCTGGCCGGCGTGCTGGCGCTCTACTGGCTGTACAACAAGCTGGTCGGCGTCGAACGCCTGACCCTGGGCTGAACGAGGCGGAGGCGCAACGTCATGGCAAAGGTCTCCTCCCTGCCGCCCTACGCCACGCCGGCGGAGCGGGCCTGGTACTACGCCTTCCGGATCATCTGCGCGGCTGTCTTCATCTTTCTGATCATGCCGATCCTGGTGATCATTCCTCTGTCCTTCAACGCCACGCCCTACTTCACCTTCACCGAAGGCATGCTGGCGCTTGAGGCGGAGGCCTTCAGCCTGCGCTGGTACGAGAACTTCCTGACCGACGACCGCTGGCTCACCTCGATCGAGAACTCCGTGATCGTCGGGATCCTCTCGACGCTGCTCGCGACGGTCCTGGGGACACTGGCGGCGCTCGGCCTCAGCCGCGAGAAGATGCCGCAGCGGACCTTCATCATGGGCATTCTGATCTCGCCGATGATCGTACCGCTGATCATCACGGCGGCCGGCATCTACTTCTTCTATTCCAGCGTCCAGCTGACGGACTCGCTCCTGGGCCTGGTGCTGGCCCACACGGCCCTGGGCACGCCCTTCGTGGTGATCACCGTCACCGCCACCCTGATCGGCTTCGACAAGGCCTTGCCGCGCGCCGGCGCCATGTGCGGCGCCCCGCCGGTCACCGTCTTCTTCAAAATCATCCTGCCGCTGATCCTGCCGGGCGTGATCTCCGGGGCGCTCTTCGCCTTCGTCACCTCCTTCGACGAGGTGGTGGTGGTGCTCTTCGTCGCCTCCAGCCCGGAGCAGTACACCATCCCCCGGCAGATGTGGTCCGGCATCCGCGAGCAGATCAGCCCGACCATCCTGGCGGTCGCCACCCTGCTGATCGGCGTCTCGATCCTGCTGATGACCACCATCGAGCTGCTGCGCCGACGCTCGGAGAAGCTGCGGGGGCTTTAGAAACAAGTGAAATTTTCTTGCCAACTATGAACCCGCGCTAGCGTAACAATGCAGCTGTAGTTTTTAGGCTTGAGGTTTGTTCAGAGCTGACAGTCTTCTAAATATCATCCGCTGAGCATTCAAATTTTTTGCGCGCGTGGACAAGGTGCTGCGAGATACTCAAGTCCTGGGTTCATATAGGACCTCACTGAAACGGCGAAATGAAGCGCTCGATCTTGCCTGGTCTCAGTTGCTCCCAGCCACTAATCCCTCGCCGCTCGAGATGCGATCCATAGCTCTTCACTGCTTCCGGTAAAGAGCGTGCTGTGAAGGTATCGATTGGACTGTAGTTTCTCGCGTTTTCAAGCATCAGCACGTTGTCACGCAAACGAAACGCGTGATTATAACTGTTTAATACCCATTCATCCTCAATGCCGTTGGCACGAGCCAGCGAAAACGCCTCGATTGCCAAATCATAGTCACCCAGACGGGTAGACGCCGAACCGGCGGTAGCCAAGGCCTGTCCGCGCAGCGCGAACTGCGCTTGAGGCGCGACTGCAGATGCAAGAATAGAGTATTGCTTAGATCTCTCGAAGTGGATCGCCGCGACATCCGGTTGATAGTCTGCCCTGAGATCCCCGAGTAGGAGCTGGCTATCGCCATATCCTTTTAGTGTCTGAGCCAAGCTTGTTGCCTGTGCCAACTTCAGATTCGTACCCTCTCTGAAAGGGAACACAGAAACGGCCTGCGAGAACCATTCGCGCAAGTAGAGCTTGCTGCTGGCCTCAGCATAAGCTGCCGTCAAGTAGTCGTTGGCGCCTACATGAGATTTCGCAAATCGAAGGAATTGATCTGCTATAGCTCGGGCATCGCCCTGGGCCAAGGCTCGCGCCATTAGAGCGTTGAGTGACTCCAAAGGCAACAGTCCCACCTTGCGCTCTATTGCTGCCATCATGATCGGACACTGCACTTTACTCTTTAAATTCTCATGATTGGCTTCAGTCATTCCTGGTGAGTTGCGCAATACGACCGGAAGCTGATGAAGCGCAGCGGAAAACTCTAGATTGCTCACGGAATCAGAACCAAACGGATGTGGCCTCAGGAGTTGCGTCAGTTCTCCAGGTTGCTTCTCGATGATCATTTGAGCAACTTCGGCTATTCGAGCCTCAGCGAAGTCCAAGTACCAATCTACTAATGTGTCACGTATGCATTCAGACTGCAGGTACTTTGCCGTTTTAGTGCTACCGTGTGGAACATCACTCAGAACAACGCCGACCACGCTGCCATCCGGCAACACAACTGGACCGCCACTGTCTCCTCCGGCCGTCATACTCGTCAGGTCGAACCGACACTTTACAGCGATCCGGCTATCCGTCGTTTTCGTCGGCAGGCTCACTGTCCCGCTGGACGGTACTGGAGTAGAGGAAGCTCGATAGTACGAGTAAGCAGTCGCCTTGTCGGACGACTCCACACGCCCGAGAGCCAAGCGGACGTCCTCTAGGCGTTGACGGACCGCCTCATCTTCGACTTGCAGGAGAGCTAGATCGTGGACGTGGTCTTCTTTGTCTTCTAAGGCAATTTGACTAGGGCGGCGAACATAGCGGACGACTTTAGCTGTTGTTTCGATACTGGGACTAAGACCAGGAAAGTAAAGGCTCACCAAGCGATTGCTAGGATCGTCGCGCTGTGTCGCGTCCTTTGCCACGTGGTAAGCTGTCAGCAGAAGGCCATGGCCCGCATCAACAACAAAGGCGGTGCCATGATAAGCACCTTGCGAGAAATCGTTGAGTGAATGCACGCGTGCCAACGCCGACTTCATATGCTCCGCGTGATCCATTTCGCTTGGGCGAAAGCTCCCATGAGCGCAACTGGCCAAAACAGACTGGGAGCTTCCAGCTACTACCATCAGGGCGCAAAACGCGGATGCTGCAATTAGCTTCATTTAATTGCCAACTTCAGTTTCTGGACATTCGATTCGGCGACGGAGCCGCTGAAGCCGGCTTCGAACGGTGGAAAATCGATGCTCAACCCTCCGCCAACGTCGTCGGCAACGATAAACGTTAGTTCAATCTCGTAGCGCTCAGTTCGCAGCGGGGGCTCACCATCTCGGGCAACCTCTCGCGCCCGCACCCCCGCCTCTATTGCCTGAACCAGCCTAGCGGCCATGTCTTCATTAGCAGAAACGTTGCCAGGCTCATCCTTATCGGGCGGCAACAACTGAATGCGCACCAAGGAACTAGCGGACGCACTAGCGCCCTTATTCACCTTGGCAATGTAGAATCCAATACCGGCCTCGCCATCAATAGACTGGACCGTATTTAGCTCCAGCGTTGCCGACTCAAATTCGAACGACAACCCTCTATTCTGCGCATCGCGCAGAGCAAGCTGAACAACGCCGATAAGGCTGGAAAGACTAATATCTTTCGCGACTCCATACGAAGGGAGGCACGTTAACACTGCAATCGCGAGTATGGCGCCTTGTCGAAGCATTTGCTTAAACCATACCTGAGCGCTTCGGCCATATTTCAAGTAACAGTACCTGCTGCGCATCCTAGTGGTCAACGTTAACGAGCAGTATTCCGATAGCTAGCTGGGTTTTCTCCGCATAATCGATGTTTGCAAAGGCAACAGGGTTGTTATTGTAAACTGACTAACGACGATCGGCTTCGGCCCCGCGGGCAGTCACCCGTTGGAAAAGCTGTCCGGGCTCCGGCTTGGTGCCCTCCCGGCCTCACAGTTCAGGGTCGGGGCAGGTTGCAGAGTTTCCATGTCATCCACAGAAAAGCGACGTTTTACCCGCTTTTCCGACCAAGCTTGATCTTGGCGGCAGCGGCCTATATCGGCTACAGTCAGTAGATGCTTTCGGGCATCGACCCACAACATCTAGTGCCTTGGAGCCATCCTCGCATGTCACTGCTGGACGCCGATCCGATCTACAAGCCCTTTAGCTACCCCTGGGCCTTCGAGGCTTGGCAAGTCCAGCAGAAGGTGCATTGGCTGCCGGACGAGGTGCCGCTGGCCGACGACGTCAAGGACTGGAACCGCGCGCTGAGCGAGGGCGAGCGCAACCTGCTGACGCAGATCTTCCGCTTCTTCACCCAGTCGGACGTGGAGGTGAACAACTGCTACATGCGCCACTACGCGCGCGTGTTCCAGCCAACCGAAATCCAGATGATGCTGGCCGCCTTCGCCAACATGGAGACGATCCACATCGCGGCCTACAGCCATCTGCTGGACACCATCGGCATGCCCGAGCAGGAGTATTCGGCCTTCCTCCGCTACAAGGAGATGAAGGACAAGTACGACTACATGCAGCAGTTCGGGGTCGAAACGAAGAAGGACATCGCCCTGACCCTGGCCGTCTTCGGCGCCTTCACCGAAGGGCTGCAGCTCTTCGCCTCCTTCGCGATCCTGCTCAACTTCCCGCGTTTCAACAAGATGAAGGGGATGGGTCAGATCGTCTCCTGGTCGGTGCGCGACGAGTCGCTGCACACCAACTCCATCATCCAACTCTTCCGCACCTTCGTGCACGAGAACCCGGAAGTCTGGGACCAGGATTTGGAGCGCGAGCTCTACGGCGCCTGCGAGACCATTGTGACCCACGAGGACGCCTTCATCGATCTGGCCTTCGAGCTGGGCGGCATCGAGGGGCTCAGCGGCGCGGAGGTCAAGCAGTACATCCGCTGGATCGCCGACCGCCGTCTTAGCCAGCTTGGGCTGCAGCCGATCTACCGGATCGAACGCAATCCCCTGCCCTGGCTGGACGCTATGCTGAACGGGATGGAGCACACCAACTTCTTCGAAAACCGCGCGACGGAGTATGCCCGCGCGGCCACCCAGGGCAGCTGGGGCGAGGCCTTCGACTGACCGAAGCGGTCGAGGGGACCGCAGCCCCTACCGAGTGTCTCCCTGTGCGTTGACTTGCCCGGCGGTTTCTCAGATACGAGGAGCCGCCGGATTTCTGTCTTAGCGGCGGTGGAGCGACGAGACTCATGCTGATCGTCTTTGCCGGTCTGCCGGGCGTCGGCAAGACGACCCTGGCTCGAGGACTTGCGGCACAGTTGCGAGCCGTCCACCTGCGGATCGATTCGATCGAGCAGGCCCTTGCGAGCTGCAGCCTGCAAATCTCGCCCGCCGAAGACGCAGGCTATTGCGTTGGCTATGCCGTCGCGGAGGAGAATCTCAGACTGGGGCTGACGGTCGTGGCAGACTCCGTGAACCCAGTTGAGCTCACGCGCAGCGCCTGGCACGACACGGCCCGCCGCGCCGAGGCACCTGTCAAAGATGTCGAGGTCGTTTGCTCCGACCCCATCGAACATCGTCGAAGAGTCGAGGAACGCTCGGCCGACGGGACCGGCCTTCGCCTGCCGAGTTGGCAGGATGTCCTCGACCGGCAATACGATCCGTGGGTCGGAGAACACATGGTGATCGATACAGCCGGGCAGACTCCGAAGTCCTGTCTGCGAGACCTTCTTGAGCGGCTACGTCAGGCAGGCGTCCAGAGCCGCTGAGGCGAAGCTTTCGACTGACTCAGCAGCAGAGGAAGACCGAAGTTCTCAGCGAGTGTCCCTCCGCGCGTCAACGTGCCCGGCGGTGGCTATCCGGTTAGGTCGAGATTATCGATCTCGATCTTGGTTTCCGAAATGAGCTTGCCAATCTCGGTTGCCGATCCTGAGGACCGCCCCGCAAGTTCGCGAACTTCCTCGGCAACCACGGCAAACCCACGGCCGTGCGCTCCTGCGCGAGCGGCCTCGATCGTTGCATTGAGCGACAACAGATTGGTTTGCGACGATAACTGGTTGATCTGTGACGCAACACCGTCAATGCGATCCAGGACGCCCGACATAAGCTCGGTCGATCGTGCGATCGCAACGCGCCGCGACGTTGCGTCCGACGCCGTCATGACGATCCTGTCGAGCGCGCCCGATACGTCCATGACCGGCTGGAAAGTCGCTGACAGCCAAACGGTCTCGTGACTTTCGGTCTCAAGCGAGAACTCCTTTGCAATCGGCCTCCCCTGCTTCAATGACTGTTGCTCTTCGTTCGAGACATACTTCGAGAGACTTAGAAGCTGGGAACTCTGGCCTTCACAACCGAGCAGCTCGCAAGCGAACGCATTGACGTCGGTGACCCGGCCATCGGCTGCCCACTCGACGACGGCGTTCGAACGGCGAATAGCTTCGATTCGTGCATTCGATGCCAGAGCGTCCAACTTGGTTGCCGTTACATTCGCCTGCACCGAAATGAATTTATCGAGTTTCCCAGTCTCGTCGAAAACCGGATTGATCGATAGAGAGATCCAGTACGGCTCTCCTTTTTGGGAGTAGTTGAGAATCTCCTCATAAAAGGGTTGTTGCGCGTGAATTTTTTCCCGGATCCGGGAGATAGTCTCCTGAGACGTATGCTCACCTTGAAGAACGGAGCCGGGTTTCCGACCGGCAACCTGCTCCAAACTGTAGCCCGTTAGCCTGGAGAAGCCAGGGTTGACGTATTCGATCAGGCCCTTAGCGTCAGTAATAATCACCGAGTTATCGGTCTCATTGGCGACGAGCGAGAGCAGCTTAAACTGATCTCTGCGCTGAACCTCCTCATGCACATCCTTCACGAAGGCTGTGTACACGATCTCGTCGTCCAGTTTGATTTTTGAGAGCGACAGGCTGCCCCAAACACGCGTTCCATCCTTGCGTTGCACGGGCACTTCGCGGCTTGTTCCGACGATCTTATCGCGACCCGTCTTCCGGTTGGCATTGACATTCTCGTCGTGATCCGCCCGAATCTCATCGGGTACCAACATCTTGACGTTTTGTCCCAACACCTCTTCTCGTGCGTAACCCCAAAGACGTTCGGCGGCACGATTGAAAGACGTCACCGTGTTGTTTTGATCGATAGTGACGACAGCGTCCAGCGCTTGCTCCAATGTCTGCCTGATCATCTCGCGGGCGCGGCGCTCTTCGGTGATGTCCTTAACGAATGCGGTGTAGCTGATCTGGCCGCCTACGTTGACTTTCGACAAAGACAAGTTCACCCAGATCCGAGTGCCATCCTTACGCTGAACTTCCACGTCCCGGGATGTGCCGACGATCTTGTCCTCACCGGTCTCTCTGTTGTGGTTCACAAGCTGGTCATGATTCGCCCGGATCTCCTCGGGCACCAACATCTTGACGTTCTGGCCAACAACTTCGCTACGCTGGTAGCCCCAAAGAGTTTCCGCCGCACGATTGAAGAAAGTGACGATGTTGTTGTGGTCGATGGAGACCACCGCATCGAGGGCTTGCTCCAGCGTCTGCGCAATTCTCTCTCGTGATTCGCGCTCTTTCGTAATGTCTTTGACGAAGGCGGTATAGGTGATCGCGCCACCGCTCTTGACCTTGGACAAAGAGAGGCTGGCCCAGGTCCGCTCACCATCCTTACGCTGAATTTCCACATCTCGCGAGGTACCGACGATCTTGTCCATACCGGTGCGCCTGTTGGCGTTGACCAGTTCGTCGTGCCCGTCCCGGATCTCCTCCGGCACCAGCATTCTTACGTTTCTGCCGATCACCTCAGAACGGCTGTAACCCCAAAGCCGTTCCGCGGCCGCATTGAAAAAAGTGACGCAGTTCTTGGCATCTATCGAAACAACGGCATCAAGCGCCTGCTCAAGCGTCTGGTTCACGGAGGTGCCGCCACGACTGAAGATCCGATAAAGCATAGGAGTTTCCCGTCCGACCAAATCACAGATACGAAATCCCATAATTTCTAAAAAATACTCTAAATGCCCATCTATAGTTTATAATGTTTTGAACAATATTATTTTAGGTAGAGTTGACAACATTCGCTCACACGCAAATAACCCCTGAAAATTGAGAGGGAGATATTTTGTACTATGTACTGATTGATTTTGACTCGTAGGTGGCGACTGCGAGAGTCTGCCGTAACGTCGACCAGCGAAGCGTCGACGAGCAGATAGTTTTCCGACATGGTGAAGGTCATTGCTCGAGCGGCACTCTGGTACGCTTGAGCCTCAGAGAACCGCCTACTTGCGCTTGCCTTTCGGCCCATAGCGCCCCTGCCATTCGTCGAGCTGGGTGCGGTCGGACAGGGGAACGCCCATGCGGTAGGCGGCGCGGCCGATGGCGTGGGCGGCGACCGGAGCGGTGATCAGCAAAAAGAGAATGGTCAGGATCGAAAAGGAGATGCTGACCGTATCGGCGAAGTGAACCGCGAGCGCCGCAAAGATGAGACCGGCACCCAGCGTCCCGGCCTTGGTCGAGGCGTGCATGCGGATCAGAACGTCCGGCAGGCGCAGGATCCCGAGGCCGGCGACGAAGACGAAAAACCCGCCCGACAGCAGCAGTAGTGCGACGATCAGGTCGTTGAGCATCAGCGGTCGCCCTCCCGGTCGTGCAGCTCGCCCTCCTGGCCGAACTGCGCGGCTCGCCGGTCGGCATACCAGGCGAAGGCCACGGTAGCGAGAAAGGCCACCAGCGCCAGCCCGATCGCCACGTCGAGGAAGGCGGAAACGTCGCTGGCGATGGCAAAGAGACCGACGAAGCCGACGGTTATGATGGTGATGAGGTCAAGCGCCACGACCCGATCCGGCAAGGTGGGACCGCGCACCAGACGCAGGAAAGACAGGGCGATGGCGATCAGCATCAGCAGGGCCGTGATGTCGATCGCCCAGGCCAGAACCGGCGCGTGATCGCCCAGGCCGCTCACTGCATCGCCTCCATGACCTTACGCTCCATGCCGGCCTTGATATCCCGGCGCAGGGCATCCGGATCGTCTACGAACATGCCGTGGACGTAGAGCACGGACTTGTCGTCGCTGACATCGAGGCTGAGGGTGCCGGGCGTCAACGAAATCAGATTGGCCAGCACCGCGATCTGAGCCGGATCCTGCACGTCGAGAGGAACGGCGATGATGCCCGGGCGCGACTTGTGAACCGGGGTGATCACGTCCCAAACCACCTGCAGGCTGGAGACCACGAGTTCGTAGAGGAAGTAGCCGCCCAGCCGGATCAGGCGCAACACCCGCCCGAAATAGCCGGTGCCGTCGAACAGCGGGCTGGCGACCCAGAGCGCGGCAAACCCCATGACGAACCCGATCGCCAGGTTCATCAGCGTGAAGTCGGCGAAGAGAGCGCACCACCCGATCGCCAAGAGCATGTTGAGCACGAAGAGGTTCATGGCTCCACTCCCGCTTCCTCGCCCGCAAGCGACAGTGCCGTCATGCGCGCAAGCCCTTCTTCGCCCAGAACCGCCGCCACGTAGGGCTGCGGGTTGAGCAGTTCTTCCGCCGAGCGTTCCGCCAACTGGTAGAAGGGCTCGACGAACAGGCCGATGGTCACGGTCATGGCCGCCAGCACCGCGATCGGCCCGATCAGGCACCAGCGCTGCAGGCCGGACAGGGGCGGCGGCGGCGGACCGGCTTCGGCCGGCCGCGCCTTCCAGAAGGCGTTCAGCCAGATCTTGGTCATGGAATAGATGGTCAGGAGGCCGACCACCAGGGCCACGGCTGCGATGACGTAGCCCTCCACCTCGAGTGAGGCCTGCACCAGCACGAACTTGGCCCAGAACCCCGACAGCGGCGGAAAGCCGGCCAGCGAGAAAGCAGGGATGAAGAACAGGACCGCGATCAGCGGGTGATAGCGATAGAGGTCGCCCAGGCGGCTCAATTCGAAAGACCCGGCGACCCGGTTGACCACGCCCGAGACGAAGAAGAGATTCGCTTTCACGATGATGTGGTGAACCAGATAGAAGACCGAACCCACGATCCCCAGCGGCGTATAGAGCGCCAGACCGAGGATCATGTAGCCGATCTGGCTGATGATGTGGAACGAGAGGATCCGCCGCAGCTCGTTCTGCGCCGCGGCGCCCAGCACGCCCGTCACCATCGTCAGTCCGGCGATCCACAAGAGGATCTCGTGGGTATAGCCGACGTCACCGGTAAAGATCAGCGTGAAGCAGCGAATCAGCGCATAGACGCCGACCTTGGTCAGCAGGCCGGAAAAGATCGCCGAGACCGCCACCTTCGGCGTGTGGTAGCTGGCCGGCAGCCAGAAGAACAGCGGGAAGACGGCCGATTTGATGCCGAAGGCGACGATGAACATCACCGCCACGACGGTGACCAGGCCCTGGTTCTCGACCTCCTGCAAGCGGATATGGAGATCCGCCATGTTGAGCGTACCGGTCAGGCCGTAGAGCAGGCCGATACCACCGAGAAACAGAATGGTGGCGATCAGATTGAGCGCCACGTACTTGACCGCGCCGTCCAGCTGCGCGCGCCGCCCGCCGAGCACCAGCAGCGCGAAGGAGGCGATCAGCATCACCTCGAACCAGACGTAGAGGTTGAAGAGGTCGCCGGTCAGAAAGGCGCCGCACACACCGCACAGCAAAGCATGCAGCAGCGGGTGGAAACCGTAGGTCACCGCCTTGTCGCCGACGTCGCCGAAGGCATAGACGACGGTCGCCACACCGATGATGGCGGAGATCAGCACCATCACGGCGCTGAGGTGATCGGCGACCAGCGTGATGCCGAAGGGGGCAGGCCAATCGCCCATCTGAGCCGCCACGACGCCTTCCTGCCAAACCGCGGCCATCAGCGCGATCGAGAGGCCCAGGAGCCCCAGGGCGGCGGCCAGACTGACGACGCGTTGCGCCACCAGATTGCCGCGCAGAACGAACCCGACCACGGCAGCGATCATCGGCAGGATAATCGGAAGAACCAGCAACCAACTCATACGGTGCGGTCTCCCGAACGCGGCGTCTCCTCGAGCTCTGCGGCGTCCTCCCTCGGCTCGGCCACGCGCATGGCATCGGTGTCCACCGTCTCAAGCTCCTGATAAGCGCGGAAGGCCAGCACCAACGCGAAGGCCAGCAAGCCGAAGGAAATCACGATTGCGGTCAGGATCAGAGCCTGCGGCAGCGCGTTCGCCACGCCGGAGGCGGGCAAGTCGGCGCCGCTGGCGATCAGCGGCGGCGCGGCGCGGGTCAGCCCGCCGCCGGCGAAGATCAGCAGGTTGGCGGCGTTGGAGATCAGCACCAGGCCGAACACGAAACGCACCAGATTGCGGCTCAGCATGAGATACACGCTGGCGGCCATCAGCACGCCGACCAGTACCGCGACGATCGGCTCCATCAGCGCCTGTCCTCCGGCTCGACCGGATCGTCCTCGACGTCCGCCTGCTGTTCCTTGATGCCGAGCACGATGGTCAGCACGGCGCCCACCACCACCAGGTAGACACCGATATCGAAGGGCAGCGGCGTGCCGGCCTTGAAGTCCCCGACGGTCGTCCATTGGCCGGTCAGGAAGGGCGCCGGCTCCAGAAGCGCCAGAAAGCCGGAGCCGATGGCGAGGCCTAGGCCGACGGCGGCAATCACCCTTGGGTCGGCACGCAGCGCCTTGCGCACCGCCTGGGCATCCGTCGCCAGGGCGTAGAGCGCGAAGGCAATGGCGGCGATCAAACCGCCGATGAAGCCGCCGCCGGGCTCGTTGTGGCCGCGCAGCAGCATGAAGATGGAGAAGAGCAGCATCAGGGCGACCAGCAGGCGTGTGGCCTCGCGTAGGATCAGGGAGTTCATGTGCCGGTCTCCTCGCCCCGCTTCCCGCTCCGCCGGCGCGGCCGCAGCATGATCAGGGCATAGGCCGCCACCCCCGCGACCGCCACGACGGCAACCTCACCCAGCGTATCCAGCGCGCGAAAATCCACCAGGATGACGTTGACGATGTTCCGGCCGAAACCGCCGGGCACCGAGTTCTCTTCGAAATAGTCGGTGATCGCTCGCTGCGGCGGCTGCGCCGTCACCGAGAGTACGATCAGGGTGGTGCAGACGCCGACCACCCCGGCCACCAGCGCGTCGCGTACCCGGCCGGCGCTCGTGGGGCGTTTCTCTCCCCGGAAGTCGGGCAGCTTCAGCAGCACGATGGCGACGATCACCACCACCAGCGTCTCGACCAGAAGCTGGGTCATGGCCACGTCGGGCGCGCCGAACAGAAGGAAGATCAAGGCCACGCCGGCGCCGACCACACCCAGCGAACAGATCGCGAGCAGGCGCGAGTCGGCCAGCAAGGTGGAGATCGTCGCCGCCACGATCAATGCCGCCACGCCCCACTCCACGAAGTTGGCCGAGACCTGTGGCAGCGGCCAGACCAGAGCGTCCCTGACGAGGATGGTCACCGCCAGCGCGGCGCCGAGCGTCATGAAGACGACCAGGATGTAGCGACGCTGGACGCCCCCCTGCAGCCAGCGCGTCTGCCAAGCGGCGAACTCGGCCAGCCAGACCATGACCTTGTCGTAGGCCCGGTCGCCGGTCAGCGGCAGCGCCGCAACGCCGCGGGACAAAGCCGCCAGGAGGGTGGCCCGCTTCGCGTAGATCAAGGCACCCGTCGCCACGGTGATCCCGGAGAGGATCAGCGGGATGTTGACGCCGTGCCACAGCTTCACCTCGTAGTCCGGCTGATAGCCCATGACCGCCGCCGCGGCCGGCAGCAGCAGCGTTTCGGCCGTCAGATCGGGCAGCAGCCCGCCGAACAGCGCTATCACGCCCAGCACGATGGGGCCGATCCACATCGTGATCGGCGCTTCGTGCGGACGCTTGGGCAGGTCGCGCTGCGCCCCGAAGAACGGCAGAACCGCCACCAGCAACGCCACCGTGACCATCATCACCTTGGCCGCGACAATGGCGGCGACGGCGATGTAGGGCTCGGCCGGCCAGGCGAGCGCGCCCTTGTAGAGCAGCTCCTTGCCGATGAAGCCGACAAAAGGCGGCAAACCGGCCATGGACAGTCCGGCCAGCGCGGCGGCGGCGAAGGTCCAGGGCATCGCCCGCCGCAGCCCGCCGAGCCGGCTCAGCTCGCGGGTGCCGGCTTCATGATCGATGTTGCCCGCCACCATGAAGAGCGCGGCCTTGTAGAGCGCGTGAACGAAGATGAAGGTGACGGCGGCGATCAGACCGATCGAGGGATCGCCGCCTTCGGCACGCGTCGGCGCGCCCAGGAACATGACGCAGGCGCCCAACGCCATCACCGTGGTGTAGGCCAGCACCTGCTTCAGATCGGTTCGCGTCAAGGCGATGATCGAGGCATAGACCGTGGTGACGGCGCCAAAGATGGTCAGCGTCGCCATCCAGACCTCGGTGTCGCCCAGCACCGGGGTGAAACGCGCCAGCAGGAACACGCCGGCCTTCACCATGGTGGCCGAGTGCAGATAGGCGGAGACCGGGGTCGGCGCCGCCATGGCGTTCGGCAGCCAGAAGTGGAAGGGGAACTGCGCCGACTTGGTGAAGGCGCCGCAGAGCACCAGGATCAGGATCGGCAGATAGTCCGCATGGCCGCGCAGGGCATCGGGGTTGGCCAGGATCTCCGACAGGCTGTAGGTACCGGCCGCCTGCCCCAACAGGATGAACCCCGCCAGCATCGCCAGCCCGCCGGCGCCAGTGACGAAGAGCCCTTGCAAGGCGGAACGGCGGGCAGCAGCGTCTTCGTGGGTGTAGCCGATCAGCAGGAACGACGTGATCGTCGTCAGTTCCCAGAACACGAACAGCGCGATCAGGTTATCGGACAGCACCAGTCCGAGCATCGCCAGCATGAAGCTGACCAGGAACAGCGTAAAGCGGCCGACCTGCGGGTAGCCGCGCATGTAGTCGCTTGCATAGAGCAGGATGAAACTGCCGATGCCGGTGATCAGCAGGGCGAACAGCAGGCTCAGCCCATCTACCATGAAGGAGAGGTCGATACCGAGCTGCGGGATCCAGGAAACCTTCCAGGTCAGCACCGCCCCGCCCGAGACCTCCGGAAGGAAGGTCAAGAACCAAACAAAGAGCGTAGCCGGCAACAGCACGATAAGCCGCGAAAATAGCGGCACCGGCGCGTCAGCCTTGCTGGCGGCAGCCATCCTAGAACCCGTCTCCCCGTCCCTACCTGAAGCCGGCCGGTCGCTTGAACGCAACCTTCCAGCCGCCGCGTTGACCGCAGCATCCTCGTGGCCCGCACCTGAGAGCGGCCTTCACGGACCCGGACCAAGCCATCGCATGATCCGAACCCGATCCGATCTGCCCCCGGGCAAACCTGTCCGCCTTTCGGCTGAGTTTTCGCCAGCGCGAAACGCCGGCACGCCCCCGCGCGAATTCTCCCGCGTGTTGCGCGGTATATTTGACACCAAGAGAGGCGTTTCAAGACGATTCCGCTCCCGATCCATTTGCGACCGGGTGGCAAGAGCCTTGCGATGCTGCGGTGCACGCTTCCGCCCCTTCCCGCTACCCTGCGCCTTGCCTATGATCCGCAGCGCTCAAGATTGCGGGTGTCGCCCAAGACAGCGCAAAACAACAGGAGAGTTCGGTATGGGCCAGTTCGGCAGAGGCCAAGGCATCACTCGTGTCGAGGACAGGCGGTTCCTGACAGGTCACGCGCGCTATACCGACGACATTCACCTGCCGGACCAGGCCTACATGGCGGTCGTCCGCAGCCCCTTGGCCCACGCCGAGATCTCCGGCATCGACACGGGCGACGCCAAGGACTTGCCTGGAGTCCTGTTGATCCTCACGGCGGAAGACCTGGCGGCCGAGGACATCGGGGACATTCCGGTCCTCGCCAAGATGCAGGGCCGCGACGGCGAAGTGAAGCAACCGCCCCACCCGGTCCTGGCACGAGGGGTCGTGCGGCATGTCGGCGATCCCGTCGCGGTGGTCATCGCCGAGACCTACGCCCAAGCGGTGGAGGCGGCAGAGCTGGTCGTCGTCGACTACGACGACAAGCCAGCCGTGACCGACGCCGCCGCAGCCCTGACGCCCGGCGCGCCAGAGCTGCACAGCGAAGCTCCAGGCAACCTCGCCATCACCTGGGAACACGGCGACCGGGCAGCCGCCGAGGCCGCCTTCGCCACGGCCGAGCGGACGGCACGGATCGAGATCGTCAACAACCGCCTGGTCGTGAACTCGATGGAACCGCGGGTGGCCATCGGCGAGTACGACACGGCGAACGCGCACTTTACCCTGACCACGCCGAGCCAGGGGATCTTCCGGCTGCACAGCCAACTGGCCGAAGACATCCTGGGCACGACCAAGGACAAGGTCCGGATCGTGACGCCCGACGTGGGCGGCGGCTTCGGGATGAAGATCTTCTGCTACGCCGAACAGGTGCTGGTCCTGCTGGCGGCACGCCGGCTGGGCCGCCCGGTCCGCTGGGTCGGCGAGCGCACGGAGTCCTTTCAGTCAGACATCCAGGGCCGCGACCACAGAACCGTCGCCGAGATGGCGATGGACCAGAACGGTCGATTCCTCGGCATCCGCGTCGAGACAAAGGCGAACCTGGGCGCCTATCTGTCCAACTTCGGGCCGTACATCCCGACCGGCGCAAGCACGCAGATGTACTCCGGCCTCTACAGGATCCCGGCGATCTTCGCCGAAGTCCAGTGCGCCTTCACCAACACCGTACCCGTGGATGCCTACCGCGGCGCCGGCCGGCCGGAGGCCGCCTACTGCATGGAACGACTGGTCGAAGCCTGCGCCCGCGAAATCGGTGTAGATGCCCGCGAGATCAGGCTGCGCAATTTCATCCGTCCCGAGGACCTGCCCTACGAGACCGGTATGGGCCCGGTCTACGACTCCGGCGACCCGGCCAGACTGCTGCAGCAGGCGACGGAACTGACGGACTGGGACGGCGTGGCCGCACGCAAAGCGGAGGCACGCAGCCGGGGCAAGTATCGCGGCATCGGGCTCGCCTCCTATGTCGAGGCCTGCGGCGGCATCGGCGCCGAGGAGGCGCGGGTCGCTCTGGAGGAGGATGGCGGCGTCACCCTCGTGATCGGCACCATGACCAACGGCCAGGGCCATCACACCGCCTATGCCCAGATCCTCAACGACCTGATGGGCATCGATCCCGAGAAAGTGCGTCTCGTGCAGGGCGACTCCGACGTGGTCAAACGCGGCGGCGGCACCGGTGGCTCCCGCTCCCTGCTGATGGGCGGTGTCGCAACGGAGCGTGCCGGCGAGAAGGTGATCGCACGTGCCCGCAAGGTTGCGGGTCACCTGCTGGAGGCGGCCGACGCCGATCTGGAGTTCGCCGACGGGGTCTTCACCGTCGCCGGAACCGACAAGCGGGTAACGCTTGCCGAGGTCGCGCGCGCCACGCATGGCGAAGAGCTGCCTGAGGACATCGCCGGCCCCATCGAGGAAACCGGGGACTACAAAGCCGAAGGCATGACCTATCCGAACGGCTGCCACGTCGTTGAACTGGAGATCGACGAAGCGACCGGAACGGTGGCCATCCTGCGCTACGTCGTGGTCGACGACTTCGGCAAGGTAGTGAATCCCCTGTTGGCGCTTGGACAGGTTCACGGCGGCACGGCCCAGGGAATCGGCCAGGCGCTGCTGGAGCACACGGTCTACGACGACGACGGCCAGCTCATCACAGCCAGCTTCATGGACTACACCATGCCCAGGGCGGACGACACGCCCAACTTCGAGATCACGCTTGTGGAAGACATGCCCTGCACCACCAATCCTCTGGGCGTGAAAGGCGCCGGAGAAGCCGGCGCGATCGGTGCGCCACCGGCGATCGTCAATGCGCTGCTGGACGCGCTGCGGCCGCTGGGCGTCGCGCACTTGGACATGCCGGCAACGCCGGAGCGGATCTGGCGCGCCATGCGCGACGCGACCCAAGCGGACCGGCGCGAGGCCGCGGAATGAGTCACGGCAACCCATCCACGACGCAGGACGACGACCTTCTTGCCGTTCTGCGCATGCTGGCCGAGCGTGCGGGAAAGATCGCATTGGCCTACTACGCCGAAGGCGGAGAGATCGAAGTGCGGGACAAGTCGGACGCCTCTCCGGTGACTGAGGCGGACGAAGCCTGCGAAGCCTTTCTGCTGGACGCACTGGCGAAGCTGACGCCGGATATCCCCGTCGTCTCGGAAGAAGCAGCCGCCCAGGACGGTTTGCCGGACATCGACGTCGACCAGGCGTTCTGGCTGGTCGACCCGCTGGACGGGACACGCGAGTTCATCTCCCGCAACGGGGAATTCACCGTCAATGTCGCGTTGATCAAGGAACACAGACCGGTCGCCGGCGTGGTGCATGCGCCGGCGATGGCCATGACCTGGTGCGGCGGTTTCGACGACGAGGGCCGCGGCCACGCCAGCTTCAGCGAAACCGATCGCCCGCCCATGCCCATCGAGGCGCGTCCGGTACCGGACGCGGGGGAGACTGTCGTGGCCAGCCGCCGTCACGGCTCCGGAGAGGAGCTCGAAGGCTTTCTCGCCGCACGGAAGATCGCACAGCGTGTCACCGCCGGCTCTTCCCTGAAATTCTGCCTGCTGGCCAGCGGCAAGGCCGATCTCTATCCCCGCTTCGGCCGGACTATGGAATGGGACACCGCCGCCGGCCAGGCTGTCCTGGCAGCAGCCGGAGGCCGCGTGGAAACGCTGGACGGCCAACCGCTGTGCTACGGCAAAGCCGGATTCGCCAATCCGAACTTCATCGCCTACGGGCGAACTCGCCAATCATCCTAAGGAAACAATAGGTTTCCAAACCAGCTATTTCGTTTCCGCAGACCGACCCTCATCTCTTCACTGCCAGTCAACGAGAGAGGGACTTCGCCATGACCGCCATCGTTACGGACCTCGCGCAGCGGCGCGTTGTCGGCGGCTCCGCGCCGCAGGTTCTCCGAATCGATGCCAGCGCACGCAGGAGCGGTTCGACAAGCCGCACCCTGGCCGACAAGGTTATTGAGCGACTGCGCGCCCAGCATCCCGATCTCACGGTGGTGGACCGCGACCTTGCCGACGGCATCCCCTTCGTTACGGAGGGTTGGATCGCCGCCAACGCGACAGCGGAGGAACAGCGCACGCCAGAGCAGAAGGCACAACTTGCCGTCTCCGACGCGCTGATCGCGGAACTGCAAGCTGCCGACATCCTGGTCATCGGGCTGCCGGTCTACAACTTCGGTCCGCCCGCCGCGCTCAAGGCCTGGATCGACCAGGTCGCCCGCGCGCGCGTCACCTTCCGCTATACCGAGAACGGCCCGGTCGGCTTGTTGACCGGCAAGAAGGCCTATCTGGTCGCGGCCTCCGGCGGCACGGCCCTCGACAGTGCGGCCGACTTTGCGACCCCCTACCTGCGGCACGTGCTTGGCTTCATCGGCATAAGCGATGTCACGCTGATTGCTGCCGACCGTCAGATGGCAGATCCGCAAGCCGCCAGCGCCAGGGCCGAAACCGCCCTGGAAACGGCCTTGCCGCTATCGGCTTAAACCTCAGTAGAGATGCTGGCCGCCGGTAACGAAGACTTCGGTGCCGGTTACATAGGCGAAGTCCGGGGTGCAAAGACGGAAGACGGCTGCCGCCACCTCCTCCGGCGTCCCCATACGCTGCATCGGGATGCGGGGAATCAGGGTCTCGTATTCCGGACCGATCATCGCCGTCTCGATTTCGCCAGGAGCCACGGCGTTCACGCGGATGCCCAACTGCGCCAACTCAACGGCCAGCTCGCGCGTCAAGGCCGAGAGGGCGGCCTTCGAGGTCGAGTAGGCCGACCCGGCAAAGGGATGGATCGCGTGACCGGCAATCGAGGTGATGTTGACGATGGAGCCTTTCCCGCGCCGCAGCGGCACGGCGAACCCACGCGCCAGCGTCAGCGGTGCAAAGAAGTTCAACTCGAAAACCCACCGCCAGTCGGCAATATCGCCATTCAGGCAGCCGAGGCGCTCCTTGAAGGGCGTCTTCGGGCTGACGGCCGCGTTGTTGACCAGCGCTTGCAGGCCCTGATCGCCCAAGATCTCAAGCGCCTCTGCGATAAAGTCGGTGACGCTGGCCGGGTCGGCCAGGTCCGCGGTGATGTGATGGGTCCAGTTGGGATCGCGTTTGCAGGCCTCCGGCACCTCCTCGCGGGAGCAGGTGATGATCCGCCAGTTCTCCTTGGAAAACCGCATGACTGTGGCATGACCGATTCCGCGGCTGGCGCCGGTCAACAGCACGGTTGGCTTACCGCCGTCGCCGAGCTGTGCATCCTCAAGCGGGAGCTGTTCGGGTGGTATCTGATCGGGCATGCCGAACAGTCTAAAGCAGGATCGCCTCAGGCGGAAGCGAAGCGCCCCCGCCTGACGCGATCCTGCTTTACGGAATCACGCCCGATCAGTCGCATGGATCCGGGCCATAGGGACAGCCCTGCGTCGCGGCTCAGGTCGCTGCAGCGCCACCCTGCTTAGACAGCGGAGCTTGCCCGGCCGGCCGAACCGCCACCACTCGGAAGGTCCGCATGACATCGTCCTGCTCACGCAACGACACATATTCTCCCTCGACGAAGCGATGACTGTCGAACTTGTAGCCGGCTTCGTCGATGTCGGGATCGCCCTTGATGTCGTAGTGGAAGGCCCAGCTCCGGCCGCGGGTGTGGACAAGATGTCCGTACTCGTCGGCCTCGCCTTCCCAGAACCGCCAGACGTTGCACTGCTTACGCTGCTTGCGCCATGCCTCGACATCGATATGCGCCTCGGAGTCCAGCGGTGCGACGAACTCGTAGCCGCGGTTGGGACTGCCGTTGGGAAAGTCGTGATCGCGTGCCAACTCCAGACGAATCGACATGAGTGTCATAAGCGTAAGAGCTCCTGCAAAAGTACCGATAAGGTCGAACTCAATGGACCCTAGGCTGAGGCCTTGGTGGCATCGGCTTCGGGGTGAGTCTCGACGAAATGGCGTAAGACCAAGCGCAACTTGAGGGCATGCTTATAGTCCTCACGGCCCTCCGCCGCAGCAATATCTTCAAGAATCATGCGCTTGAGCATCGGTACGCCGTCGGGCGAGTGCACGAGATAGTTCCCGAGCTCCGCTGCCACGATCTCGGGGCAGTGCTCATGCTCGACAATCGCGTCGATCTCGTCTTCCGTCAGATCGGACAGCGCGATCACGTCATCCAGAGTCAACATGGCTTTTCCTCCAAGAGCCGCCGCCACGGCGGCGATGACGCGTCCACGGGCGGCGCTCCTTGGTGCGGCGCCACCTCCGGGTCGCGGCAGAGCTGTCAGGCGTCAAGGTCCCCTCATGTCGAGAGGTGTCAATGCGCCATCAAAACCGGCAGAGCCGTGTGCGTGAGCACCTCACGCGTCGCTCCGCCGAGCACGAACTCACGCAGCCGGCTGTGGCCGTAGGCGCCCATCACCAAAAGATCGGCACCCGAATCTGCGGCCGTGGCCAACAACGCGTCACCGGCCCCATCCTTCAAAGGCACTTCGCGCGCTCTCGCATCGACACCATGCAGGTTCAGCCAAGCGACAGCCGAATGCGGGTCTCGGGCGTTGCCGGCCACCGAGGTCTCTTCGCCGTTCAAATGCACAACCTCGATGTCCCGCGCACCCGTCAGCAACGGCAAGGCTGAGGTGACCGCGCGCGCGCACTCGCGCCGCCCCGACCAGCCGACCATGATTTTGCTGCCGATCGCGCCACCGTAGCCCGGCGGCACGACCAGCACCGGCCGTCCGGCCTCGAACAGGGCCGCCTCCAGCGCCGGCGCATAGGCGCCCTCGCTTTGCGCGTCCGGCCGCCCGGTCACCACGAGATCGAACAGCAGCGCCCGCTGAGCCGTTTCCGCATCCTCGCGGCCGGTCACGCGGCGCCAGGCAAACACGAACTTGCCGGCCTCCGCCTTGCCGTTCGCATCGAGCGGTTGGGCGTCTATGTCCCGGCAAGCGTTCTCGTAGGCCGCGCGGGCCGCCTTGGCGTGGTCTTCGCTGCTGCGCCGCAAGTCCGCGGAAATCTGCTCGACCATGGCTCCCGACATGCCTTCGCCGACCAACGGGATGGAACTCTCCGGATCGAGCTCAACGTGCAACGCCTCCACGTAGGCGTTGCAGCGCCGGCCGATCTGCAAGGCCGCCGTCAGCACCGCCGAGGTGGTTGCGCCGCCGTCGACGACTGCAAGCAGCGAGGCAATGGACATGGATCTCGACATCCTCCGCTTTATTCTTTTTGCATCTGCCGCTTCGAGACCGAGCGGAGTGTTCCTGCACGATCCTTTCCATGGCGACCGGGAGCATTGACCTGCGTCAACGGGCGCGCTGCCTCGGCCCCCTTCGCGGCCTCAAGCGCCGTAGTGGGGCGTTTCCTCTGCCGAAACGTAGGGATCCTGGTGGATAATCACCTCGGCTCCGGGAAAGGCGGTCTGCAGGTCAGACTCCACCGTCTCCGCCACCGCGTGGGCGCGATAGAGCGTCAGGCTGCCGTCCAGTTCCAAATGAAGCTGGATGAAGATGCGCGACCCTGAGCTCCGCGTCTTGAGATCGTGTATGCCGAGCACCTCGTCGTGGCTGCGCACCACCTGGAGAATCCGTTCCCGATCCTCGGGAGGCAGTTCACGGTCCATCAGGATATCGAGCGCATCGCGCCCGATTCTATAGGCGCTGTAGAGAATGAAGCAGGCCACGCCGAGGCCGATGAGCGGATCGGCACGCAAAAGGCCGAACTCGCTGGCAAGGACCAAGGCGACGATTACCGCGCCGCTCGTCAACAGATCGGACAGATAGTGCAGGGCGTCTGCCGCGATGGCCCGTGAGCCGGTCCGCCTGACGACGTAGCGCTGGAAACGGGTCAGGGCGAAGGTGACCAGGATGGAGAAGACCATCACGCCGATGCCGAGCGTTCCCTGCTGCACGACTTGGGGCTGGATCAGGCGATGCAGCCCTTCGATGGCCAGCAGCACGGCGGACCCGCCGATCAAGCCGGACTGCAGCAGCGCGGCCAGCGGCTCTGCCTTGCCATGACCGAAACGATGCTCGCGATCAGCGGGAACAAGCGATTGCCGGACCGCCAGCAGGGTGACCAGCGACGCCGCGGCGTCCAGCAAGGAATCGACCAGACTGGAGAGCAGACTCACGGAGTCCGTCAGCCACCAGGCTCCCAGCTTTACGACGATCAGAGCGGAGGCAGCGGCAACCGAGGCATAGGTCGCCAGACGCATCAGCCGGCCGGCGCGCCGCGCGTCCAGACGCTGGCGCTGATCTGCGGCTGCATCGGCTCGGGCCATAGGGCCGCTTTCCCTAGGGATAGAGCCGTTCCGTCCGCCAACCGGTCGGGCTCTCCGTGTCCCGATGATACACCAGCCGGTCATGCAGACGAAACGCGCCGTCCTTCCAGAACTCGATCAGGCGGGGCGTGACCCGAAAACCGGACCAATGGGTCGGTCGGGGCACGGTTCCAAGGCCATACTTCGCGGCATAGCGAGCGACCTGCTTTTCCAAGGCGTGGCGGCTTTCGAGCGGCCTGGACTGCTGCGAGGCCCAGGCCCCGATCTGACTCTGCTTGGCACGGCTGGCGAAGTAGGCATCGGCCTCGTCCGCGTCGACCTGCGCCACTTCACCCTCGATTCGGACCTGACGGCGCAACGACTTCCAATGAAACAGGAGCGCGACCTTGGGATGCGCCAGAATGTGCGCACCCTTGCGGCTTTCGTAGTTGGTATAGAACACGAAGCCGCCGCGGCTGACGTCCTTCAGCAACACCATGCGCACCGCCGGCATCCCGTCGGGCCCGACCGTTGCAACGGCCATGGCATTGGGATCGTTGACTTCTTGCGCCTTGGCTTCCTCAAGCCAGCGACCGAACAACGCAAGGGGATCGTCCTGAGGGTCGTCGGCGAACATGGGGTCTCCACAGTGGGGCGAGAGCGGGTGGGACATGATCGAGATCATGGACGGGGATAGGTCGTCGGAACGATCCGTATAACCGGCGATGCATGGCCGGATAGGAAGTATAGACGGCCTACAGCCTGCTCCAACCCTGTTGGGGGGCAAGGCTGACAGGATGAAAGAGCAGAACGAGAGGCAAGCTCAATGATGCGCAAACTGGCACTCACCGCAGCCGCAGTCCTATCTCTTGGGTTGGCCGGCTGCGCGAACGACGGCAGCGGCCCCGGTACCAAACAGGTCGTGGGTGCGCTCGGCGGCGCCGCGCTTGGCGGCTTCGTCGGCTCGCAGATCGGTGACGGCACCGGCCAGCTGATCGCGACCGCGGCCGGTACCGCAATCGGCGCTCTGGTGGGCTCGGAGATCGGTCGCGGTCTGGACGACGTGGACCGCATGCGGGCCTCCCAGGCGCAGCAGCGGGCGGCCAACGCGCCGATCGGCGAAACGATTTCGTGGAACAACCCGAATTCCGGCAACCAGGGCGCCTACACCGCGACCCGGGATGGCTACACCCAAAGCGGCCGCTACTGCCGCGAGTTCCAGGAAACGATCACCGTCGACGGGCGAACCGAGACGGGCACCGGCGTCGCCTGCCGACGTTCCGACGGAAGCTGGGAAATCATGAGCTGATCAAGAGATCGGCTGACACACGCCACAGGGGCGCCGGGTTCGCACTGAGCCGGCGCCCCTCCTGTTATCTGCGCTCTGGGATTATCCACGCCCCGGGAAAGATGGCGCCCGGTTGCCCAAGCGGGCCGTTGGCTCCTAAATAGAGCCGTGAAGAGCCTGATCTGACGGGACCCTTGGCCGCCGATGCGCGATCCTTACGAATCTCTGGGCGTTGCTCGCAGCGCCAGCCAGGACGAGATCAAGACAGCTTATCGCAAGCTGGCTAAGGAACTGCATCCAGATCTCAATCCGGGCAACGCCGAGGTCGAACAGCGCTTCAAGGAGGTTTCTCAGGCCTACGGAATCCTGAGCGATACCGACAAACGCAAACGCTTCGATGCCGGAGAGATCGACGCCAGCGGCCAGGAAACGCCGCAACGCGGCTTCTATCGCAACTATGCGGAAGCCGGGGGAACCAGCGGCGACAAGTACAGCCGCTTCACATTCGATCAGGACTTCGCAGCCGACGAGATTTTCTCAGATCTGTTTGGCGGCGCCTTCCGTCGCAGCGACGGCGAGGCCGGTCGCGGCCGCCGAGCCCAGCAGCGCGGCGCCGACGTGCACTACAGCGTGCAGGTCAGTTTCCTGGATGCGGCAACCGGCGTGCGCAAGCGGATCCAGCTTTCCGACGGCAAGACACTCGACGTGGCGATCCCGGAGGGCATGGAGAACGGTCAGACCCTTCGACTTAAGGGCAAGGGGCGTCTCGGCTTCAACGGCGGCCCGGAAGGCGACGCCTATCTGGAGGTCCACATCGACCCTCACGCCTTCTTCGTCCGCAAGGACAACGACGTACACCTGGAGGTGCCGGTGACACTCGCGGAAGCCCTTGAAGGCGCGCAGATAGAGGTTCCCACCGTCCACGGCAAAGTGGCGATGAAGGTCCCGGCCCGCGCCAACAGCGCGACCCCCCTCCGACTCAAGGGCAAAGGCATTAAGGATCGCAAGTCGGGCCTCTACGGCGATCAGTACGTCAAGCTGAAGGTCGTCCTGCCCGACGAGCCCGATGCGGAGCTTGTCGACTTCGTCGCAGAGTGGTCGGAGAAGCATCCCTACGACCCGCGCCGCAAGGCCGGACTGGCTTAACCTCCGGCCGATCCGAACTGCCAGAAAGGTCGACCATGCTGCTAACGCTCGATGAAGTGGTGACCCGCATCGACTCGGAAGGCCTTACCGTCAGCCAGGCGCAGCTGATCTACTTCGCGGAGCAGCAGTGGGTTCGCGCCCTTCAGGAGGAGGGAAGCTGGTACTTCGACGAGCAGGATGCCGCCCGCGCCCGGCTGATCTGCGAGCTGCGCCAGGACATGGCCATCAACGACGAGGCGGTCCCCCTGGTGCTCCGCCTCCTCGACCAGGTCTACGCCCTTCGCGGTCTGCTCGGTGACGTGCAGCAGGTTCTCCGACAGCTGCCTGCCGAGGAGCGTGCCGAGATCGAGGACAAGCTGAGAGCGGCCCTGGAGAGCTAGATCGGACGCGGCAAGGAGGCGTCCCGGAACTCGTTCCGGAGGCGTCAGGATCCTTGCGGCAAGACGCGGTCGTCGCCCATTGCTTCCAGCACCTCCGCAACGGAGACGACAGCCAGATCTCGGCCATGGTCTGCCCAGCGCTGCGCGGCCCGTCCGGCGGCGCCAGGCCAACGGCGCCTCGGATTCGGGTCGATCTTCAGCGCTTCCTGCAGATCGCCGAAACTCAGATGGCGCAAGTCGCGGGAGAGCACGATACGGCTTCGACTGGCGCGCTCGACGATGCCGGCCTGCTTGAGCTGGGAGATCAGCAAGTCCACTTCGGCCGGGGTCGCCGGTATCCCGCGGTAAAGGCGGACCTGCGAAAGGCGCCGCCCCTCTTCTGCCGCGGTCTTGAGACGTTCCAGCACCGCAAGGCCGAGCGCCAGTTTCTCACCGGGATGTACGAGGACCGCGCTTGGCGCATCGCTGTAGCGCCACTCGGGGATCGCAGCGGCTGTCTCGGCGCCCAGTAAGACGACGGTCCAGGCGAGATACAGCCAAAGCAGGAAGATCGGCAAAGCCGCGAGCGCGCCGTAGAGCGCTTCGTAGCCGGGAAAGGCAGCGATGTAGAGGCCGAAGCCGTACTTCAGCACCTCCAGCAGAACGGCTGCCGCGACCCCGCCTGCCAAGGCATGGCGGGTGGCGACCCGGCGGTTCGGCACCACGAGATAGATCAAACCCAAACCGAGGGCGGCCAGGACGACAGCCACAAACCGCGATACCGCGACAGCACCGCCGGTCAGTCCACTGACGGTTTCGAACTGGGCCAGGGCATAGGCGTAGGACGAGAGCGACAGCGAAGCACCGATCAGCAGAGGGCCCAGCGTCAGCATGGCCCAGTAGGTCAGAAACCGAAGCGCGGCAGACCGCGCCTCCGCCTCGCGAAAGATCTTGCTCAGCACGGCATCGATGTTGTTGAGCAGCAGCACGGCCGTCAGCGCCAGACCGATCACACCGGGTGCCGTCAGCTTCGAAGCATTGTCGAGGAACTCGTCGTAGTAGCTGCCGGTATCGGCACCGCTGCCAGGGGGGAAGATCGCATAGGCAGCCTCGCGCAGCTGATCCCTCGCAGCGTCGAAGGCCGGAAACGCCGCCAGAATGGCGAGCGCAATCGCGATCATCGGCACCAACGCGAGAAGCGACGTATAGCTCAGACCGGCTGCCAGACGCAGCCCGTCGTCCGCCAGGAACCGTAGGAACACAAATCGCACGAAACTGAAGGCGACAAGACGCGCGCGTAGAGCTTTCGGCGGCGCCAAGGACCGCTGCGGTCCCGTCGGTGGCTTTTGCGCGGTTTCGACCATGGCGGCGCGCAGCATAACGCAGCCGCCCGGGTCTCGCGCATCCTGAATTCCAGGTGTGCAACAGGGCTTAGAGGCTGCAAAACCGGCCGCTCCGCGCGCCTTTGACCTCTCTGTGCCATAGTGTAGGATGCGCCGCCGCTGGGCCGCGGGGCCGACTCCGACCCGCTGTCGGCGGCTCTTTCATTCTGGTCGGCAGCCTATCTGCGCCGGCCTGGAAATCGGGCATCGGGTAACGGGAAAAGCATGTCGGATTCGCCTGCGCTGATGAGCGGCAAACGCGGCCTCGTGATGGGGGTTGCCAACGATAGATCGATCGCCTGGGGCATCGCTCAGGCAGTAAGCGCCCAAGGTGCGGAACTCGCCTTTACCTACCAGGGCGAAGCCCTGGAGAAGCGCGTTCGCCCGCTGGCGGACAAGGTGGGGAGCGATGTGGTGCTTCCCTGCGACGTCAGCGACGACGCTTCCATCGATGCCGTCTTCTCCGCGCTCAAGGACCGCTGGGGCCAGATCGACTTTCTGGTTCACGCCATCGCCTATGCCGACAAGGAGGAGCTGAAGGGCAAGTACCTGGCAACGAGCCGCGACAACTTCGTCAAATCGCTGGACATCTCCTGCTACTCCTTCACAGCCGTTGCCCAGCGCGCCGTGCCGCTGATGTCGGAGGGCGGCAGCCTGCTGACGCTCAGCTACTACGGCGCCGAACGCGTCATGCCGCACTACAACGTCATGGGCGTGGCCAAGGCGGCACTGGAGGCGTCGGTACGCTACCTTGCCGCCGATCTGGGCGAGGCCGGTATTCGTGTGAACGCCATCTCCGCCGGCCCGATCAAGACCCTGGCGGCGTCGGGCATCGGCGATTTCAGGTATATCCTGAAATGGAACGAGTACAACTCTCCGCTGCGCCGCAACGTGACGCAGGAACAGGTCGGGGGCGCCGCACTCTATCTATTGTCAGGGCTATCGGGTGGCGTCACGGGAGAGATCCATCACGTGGACTCCGGCTACCATACCGTCGGCATGATGGCCGTTGAAGCTGCGCCGCAGATCCGCGATCTGCTCGAAGGCTTCAAGAGCCAGGGCTGAGACCAGAGGCAAGGGAGCCGCAACCCGTGCCAGGCAACGCCTTCGGCCAAGCCTTCCGTATCGTGACCTGGGGCGAGAGCCACGGCCCGGCCATCGGCTGTACGATCGACGGCCTGCCGCCACGCATGCCCCTGAGCGAAGCGGACATCCAACCGCACCTCGACCGGCGCAAGCCGGGCCAGTCCCGCTACACCACGCAGCGGCGCGAGGACGATCTCGTGCGCATTCTCTCCGGCACCTTCGAGGGGATGACGACTGGCACGCCGCTGGCGTTGGAGATTCATAACGCGGACCAGCGCTCGAAGGACTACAGCGACATCGCCGACAAGTTCCGGCCGGGCCATGCCGACTACACCTACTGGGCCAAGTACGGCATTCGCGACTATCGCGGCGGCGGCCGGTCCAGCGCGCGCGAAACCGCGATGCGGGTCGCAGCGGGCGCGGTGGCCCTGAAGCTGCTGCAGCACCTGTTGGACGACATCAGGCTGCGCGCCGCTTTGGTGGAGATGGGGGGCGACCGCATAGCTCGGGAAAACTGGGACTGGGAGCAGGTTGGCGCCAACCCCTTCTTCTGCCCGGACGCCCCGGCGGCGGACCGCTGGGCCAAGCGACTCGATGCGGCCCGCAAGCAGGGATCCTCCCTGGGCGCCGTGGTCGAGGTGGTGGCAGAGGGCTTTCCGCCCGGCCTCGGCGAGCCCGTCTACGACAAGCTGGATGCCGACCTGGCCAAGGCGATGATGTCGATCAACGCAGTGAAGGGCGTGGAGATTGGCGACGGCTTCGCCGCGGCGCATCTGCCGGGCGAGGAGAACGCCGACGAAATGCGCATTCAGGACGAGCAGGTCGCCTTCTTGTCCAACCATGCCGGCGGCGTGTTGGGCGGTCTCTCGACCGGTCAGCCGCTGATCGTGCGCTTCGCCGTCAAGCCCACGAGCTCGATCCTGAGCCCGAAGCGCACCGTCGACCGTTTCGGCCGGGAAACCGAAATCGTCACCAAGGGCCGTCACGACCCTTGCGTCGGCATTCGCGCCGTCCCGGTCGGCGAAGCGATGATGGCGTTGGTGCTGGCGGATCATCTGCTGCGGCACCGCGCCCAGATCGGACTGTGACTGCAACCGACTCCGCGGCCACCGTTCGCCGTGCGGGTCCAGACGATTGCGGGCGGTTGTCGGCGCTTCTGATCGAGGCCTTCGCCTTCTACGGCGATCCGCAACCCTTGCCCGCGTCGGAGATAGCGGAGCGGCTACGCCGGCGGATCGACCAGGAGCCGGGCTTTGAAGCCTTGGTTGCCGAGCGTAACGGTCTACCGGTCGGCTTCGCGATCTACGCACCGGTGTTCTGGACGACGGACTGCGAGTTGGCCCTGTTCCTGAAGGAAATCTACGTGACCGACGCCGCCCGAGGTGACGGCGTGGGCAGAGCGCTGATGACCGAGATGGCACGCACCGCGGCCGAGCGCGGATGGACCCGGCTCGTCTGGACGGTGGATCGCTTCAATCGCCGCGCCATCCGCTTCTACAAGTCCCTGCCGGGCCTGCGCATCCTCGACAAGAACGTCTTCCTGATCACGGGAGAGGATCTGGCGAAGCTGGCTAAGGAAGGCTGAGGGTCCGTTGGGCCTAGAGCAGGATTGCCTTAGCTGGATCCGCTCTGGCGACTCCAGCTAAGGCGTGAATCGCGCTCTAACGCGCCTTCAAGGCCACCCAAAGACCGGATGAAACCAAGGCAACGCCCAACAGGAACTGAGGCGTTACGGCCTCTCCGAGCAACCCGACACCGAGCGTCGTCGCGACGATCGGGCCGAGCGAGAAGAAGGCTGCGACATCGCTGGCCGCTGCGCGCGCCAGCGCCCAGGTCAGCAACAGAAAGCCGGCCGCGCTCGCAAAACCGCTGAACACGACCGCTGCCCAGGCCGGTGCCGTGACGCCCGACCAGTCCGGCGGCCAGCCCTCGAACAGCACCAGGACCGGCAGCAGCACGATCACGGCAGGCGCCATCGACAAGGCGCTGACGGAGCGTGCTCCGTGGCGCCGCGTATAGGTCCCGTAGAGGACGTTGCAGACCGCGCCGATCAGCGCACTGCCCAAGGCAGCGAGATCACCGATCCAAGCGTTGGGGTGAGTCAGGATATCTCGCTCACCGATCGCCACCGCCACGCCGATAACGCAAGCGAGAACGGCAAGCGTCTTGATCAGGCTACGGGGCTCACGACCCAGCGCGGTGGCAATGCCGAGCGTGAGCAGCGGTATGGTGGCGAAAATCACGGCCGCCCGGCCAGCGGGAATGAACAGTAGGCTGAAATGGAACAGCCCGGCCAAGAGTGCGAACTGCGCCACGCCAAGAATTGCGATGACCGAAAGATCGGCAAGCGATATGCGGCGCCACATAGAGAAGGCTGCGAACGGCAGCAGACAGAGAAGCGCGATGGCGTAGCGCAAGAAGGTCAAACCGGCCGGTCCGACATCTTCGACGGCGAACTTGGATGCAACAGTCGTCGCACCGATGAACACCCCGACCGCAACTGCCGCAGCCAGGGTTGCGCCGCGAAGACGGCTCACGACCGATCACACCGCAGCCGCGCGGAAGGGCGTACCGCCTCCGCAAGCGAGCAACAGAAACGAAAGGCTGGCTTATGCCATCCGCTGAGGGACAGTTCGCGCTCCACGACTGGCGGGATCCAGAGCCGGCAGGCTTTCGTGAACCAGCTCTTTGTTCTGCGTAACGAAATGCCAGTCTAGCACGACATCTGACAGAAGTGCGCTCGCTTGTTCTGTGTAGGGTTGAATTTCTTTGAAATTCGGTCGACCAAAGCTTTTATACAATAGTGCGCCGTGGGCGCTGCCGGGCAAGTAACGGGGCAAGAGGCCGCTGAAGGCGTAACCGAGCGGTCGCAAGCTTTCGATGGCTGCAGCGGCTTGGGGTCTGTCCAGAGCGATCAGCACCTGTGCCGTACGGCGACCGGCCGCCGCCGAGCGCTGCTCGAAATCGCGCAGGAGACGCGGGAGATCGTCACCCGCCTCCTCGAGCGTCAGGCGCGCCATATCGAACCGCGGCAGGTCGGTCTCCTCCCCCAAACAGGTTCGCCGCGTCAACTGCGCCCTAACCACCGGCAAGGCAGGCCCGGCCTCGCCGCCGGTCCGCAGCAACCGCCAGACCCAGCCGGCCAGCGCCGGAGACACATAAGCCGGGCTGACAGGTCCGCGGCCGAAGGATCGATACTGCACGACCGTGGCGATCGGTCCTGCCGCACCTTCGCGTGAAAGCATCCGCTGCGGCACGTAGTCGATCTCAAAGCCGACGTCACGCAAACCGGCTTCCGAAAGAACACGCTGGGAGATCTTGTGGTTCGTGAGGGCCGTTCCGAACAGCGCCTCGCAAGCCGGATCGTTCTCAGCCATACCCAGCGCAGCGTCGAAGATATGGCGAAAGATCCCGGCCTTGCGATGCTCGGCAACGACGATCCCTTGACTGATTTCGTAGATGCTGCCGTTGGGTGCCGAACGGCGCAGAGCGATGTGTCCGGCAAACTCGCCGCTGACATGCCGGGCAAGAAAGGAGATCTGCTCCCCACTGCGAAGCGCTGTACCGATAGCTTCGGTATCGTAGACAGCGCTCGAGAGGTAGTTTTCGCCATAGACCCGCCTGAAGCCGTCCGGAATCAGGCGGGCCTCCTCCGGACCGATGCGGGCGATGGTGTAGTCGCCGATGCGCAGCGGCGAGTCTGTCGGCAGCGCCGCGGGGCGCTTGGGGCCATAGCCCCGCTTCTTCAGCCGGTGAAACCAGCCTGCCCTCTGCCGCGCAGCAGAACCATCGGATTTCGCAACAGCGACACTCTGCATGATTTCGCCCCCAGGTAGAGTGGCTATCAACAAAGTAGCGTAGCTACTCTGTTCCTCCGTCTACCGTATCGCGAAATTAACCATACGTAAATCGAGTAGTTAACCATATGTAAACAGGTTAAGCCCTTGGAATTTCTATCAAAACCAGATTACCCAAAGGAGTTATACGATTATAAATTGTATTACGAGTATCGATTTGTAACTCTCAAACCTCACCGCGCGTGAGGCGGCGTTTCACAGCGTGCCGCGATCTACACAGAAGGCATCGTGGGCGGAATTGTCGCAGCTATTCTATTCGAGATGTAAACCGCGCTCCGAGCCCGCACCTGGAGAGCACGCCTCGAGAGCGTGATCGTCTCAGGTGGAAGCGGAGGAGTTCCGACCATCTCCACCCAGCCCGAGAGCGCTCAGCGTCGAAACACCGCCACGAGTTCCAGGTGGCTCGACCAGGGGAATTGATCCAGAGGCACGACCCGCTCCAGGCAGTAGCCGCCGTCGATCAGAATTCGGGCGTCGCGAGCGAAGCTGGCCGGATTACAGGATACGGCAACTACGGTCGGAACGATGCTTTGCGCGATATGAGGGACCTGGGCGCCGGCGCCCGCACGGGGCGGATCGAAGACAACGGCATCGAAGACATCCAGTTCCTCGGCGCGGAGCGGCTGGCGATCGAGATCGCGGCGCTCCCCAGCGACGCGGCCCCTCAGCGCAGGCTGGCGCGCCGCAGTCTCCAAGGCCGCCAAGGCTTCGGGATCACCCTCGTAGGCGAGAACGCGGGCCGGATCCGCAAGTGAGAAGGCGAAGGTCCCGATACCGGCGTATAGGTCGGCGAGGCGCAATGCCGAAGTCGGAATCGCCCCCCGCACCAGTTCGACCAGAGCCGTCTCGCCCTCGCGGCTCGGCTGCAGGAACCCGCCCGGCGGCGGCACGACCTGCGCACGCCCGAACGTCAGTCGCGGCAAGCGAAGCTGTGCCAGGGGCTCCGGCACATCGCCTTTGCGGCTCCATGAGAGCCTCGCCAAATTCTGGGTCGCGGCGAAAGCAGCCAGCGCTTCGCGCGTTTCGAGACCGGGCGCGGTCTCCGTCTCGATCAGCAGATCCACCCCTGTCTCGGTCTCAGCAACCACAGCCTGCGCTGCGGCGCCGTCGGGCAACCACCCCAACAGAACGGCGCGCAAGGGGGCAAGCAGACGAAAGAGCGTCCCTGTGACGAGAAGACAGGCCTCGAGATCGACGATGCTGTGGCTCCGCGCCTCGTGAAAACCGAGCGAGACACGCTGCCCCTGGCGACGGGCCGCAAACACGGCGCGACGGCGGCTGCCCGGTGCCACCTGCACCAAGGGCTCGACACGGGCGGCATCGAGTCCGTGGCGCGTCAGATGCGTGGAGACCAGGTGCTGCTTCCAGTCGCTGTAGGCCTTAGCCTCCAGGTGCTGAAGCTGACAGCCGCCACAGGGGCCGAAATGCGGACAGGGCGGCTCGATCCGCAAGGGACTTTCCTCGAGAACCTCCAGGATCTCGCCGCGCAAGGCCCCGCCGCGTTTTTCGCCTGCCAGCCTCAAGCGCAAGCGATCTCCCGGCGCAGAGAGCGGCACGAAGACCAGCCCGTCCACGCTCTTTGCCACACCGTCTCCGCGCGCGCCCAGTTCGGTCACGCTGACATCGATCTGCCGTCCGCCGCCGGGGCGGGCACGTCGTCGCACTGGGCACCTCTCGCCGCTGAAGGCCTGCCTGACGGTCTGCAGGGAAGCCTGTGTGGTGATCGCTTTGGGCTCTGGTCAAGAACGCCCGAAAGACGCTACCACCGGAGTCCCGGTCCGGGAAAACGAGCGCCGCAAGAGGGGCGCCGCCGAGGAGGAACATCATGCCGCAACCCGATCACGTCATGAAGCTGCCGGTACCCAACGAGGCCGAACTCGAAGAGGACCTGCAAACCTATTTCCAGAAGTGCCGAGAAAAGCTGGGCCTGGTTCCCTACGTGCTGCAAGCCTATGCCCTGCGGCCGGAGAAGCTGCGGGCTTTCGGTCGCATGTACAACGATTTGATGCTTGGCGAGTCTGGCTTGACCAAGCTGGAACGCGAGATGGTCGCCGTCGTCGTTTCCAATGTAAATCGTTGCTACTATTGCCTGGTCGCTCACGGAGCGGCGGTGCGCGAACTGTCGGGCGATCCGCAACTGGGCGAGATGCTCGCGATGAACTACCGCGTTGCCGAGCTAAGCCAACGCCAGAGAGCTCTTCTTGACTTTGCCTGCAAACTCACTGAAACCCCGCACCTGATCTCCGACGCGGACAGGCGCCGACTGTTCGACGTCGGTCTATCGGACGAAGACGTCTTCGATCTCTGCACCGTGGTCGGTTTCTTCAACATGTCGAACCGTGTCGCTTCAGGTACGGACATGATGCCGAACCCCGAGTACCATGCCGTTTCGCGTCAGTCCTAGGTCCGAGTCCACCCGACCCCGCAACCGATCGGAGGGCAGCGGCGTGATCCGCATCATCCTCTTTCTGCTGAAATCCATCGTCGGTCTTCTGGCCAGCGTCGGCCTGCTGGTGGTCGTGGTCGTGTTGATCGGCGTGTTCGCCTGGCGCGAAGCTGCCCAAACCTTCGACGAGAGAATCGGCCTGCAGACCGCCGAACGCGAACTGCCGGACTCCATGATGCTGGAACTCGACATCTCGTCGGGTATCGTGGAGCGCGGGGAGAGCGGCTTCCAGACAACGGCCTTCGGAGGACCCTGGCAGCTCGCCGAACTGGTTGCAGCGATCGAGGATGCCGGCCAGGACCCGAGAGTGGAGGGTATCCTCCTGCGTTTGGGCGCCGGCGCAGTCAACATCACACAGGTGCAGGAGCTGCGCGATGCTCTGATTGCCTTCAGGGCGGACGACAAGGTGGTGTTCGGCTTCGCCGAGAGCTTCGGCGAGGGCGGTAACGGCACCCTGCACTACTACCTCGCGACCGCAGCGGACGAAGTGTGGCTGCAGCCTTCCGGCGGTCTGGACCTCACAGGGTTCCTGTTGGAACAGCCCTACATGCGTGAGGCGCTGGCCGGTCTGGGCATCGCCGGGCGCTTCGGCCAGCGCGAGGAATACAAGGGCGCCGTCGACCCCCTGACCCGCGATGCCATGTCCCCCGCGGTCCGCAGCAACCTGAACCGCTTGTTGGCGTCCTGGCGCGACCAGCTCGCCGGCGCGATCGCCGACAGCCGCCAGGTGACGGTCGCAGAGGCCAGACGCTTGATCGACGACGGCCCCTATCTGCCCGCCGAGGCGCTGGACGCAGGTCTGATCGATCGCCTGGCCTATCTCGACGAAGTTCGCGGTCTGGCCGAGGACTACGTCGAGCGCGTCGACTTCCAGCGCTACATGGCCCAGCCCGACCGCCCGGAAGCGCCGGCCGATGCACCGAAGATCGCCTTGATCTACGGACTGGGCCCGGTGGTGCTGGGCAGCGAGCAAGGGCGCGGCCCCTTCGGCAGTGCCGAGATGCAGTCCGGCCGAATCCTGGCAGCGCTCCAGGCAGCGGCGGACGATCCCGAGGTGGAGGCCGTGGTCTTCCGGGTCGACAGCCCAGGCGGCTCCTACGCCGCCTCCGACGCCATCTGGCGGGCGGTTGCCCAGGTCCGCGAGGCTGGCAAGCCGGTGGTCATCTCCATGGCCGGTCTGGCTGCGTCCGGCGGATATTTCGTATCGGCCGGCGCGGACCGCATTGTCGCCCAGCCCGGAACCGTCACCGGGTCCATCGGCGTCGTCACGGGCAAGTTCGTTCTGGCCGATCTCTGGAACGAGTTGGAGATCAACTGGGACGGCGTCCAGGCCGGCGACAACGCCGCCTACTGGAGCAGCACCCGCAATTTCACGCCAGCCCAGTGGCAGAAGCTGCAGACGGGCCTGAGCGTCGTCTATGAGGACTTCCTGGAGAAGGTTGCCGCCGGGCGGGAGCTGGACCTTGCAACGGTTCGTGGCGTCGCCGGCGGCCGAGTCTTCACGGGCGCCGACGCGGCGGAGAACGGTCTGGTCGACACGCTGGGCGGCCTGACGACCGCTGTCGAAGCGGCAAAAGAGGTTGCAGGGATCGCTCCGGAGACCGAGGTGCGGGTGATGGAGTTTCCGCAGGAACCGCCGTTCCGCCGCTTTCTCAGAGACCTCGCGAATCTGCAAGCCGACGCCGGGACGGTGGTACGCCTCGCCCAGGTGGTCGACCGGCTCGAACCGATGCTACGCGTGATCGGGGTTTTCGAGGCCCAGGGGCCGCAGCTTCGGACGCAGCCGGCACTGGAGCGTTGACGCCAAGCAAAAAGGGCCCAGCTAGACGGCTTTCGCGCCCCAGATGAGGGCTTCGAGATTGCCGTCGCCGCCGGCGATAGGGCTATCGATCACGCCCTTGACCGTCCAGTCGGGTTGGCTGCCCAGCCAGTCGCGAACCCTTGCGATGGCCGCCTTGCGAACCGTCGAATCGCGCAGAATGCCGCCTTTGCCGACGGCGCCGCGCCCGGCTTCGAACTGCGGCTTGACCAATGCGATCAGCTCGGCATCCGGCGCCGCCAGCGCAAGCGCTGCCGGAAGCGCGAGTGTCAGGGAGATGAAGCTGAGATCGGCGCTGATCAAGCCGGGCGGCTCGGGCAGGTGCGACTGCGTGAGCTCCCGCGCATCCGTCCGCTCCAGGGAGCGTACGCGAGGGTCGTCGCGCAAACGCGCGGCGAGTTGCCCCCGGCCGACATCGACGGCGTAGACGCGCGCGGCGCCGCGGCTGAGCAGCACGTCAACGAAACCGCCCGTCGAGGCACCCAGGTCCAGGCAGACCGAACCGGCCGGGTTGAGACCGAAAGCCTCCAACCCGGCCTCCAACTTGACGCCGCCGCGCGAGACCCAGGGGTGATCGCGACCGGTGACGGTCAGCTCCGCCGTTTCTTCCAGTTCCTGGCTCGGCTTGCCGAGCGGACGACCGTTGCAGAGCACCAGCCCAGCCGCGATCAACGCCTGGGCTCGGTTTCGACTCTCGGCCAGACCTCGGGCCACCAGCAGACGATCCGCGCGCTGCCTCATGCGGCAACAGGTCTGTCGAGCAGACCCAAGCGCTCCCGCCAGGCGAAGCGGACGGTCAGCCCAACGGCGGCAACCGCCAATCCGACGGCAAGCCCCATCCAGATCCCCACCCCTTCCAACCCCAGAGGGAAGGCGAAGGCCCAGGCGGCAACGGCGCCGACGCCCCAGTAGCTGAGCACCGCAATGATCAAGGGCCAGGCCGTATCCGACAGACCGCGCAGACTGGAGATCATGGCCACCTGCGCGCCATCGACCAACTGAAAGACCGCAGCCACCAGCAGGAAGCTGACGGCGAGCACGAAGACCGGCGCATCGACCGGGCTTTCGGCGTCCAGGAACAGGCCAACGATCGCCTCCGGGGCAAACCACAGGGCAAGAGCCGCCAGACCGGTCGTGAGGCCTGCCAGGATCAAGGCCATCCAGCCGGCCCGGTGAACGCCGGCCCGGTCGCCGGCTCCAAACCGCTGCCCGACGCGCACCTGCGCTGCCTGGCCGATGCCAAGCGGCACCATGAAAGCAACCGAAGCCACTTGTATGGCAACGGCATGAGCGGCCAGCTCCAGAGTGCCGATCCATCCCATCATCAACTGGGCAACAGCGAACAGCCCCGTCTCGGCAACCAATGCGACCCCGATCGGCAGCCCGATCCGCCAGATCTCCCGGTAGCGCAGCCAGTCCGGGCGCCAGAAGCGGGCGAAGACATGATAGCGCCGGAATTCCCGGTCCCGCAGCACCACCAGGACCAGCCACGCAAAGATGCCGACCCAGACCAGCGACGTGGCCCAGGCGGCGCCCGCAATCCCGAAAGCCGGCACGCCGAGCGCGCCATGGATCAACACATAGTCCAGCGGCACGTTCACCAGCGCCCCTCCGATCAGTCCGATCATGACGGTCGTCGGGCGCGCCAGCGCGGACACAAAAAAGCGCAGCACAAGAAAGCCGAAGCTGAAGGGAAGACTGCAGATGATGGCATGCAGATAGGGCTCGGCCAGGGCCACCACTTCCGGGTCCTGCCCTGCCAGCAGCAGGAAGTCTCCGCCGAACCAATGCGCCAGAGCGGCGAGCGGCACCAGAGTCAAAGCCACCCAGAAGCCTTGCCGGACCGAGCGGCGCACGCCCTTGAAGTTGCGTGCACCGCGCGCCTGGCTGGCCAGCGAGGCCGTCGCGATCAGAACGCCGAGGCAGAACAGCCAGATGTTGAAGTAGAGCATGAAGGCCAGGGAGCCGGCCGCCAGGTGAGTCGGACCGAGCGGCGCGATCATCAGCACGTCGGTGACCGACATGGCGATCAAGCCGAGCTGGCTGGCGATCAGCGGCAGGGCGAGCTTCACCATTGCCCTGGCTTCCGCAAGCCAGGGGCCGAGGCCGGCCGCGCGTTCAGGCGCAGCCGGCGAGGGAGTGGACGCCGCGACGGTCATAGGACCGGGGACTATGGTGGATTTCGCCGCGGCTCGAAAGCGATTGGACGCCAGACCAGCTATGCGGAGGACAGAGGAACACCTCTCAGCGGAAAAGGGCTCTCCGCAGCGGAGGGGGCGCGTCCGGGCACTACTGCGTAACCCCGAGCCGCTACGCCCTGGCCGGACGGACCTCCGTATCGTTGTAGCCGAGCGCGGTCAACGCGGTGGCGACGATATCCGAGGCGCCGAGTCCAGCCCAGGCGATCTGCTCGTCGGGCTTGCCATGATCGATGAAGCGGTCGGGCAGGCACATGGGCCGCACCTTCACACCGGACTCCAGAAGCCCCTGGCGTGCCAGGGCATGGAAGCAGTAGCTGGCGAAACCGCCGACAGCCCCTTCCTCGATGGTGATCAGCACCTCGTGCTCGCTGGCCAGACGCCGCAGCAGATCCTCGTCCAGCGGCTTGGCGAAACGCGCGTCTGCCACGGTGGTGCTGAGGCCCTTGGCGGCCAGTTCGTCGGCCGCGGCCAGGGCATCCTTCAGGCGCGTGCCGTAGCTGAGGATGGCGACCTTGGTGCCTTCCCGGACAATGCGGCCCTTGCCGATTTCCAGCGGCACGCCGCGTTCCGGCAGAGGCACGCCGAGACCCTCGCCCCGGGGATAGCGCAAGGCCGAGGGGCGATCGTCGATCGTGACCTGCGTCGCGACCATATTCATCAGTTCGGCTTCGTCGGAGGCGCCCATCAGCACGAAATCGGGCAGACAGCCCAGATAGGCGATATCGTAGGATCCCTGGTGGGTCACGCCGTCGGCGCCAACCATGCCGGCGCGATCCAGCACGAACCGCACCGGCAGCTTCTGAATGGCCACGTCGTGCACGACCTGGTCGTAGGCGCGCTGCAGGAACGTGGAGTAGATCGCGGCGAAGGGGACGTAGCCCTCGCAGGCCAGACCGGCACAGAAGGTCACCGCGTGCTGCTCCGCGATGCCGACATCGAAGGTGCGGTCGGGAAAGCGATCGCCGAACTTGTTCAGCCCGGTCCCCGAAGGCATGGCGGCGGTCACAGCCACCACCTTGTCGTTGTCCTCGGCCTCTTTGATCAGCGCATCGGCGAAAACAGAGGTATAGGCCGGCGCCTTCGGCTGCGGCTTGGCCTGCTTGCCGGTGATGACGTCGAATTTCGCGACGCCGTGGTACTTGTCCGCCGCCGCCTCGGCCGGCGCATAGCCCTTGCCCTTCTGGGTCACGGCATGGATCAGCACAGGTCCGGCGAAGTCCGTGTCGCGCACGTTCTTCAGGACGGGAATCAAGTGTTCCAGATTATGGCCGTCGAGCGGGCCGATGTAGAAGAAGCCAAGTTCCTCGAACAGCGTGCCGCCGGTGACCAGGGTACGCGCGTACTCCTCCGCCCGCTTGGCCGTGGCCTGCAGGCTTCTGGGCAGCCGTTCGGCCAGATGCTTGCCCCAATGACGGACCGACTGGAAGGACTTCGAACTGACGATCTGCGACAGATAGCTGCTCATCGCGCCGGCCGGCGGCGCAATGGACATGTCGTTGTCGTTCAGGATCACGATCAGGCGCGTGTCGCGGGCACCGGCATTGTTCATCGCCTCGTAGGCCATACCGGCCGACATGGCGCCGTCTCCGATCACCGAAATCACATGGTTCTTGGCGCCCTTGTAATCGCGCGCCACGGCATAGCCGAGACCGGCGGAAATCGAGGTCGAGGAGTGTGCCGCCCCAAAGGGGTCGTATTCGCTCTCGGTTCGGTTGGTAAAACCCGAAAGCCCGCCCGTTTGGCGCAGCGTGCGAATTCTGTCGCGCCGCCCGGTCAAAATCTTGTGGGGATAGCACTGGTGGCTGACATCCCAGATCAACTTGTCGTCTGGGGTGTTGAAGACATGATGCAACGCCACCGTCAGCTCGACCACACCGAGCCCGGCGCCCAGGTGACCACCGGTGTGGGACACCGCATCGATCATTTCGGAGCGCAGCTCGTCGGCGAGCTGGCGGAGTTGACTTTCGTCGAGTTTGCGTAGCTCGGCCGGGGTCGGCACCTGGTCCAGCAACGGGGTCTTGCTCTCGCCTGATACGCTCACTCTCGTCCTCTTTTTTGCTTATGAACCCCCAGCACGCCATCCAGAAACAACGGCAGCCAAGCGGGAAAGGTCCGACTTCACAGTGAAAAGGTCAAGCCCATGCGTTTCGGGGATTTTCCGCAAAAGCGAGCTGCCAACCTCTGACCAAGACCGCGACAGCCCCGGCACAGGACTGCGCAGCCCCCGTCAACTCCCTTCGAACGGCTCGCTGCGCGCCGTTCCGTCCGGGCCAAGGGCGATCTTCTCGATCTTCGCCTGGGCTTCACGCAGCTTTGCCTCGCAGTGCGCCTTGAGCTGCGCGCCGCGCTCGTAGGCGTCGATCGCCTGATCCAGTTGGCCCTCGCCCGACTCCAACCGACCGACGATCAGGCGCAGTTCCTCCAGCGCCTCTTCGAAAGACATCCCAGCGATCTCGCTCGGCACCTGCGGTGCTTGCTGTCCGGAAGTCTCCGCCATCAGTTCCGCTTCTTCCTTGTGCATAGGATCTCTACTGGCTGCCGTCTGTAGCATGCGGCGCCCCCCTTGTCTTCGGGATTGGCCGGCAGCCGATCTGCAGCCTAAACTCCTTAGGCGACAAATCTTCAGGGTCGTCCGGTTGTCGCACGCACGTTTAGAACGAACGAGCAGGAAAACGAGTGGGCAAAAAAAGGCATCGGATCCTGAGCTGCGTGGCTGCGGCGCTGCTGCTGACGGCGTGCAGCGGCGGCCTTACGGCACGCTACGGTCAGACCGTGCTGGACCGCGTGGCGCCCGAGACACCGGCTCCGGACGGCCTCGTCTACTGCACCGGACACGGCTGCGCGGAGCGCCACGACCTCGCCCTGACCCCGTCGGACTGGCAGAAGATCGCCGCGCATTTCGATCCCTTGCCGAGAACCCCGGCGGAAGAACGCCGCCGGTTGGCCGCCGCCGCAGCGACCTTCGAGACCATTGCCGGCCAATACACGAACAGCAGCGAGGACCTGGCGGGGACCTTTGCTGGCTTCGGCAGAAGCGGCCAGCTCGACTGTATCGACGAAGCCGTCAATATGACGCAGCTGGCCCGGCTGCTGACGGCCGAAGGGCTGCTGCACCATCACACACCCGACCTGCCCGTGCAGCGCGGAAACCTGCTGGACGGTTGGCCGCACTACGCGGCAAGTCTGAAGGAGCGCTCCAGCGGCCGCAGTTTCGTCCTCGACGGCTGGTACCGGGACAACGGCGAGCAAGCCCTGGTGCTGCCCCTGGAGATCTGGCGTGCCGGCATCGACGAACCTCTGCTGGCCTGCCTGCATGCCGCCGAAGCCGACGATCCGGGTGGATTGCGGAGCGACGCACTGGCCGACGGCCCGCTCTGCGACAGGAGCTGAACAACCGCTTCGCAGTCGCTCGCATCCACGTGCGATGCTGCTCGTCCATAAGTCTAGGGAGTGCACCTCAAGGCCGGAGCAACGCTCCCACGTGGGCTGCGGCGGAGCGTGCCAGTCCGTCGAGGTCGTAGCCGCCCTCCAAGGTCGAAACCACGCGCCCGCGCGCCGCGTGCTCCGCAACGTGCAGGATCTCGCTGGTCGCCCAGGCAAAGTCCGCCTCCGTGAAATTCAGTCCGGCCAGGGGATCGGCGTAATGAGCGTCGAAGCCGGCCGAGATGATCACGAAATCGGGATCGAAGGCGCGCAGCCGCGGGATAACGACATGGCGGTAGATCTCGCGAAACTCCTCCGCCCCGGCACCCGGAGGAAGCGGAACGTTGACAATGTTGCCGTGCGCGCCGCGCTCGCCGGCAGACCCGGTTCCTGGGTACAGCGGCATCTGATGGCTGCATAGCAGCATCAGGTCAGGATCGTCCCAGAAGGCAGCCTGAGTCCCGTTGCCGTGGTGCACATCGAAGTCCACCACGGCAATGCGGTGAACGCGGTGTGCGGCGCGGGCATGCAGCGCACCGATGGCGGCGTTGGAAAAGATGCAGAAGCCCATGGCCCGGTCGGGCTCGGCATGGTGACCCGGTGGTCGGATGGCGCAGAAGGCATTGTCCGCCTCGCCGGCCATCACGGCATCGACGGCCGCCGTCACAGCGCCGGCGGCCCTGAGGGCCGCTTCACCCGAAGCCGGCGACACGACCGTATCGCCGTCCAGGTGTGCAGTGCCGCTGCCCGGAACCGCGGCGAAGACGGCCTCCACGTAGTCCGACGGATGCACACGCTCGATCTGCGCCCCTGGCGGAACGGGCCCAGAT
>JANQPZ010000342.1 GCA_028285215.1 Rhodovibrionaceae bacterium | reverse complement strand
TTTCTGGAAAATCGCCATGCGCCCCGGCAAGCCGCTGATGTTCGGCCGTCTCAAAGGCACCCGGATGCTGGGTCTGCCCGGCAATCCCGTCTCCAGTCTGGTCTGCGGCCTGCTTTTCGTGCGCCCGATCCTGGATCGGCTGCTCGGGCTCGCGCGCCCGGCGCACCCCACGGAGCCCGCCGTTCTGGCCGCCGACCTGGGCGCCAACGACCGCCGGCAGGACTATCTGCGGGCCACCCTGCGGCCGAACGACGACGGCCGCCTGCACGCCAGCCCCTTCCACAAGCAGGACAGCTCCATGCTGGCCACCCTGGCCCATGCCGACGCGCTGATCCTGCGGGCGCCCCATGCGCCGCCGGCGGCGGCCGGGACGCTTGTGGAGGTCCTGCGATTTCCCACGAGCCTGTCGTCAATTTAAGCACTATTACAAGAACGCTTGACGTACGAACGGAACGAGATTAGAACAAAAAGCGATTCGTCTTGCCGTGAGGCGCCCGAATTGTGGATGATCTGATCTCCCGCTGACGGTGCGCCCCAGAGGCGAAGCTTTTGCCGGGAAGCGGGTCCACGCTTGCCGGCGACGCGAAACGGGGGCCGGACGTCATGCTGACGCGCAAGCAACACGAACTTCTGCTGTTTCTCCATGCGCACCTCAACGAACACGGGGTTTCGCCCTCGTTCGACGAGATGAAGGAGGCGCTGGGACTCAAATCGAAGTCCGGCATTCACCGCCTGATAACCGGCCTGGAAGAGCGCGGCTTCATCCGCCGGCTGCCCCATCGCGCCCGTGCGATCGAGGTCGTGCGTCTGCCGGAGAACATGGGCGGCAAGACCGGCTTCGCGCCCAACGTCATCGAGGGCGGCCGCCGTGCCGGGCTCTCCCCCGGGCTCTCCGGCGCCAAGGTCGCGAACGACAGCGAGGCCGTCAGCCTGCCGCTCTACGGACGGATTGCCGCCGGAACCCCGATCGAGGCCCTGCGCGATCATGCCGCCTACGTCGATGTACCGGCCGACCTGCTGGGCCGCGGCGAGCACTATGCGCTCCAGGTCGAGGGCGATTCCATGGTGGAGGCCGGCATCCTGGACGGCGACACGGTTGTGATCGAGCGCAGCGACCAGGCCGAGAACGGCGCCATCGTCGTTGCCCTGGTCGACGACGGCGAGGTCACGCTCAAGCGCTTTCGCCGGCGCGGCGGCGCCATCGCGCTGGAGCCGGCCAACCGCAACTACGAGCCGCGGCTGTTCCCGCCGGACCGGGTCAAGGTCCAGGGCCGCCTGATCGGCCTGCTGCGCCGCTACTGATTTTCCCCCCGAGGATTTCAGTCCCGGAAGCCTTCGCCGGTCCAGGGCCGCGCGCCGCGGCTTTGGCGCACCGTTTCGATCCGCAGATCCCCCTCTTCGCCGAGAGTCACCGCGTGACCGCCCTCGCGCCAGAGGTCGAAGCGGTCGATCACGCGAGCGGGGGTGTCCCTTAGGCGCGCGCAGCCGCGCGGCACGGGAAAGGGCGCGACGATCAGGTCGGCGCGGCGGCAGTCTTCGGGGAGCGCCGCCGGCGTCTGCGGTAAAGCGACGATCCAGCCATTCCGGCGATAGACGCAGCCTGCCGGATCGCAGCGCAGCCAGTCGCCCGGCGGCGGCCAGGCCGCGGCCTCGGCCTGGCCGGCCCCCCGCAGCCCCTGCTCCCGGACGAAGTTCTGCCCCCGGCCCGGCGACAAGGCGAGCCCGGTGCCGGGGGTGCGCGCCGCGATCAGGCCGCCGTCGGCGGTGATCAGCAAGTCGGGCGGCGTCCGCCAGACCGCGCCGCTGAGACCGACGGCGATGACGGCGAGGCCGAGGAAGCGCCAGGAACCGCGCCAGAGGCAGAGCCAGAGGCCGCCCAGAG
>JANQPZ010000341.1 GCA_028285215.1 Rhodovibrionaceae bacterium | reverse complement strand
GTCTGGGCGTGAACGGGCAGCGGCGCGGCCGGCGCCGGCTCCGCCTCTGCGGCGGTGCGCAGATGGAAGATCGCCACGCCGCCGGCTATGAAACAGAGGATTACGGCCGCGACCGCAAGCCGTCCGGCGAGGCCGAGCAGACGAAAACCACGCCGCGCTTCCTGATTTGCTTGGGTCATGCGCTCCGATCCTCGCGGGTAACTGGTTTCTCTACGCAGCGCTGCGCGCGCAGATCACGTGTGGGTCTCGACCAGGTCGGAAAGCTGACCGGCCAGGGCCGGCCAGTCTCGCTGCCCAAACTGTCGCGCGGCTTTCGCCTGGGCTTGCTGCCAGAACGGAAAGGCCTCGGCATACTTCTGCCGGCCGGCAGGCGCGATCTTGGCCGTCCGCCGGCGCTTCCGTCCCTCGGGGGACAGGGTGACGAAGCCGCTGCGTTCCAGCGGCCGCAGGGCGCGGGAGAGCGATGTCCGGTCCATGCCGAGCCCCGTCGCCAGATCGGTAAAGGTGGCCTCGTCGTGCAGCACCAGCGCCGTCAGGATCGAGAACTGCCCGGCGCTGAGGCCCAGGTGCGCCATCTCCGCCTCGTAGAGGCGCGTGATCTGCCGTGCGGCCTGGCGCAGGGCGAAGCACGCACAGGTCAGGCGTGCGGCGTCGGCCGATGCCTTGAGGTCGTCGTCTGTCATGTCTTCGGTCATGTCGTGCATATGCACTTCATTGAGCCCCAGTCAAGCCGGTGGATCCAAAATAGCTGGGGCAGCTAGAGCAGGATCGCCTTAGGCGGACTCGCTCCGGCGATCCTGCCTAAGGCGTGAATCGCCCTCTAGCTCTCGAAGCGGGTCTGGCCGCGGCGGCGCTCGTCGATCGGCAGGTCGAGGTGGAGCGGCTGGTGGGCGCGCTGCGCGCAGTTCTGCCGCGGACAGAGGCGGCAGTTGATCCCGATCGGCGTGAAAAGCTCAGGCTCGTCCAGGTGGAAGCGGCTGGCGTAGATCAACTCGCCGGCGTGCGCGATGGCGCAGCCAAGGGTGACGGCGAGACGCTGGTCCTGCGTATCGTAGCCAAGGCTTGGGCGGTCCACCGTGCGGTTGACGGTGAAGTAGCGGCTGCCGTCGGGCATCTCGACGAACTGCGGCAGGATACGGCCGGGCGTGCGGAAACTCAGGTGAATGTCCCACCGTGGGCAGGCCCCGCCATATTCGGCGAGATGGAAGGTGGTGGCGTTGAAGCGCTTGGTGACGTTCCCGGCCTTGTCGATGCGCAGGAAGAAGAAAGGAACGCCCAGGGCGCCCTCGCGCTGCAGGGTGGTCACGCGGTGGCAGGCTTGCTCGAAGGAGACGCCGAACCGCAGCGCCAGGCGGTCCAGATCGTAGCGGCAGCCTTTCGCCTCGCTCAGGAATTGCGCATAGGGCATCAGCACCGCGGCGGCGAAGTAGTTGGCCAGCTCGACGCGGCAGCGCGCTTGCGCGCGCGGATCGAGGATGTTCGCCGTCGATATGATCTTGTCGATCGTTTCGCGATACTTGAGCAGCCCGGCGACGTGGGTCAGCTGGAACACGCGGTTGGGGTGGTCCAGCCCTTCGGACAGTTGGATCTCCCCCGTCTTCTGATCGTAGTAGCGCAGGGTCTGGGGCAGGGCCGTTACGGGGACGCTGGAGACCTGGATGCCCAGGTCGCGTTTCAGCCGCAGCTTCAGGTAGCTGTACATCTCGTCGGCATCGATCGGTTCGTCGTGGCGGAAGTCCGCGGCCGCCCGCTCGAGCAGATCGAAATGGTTGCGGTGTTTGCGAAAGAGGTCGTGGACCACCGCCTCCGGGCTGGCCGTGGCGATTCGCTCGGCATCGCTGGCGCCGCCGCCGCCGAGCGAGAGCAGCCGTTCGCCCAAGCTCTGATAGCTCTTGTGCAGCTCCAGAAAGCTGTGCGCGAACTTCGGGGAGTGGTCGAGCGCGGCGCGCAGTTCCTGCAGGTCGGGGGTGTCGTCCCCGAACACCGGGTCCTGCAGGGCGTTGCGCAGATCGGCGAGCGCCGTCGTCGCGTCGTCCTGGACCAGGTCGCGCCAGTCGACGCCGTAGGCCTCCGACAGCCGCACCAGAACCTGCACGGACAGGCTGCGCTGGTTGTTCTCCAGCAGGTTCACGTAGGCCGGACTGAGGCCGAGCTGCCGCGCCATCTCCGCTTGCGACTCCTTACGGTCGCGGCGCAGTTGGCGCAGGCGCGGTCCGACGAAGGTCTTGCGCTGGGGCATGGTCGCGAAACCGGCCTCCCGTGTCGCGGCGCCGTCGATACGCTCGGGCATTTACAAGTTTACTGAAAAAGACTCTGTCAACAACACAACTTTCACGTCGACGCGAATTTCCTTCGCGAAGGCAGGCTTGTCGGCCACGCTTCCGGAAGAACGGAGGGGCCAGGATCCTGGACCGAACCTCCGGATCGCAGCCTGACTCTGGGGAGAGGAACGCGCCCGATGACCAGCCCGATCGCGACGGCCGCCAGCGGCACCATGACCAAGGCGGGGATGACGCACCTTTTCATCCCCGGGCCGACGAACATTCCCGAGCCCGTGCGCCGGGCCATGAACGTGCCGATGCAGGATATGCGGGCCAGCGACTTCGGCGAACTGACCTTGCCTCTGTTCGATGGGCTGAAGCGGGCCTTCAAGACCTCGACGGGTCGCGTGTTCATCTTTCCCTCTTCGGGGACCGGTGCCTGGGAAGCGGGGATCACCAACACGCTCGATCCGGGCGACCGCGTGCTGATGTCCCGCTTCGGTCAGTTCTCCCATCTCTGGGTCGACATGGCCGAGCGCCTGGGGCTGGAGGTGGAGTGCATCGATGTGGACTGGGGCGCCGGCGTGCCGGTGGACCTCTATGCCGAGCGCCTGGCGGCCGACCGCGACGGTCGCATCAAGGCGGTCTTCGTGACCCACAACGAAACCGCCACCGGCGTGACCTCGGATGTTGCCGCGGTGCGCGGGGCTCTGGACGCTTGCGGACATGAGGCGCTGCTGTTCGTCGATGGCGTCAGCTCGATCGCCTCGATCGATTTCCGGATGGAGGAGTGGGGAGTCGATCTCGCCGTCGCCGGATCGCAGAAGGGGTTCATGTTGCCGGCGGGTTTGAGTTTCCTCGGCGTCAGCGAGAAGGCCCTGGCCGCCAGTCGGACCGGCCGGTTCCGGCGTTGCTATTTCGACTTTGCCGACATGCTGCGCATGAACGCCGACGGTTTCTTTCCCTACACGCCCCCGACACAGCTGTTCCAAGGCCTGCGCGTCGCGCTCGATCTGCTGTTCGACGAGGGCCTGGAGGCTGTGTTCCTGCGCCACAGCCGCCTGGCCGAAGGCGTCCGGCGGGGCGTCTTCGCCTGGGGTCTGGATCTCTGCGCGCAGGAGCCACGCTGGTACTCGGATACGGTCAGCGCGATCCGCGTCCCGGAAACGGTCGATGCCCGCGACCTCCTGCGGATCGCCTACGAGCGCTATCGCACCTCCTTCGGTTCCGGGCTGTCGCAACTGGCTGGAAAGGTCTTCCGGATCGGCCACCTGGGCGACCTGAACGAGGTCAGTTGCCTGACCGCGCTGGCCTGCGCGGAGATGGCCTTGCGGGATGCCGGCGCAGCCGTCGAGCCGGGCGCCGGCGTCGCGGCCGCGCAGGAATGGTACCGCGAGACGGCGGAGCCACGGCGCCAGGCCGTCGCGGCCTAGCCTCTCCCGCGTCCTTGGCAGGGCACTGCCGGAACTCGGCCGACCGCTTACGAAAAGCGACACGCGGGTGGCCGCCCGTCACTCGAAAAGATCACAAATGGGCTGTCCTTGACTCTCTCGCAAAGCGCGAGATTTCACTAAAATCTCTATCAATCTCAGGTAAACTACAAACTTAGATGTGAAATTAGGGCGCTCAATCGATTTCCTGAGATCTAGACTGAGAAAAAGAAAATAAAACATTGATATAAATTGAAAAAACGTAGCGCCGGAATCGTTGCTATCGAACTGGGAGGTTCAATGATGTTGACGAAACACCTCAAGACCTCTGCGGTCCTGACCGGTCTCACGGCCGGCCTGTCCCTGGGGCTCGCCTTGAACGTCGGCACGGCCACCGCGCAAGCGGCGGACTGGGAGCCGAACAAACCCTTCGAGATGGTGATCATGGCTGGGCAGGGCGGCGGTGCCGACCGGCTGGCCCGGCTGTTTCAATCGATCATCCAGAAGAACGATCTCTCGCCCATGCCGGTGCTGCCGATCAACAAGGGCGGCGGTTCGGGGGCGGAGGCGCTGCGCTACCTGCAGGACAACGCCGGCGACGCCCACAAGGTGATGGCGACCCTGAACAGTTACTACACCACGCCCCTGCGCACCGATATCGGCGTCGACATCGAGGAGTTCACGCCGATCGCGCGGATGGCCGTCGACACCTTCGTGCTCTGGGTCAATGCCGACAGCGACATCGCCACGCTGGAGGACTATGTCGCGGCGGTGAAGGCGGCCGGCGGCGCCTGGAAGATGGGCGGCACCGGCACGGGTCAGGAAGACTCTCTGGTCACGGCGATGCTGGAGACCGAATTCGGCATCGAGATGACCTACGTTCCCTTCGCGGGCGGCGGCACGGTGGCCAAGAACCTCGTGGGCGGGCATGTCGACTCGACGGTGAACAATCCGTCCGAGCAGATGGCCTTCTGGAAGGCCGGCAAGAGCCGCCCCATCGCGGCCTTCACCGAAGAGCGGATCCAGGTCTTCCCCGAGGTGCCGACGATGCGCGAGTTGGGCCACGATCTGGTCTATGCCATGCAGCGCAGCTTCGTCGGCCCGCCGGACATGCCGGTCGAAGCCCAGATCTTCTACACCGATCTCTTCAAGGCGCTCAGCGAAACCGAGGAGTGGCAGTCTTACGCCGCCGAGCAGGCGCTGGTGTCCGACCTGCTGACCGGCGAGGAGCTGCAGGCCTATCTCCTGGCCGAACGCGACCTGCACGCGAAGCTGCTTGAGGCGATGGGCGAGAGCGGTTCCTAGAGTTCCCTTCAACCTGCGGCGGGGCTGAGCCTCCGGGTGCCAGCCTACCTTCGAGGTTTCCGCCCCGCCGCGACCTTTTTCGCGATCCCAGGCCGAAGGCCGAAGAAGGCCGATAGCGGGCGCGCCGGCGGACCGCGTTACTCACGAGAGGACCGGATGCAATGCGAGTCGCCGAGCTGCTGACGGCGGCCTTTCTTATGGGCCTGTCCGTCTACTTCATGATCCACGCGGCCGCTCTGCCGATCGGCTGGCAGCAGGGCGCGGGTCCCGGCGGCGGCGCCTTTCCCTTCTGGCTGTCGGTGATGATGCTGGTTGCGGCCGGCGGCATCTTCCTGCGCCAGGCGGTCGGACTGCTGGCCGAGCGCGGCAGCCGTCGTCCCTTCGTCAGCCGGGTGGCCCTGCGGCAGGTGCTGATCGTCGTGGGGTCGCTGCTCGCGGCGATCGCGCTGATCCACTTGGTCGGCGCCTACGTCGCCATTCCGCTGTTCCTCGTCTTCTACCTCAGGGCCATGGGGCCTGTCGGCTGGCGGCAGACCACGCTTCTGGCGCTGATCACGCCGGTGGTCGTCTTCTTCTTCTTCGAGGTGACGCTCAAGATCCTGCTGCCCAAGGGGATCACCGAGCCGCTGTTCATTCCCCTCTACGCCCTCTTCTTCTAAGCCGCAGTCCTTCGGCCTTTCGGGGAGTCCTCCATGGAGATCCTGCAGCACCTGGCCGACGGTTTCGCGCTGTCGCTTCTGCCGCTCAATCTGGCTGTCTTGCTGCTCGGTGTGACGGTCGGCCTCTTCATCGGCGCCATGCCGGGACTGGGGTCCGTCAACGGCGTCGCGATCCTCCTGCCGATCACCTTCCTGGTGCCGCCGGCCTCGGCGATCATCTTCCTCGCGGCGATCTACTACGGCGCCATGTACGGCGGCGCCATCTCTTCGATCCTGCTGGGCATTCCCGGTGCCTCGACGGCTGTCGCGACCACCTTCGACGGCCGGCCGATGGCCCAGAAGGGGCAGGCCGGCCTCGCCTTGATCGCCGCCGCCGTCGGCTCCTTCGTCGGCGGCACCGTCTCGGTGGTGCTCTTCACGCTCTTCGCCGCGCCCCTGGCCGATGTCGCCCTGGCCTTCGGTCCGGCGGAGGAGTTCGCCCTGGTGCTGCTCGCCTTCACCACCTTCCTCGCGCTGGGCGGAGACGATGTCTTCAAGACCGTGCTGATGATTCTGCTCGGCCTCGTGCTCAGCACCGTGGGGCTCGACCTCATCTCCGGCCAGCCGCGCCTGATCTTCGGCGATCTTCCCGGCTTCTACAGCGGGATTTCCTTTCTGGTGCTGGCCATCGGCGTCTACGGCATCGGCGAGATCCTCTGGACCATCGAGCAGACCCAGCACAAGCCGCAGGTCATGCCGGCGCGGATCCGCTTCTCCGAACTCGCGGCCGGCTTCCGGGCGCTCGGAACCTCCCTCAAGGCCATGGCCAGCGGATCTCTGCTCGGCTACTTCGTCGGCATGCTGCCGGCGGCCGGGGCGACCCCGGCGTCGCTGATGGCCTACGGGGTCGCGAAGTCCACCTCACGCAAGCCCGAGCAGTTCGGCAAGGGCGCCGTCGAGGGGGTGGTGGCGCCCGAAACCGCGAACAACGCCGCCAGCACCGGCTCTCTGCTGCCGATGCTGACCCTCGGTATCCCCGGCTCGCCGACCACCGCGCTGCTGTTGGGCGGCATGGTGATGTGGGGGCTGATGCCGGGGCCGATGCTCTTCATCGAGCAGCCGGAGTTCGTCTGGGGCCTGATATCGAGTCTCTATACCGCCAACCTCTTCGCGGTGGCGATCAATCTCGCGCTGATCCCGCTCTTCGTCTGGTCCCTGCGCATCCCCCTGCCGGTCTTGAGCGCGCTGGTGCTGGTGCTCTGCATCGTCGGCGGCTTTACGCCGAACCAGAAGATGCACGATGTCTGGCTGATCGCCGGCTTCGGCATCGCCGGCTATCTGCTGCACAAGCTGGACTATCCTCTGGCCCCGCTGGTCCTCGCGCTGGTGCTCGGGCCCTTGATGGAAAAGTCTTTGCGCCAGGCGCTCATTGCGGCACAAGGCGACGTCACCACCTTCGTCGAGCGGCCGATCTCGGCGACCTTCATCGCCATTGCGCTGCTGTTGTTCCTGCTTCCGCTGATCCGTAAGCTGCGCCGGCACCTCCTGCCCGGCCGCGCGGCGGCGTCCAGCCGCTCCTCGGCGTAGGTTGGGCGGCCAAGAGTTCGGCGGCATAAGTGCGGCGGCGCAGGTTCGGCGCCGTGCAGACCATCCAACAGTCCCAAGGGAAAAGATGTCCGATACCCTCTTCGATTTGCTTGCGCCGCACGCGGCCGACAGACCCGCGATCGGCGGGCTCGAGCGCGACTGGCTGACCTTCGGCCAGCTCCGCGATCTGACTGCCGAGACCCTCGAAACCCTGAACGCCTTGGGGATCGGCCGCGGCGACCGGGTGGCCATCGTCCTGCCCAACGGTCCGGAGATGGCGGCCGCCTTCGTCGCGCTGGCCTGCGGCACGACCACGGCGCCGCTCAACCCGGCCTATCGGGAGGAGGAGTACGACTTCTACATCTCCGACCTCAACGCCAAGGCCCTTGTGGTGGCGGAAGACTACGACGGGCCGGCGCTGCCGGTCGCCCTTCGTCAAGGCGTGCGGGTGATCCGTCTGTCCAGTCCTTCGGAGAAACCGGCCGGCTGGTTCCGCCTGAAGGTCGAGGGTGACTCCGCGACGGCTGCTGCTGCCGCCGGCGGTCCGGCCGCCGCCGACGAGGTGGGACTGGTGCTGCATACCTCTGGCACGACCTCCCGGCCGAAGATCGTACCGCTGTTGCAGCGCAATCTGGCCGCGTCGGCCCGGCATATTGGCGCGACCCTGCAGCTCACGCCGGACGACCGCTGCCTCAACATCATGCCGCTGTTCCACATTCACGGCCTGATCGCGGCAGTGCTGTCCTCGCTGGCCGCCGGCGCCTCGGTCTGGTGCTCGCCGGGGTTCAACGCGCTTCAGGTCTTCGGCTGGCTCGGGAGCGTCCGGCCGACCTGGTACACGGCGGTGCCGACCATGCACCAGGCGATCCTGGCGCGTGCCGCGCGCAATGAGGAGATCGTCGAGACGACGCGGCTGCGCTTGATCCGGTCCTCCTCGGCCTCCCTGCCGCCGCAGGTGATGACGACCCTGCAGGAAACCTTCGGCTGCCCGGTGATCGAGAGCTACGGCATGACCGAGGCGGCCCATCAAATGGCCTCCAACCCCTTGCCGCCGCGGGCCCAGAAGCCGGGCTCGGTCGGCATCGAGGCGGGACCGCTGGTCCGCACCGCCGACGAGACGGAGGACCGTCTGCTCGCCGCCCAGGCGACCGGCGAGGTGGTGATCTCCGGCCCCAACGTCACGCCGGGCTACGAGGCCAATCCCGACGCCAACGCCAAGTCCTTCTTCGAGCTGGAGGGGCGCCGCTGGTTCCGCACCGGCGACCAGGGACACTTCGATGCAGAGGGCTATCTGCGCATCACCGGCCGCCTCAAGGAGATCATCAACCGCGGCGGCGAGAAGGTCTCGCCGCTGGAGGTCGACGAGGTCCTGATGGATCATCCGGCCGTAGCCCAGGTGGTGACCTTCGCCCTGCCGCATCCGAAGCTGGGGGAGGAGGTCGCGGCGGCCGTGGTGCTGCGCGAAGGGCAGGAGGCGCAGGAGCGGCAGATCCGCGACTTCGCCTCGGAACGGCTCGCTGACTTCAAGGTGCCGCGCAAGGTCGTCATCCTGCCGGAGATCCCCAAGGGCGCGACTGGGAAGATGCAGCGGATCGGTCTGGCCGAGAAGCTCGGTCTGACGTCATGAAGATCTGCATATTCGGCGCCGGGGCCATCGGCGGCTACATGGGCGCCAAGCTGGCTCAGGCCGGCGCGGAGGTCAGCCTGGTCGCGCGCGGCCCGCACCTGGCGGCCATGAAGGACAAGGGACTCACGCTGATCGAGGAGGGCGAGCGCTCGACCGTCTCCGTGGCCGCGGCGGAGGACCCGGCCGATCTCGGTCCGCAGGACTACGTCGTCATCACGCTGAAGGCGCATTCCGTGCCCGGCGTGGTCGACAGGCTGCAGCCCTTGCTGGGCCCCGAGACCACTGTGGTGATGGGGGTCAACGGTGTGCCCTGGTGGTACTTCTACGACCTGGAAGGCCCCTATCGTGACCGCCGTCTCAAGACGGTCGATCCGGGCGACCGGCAGTGGGACGGGATCGGGCCGGAGCGGGTGCTGGGCTGCGTCGTCTATCCCGCCGCCGAGGTCACCGAGCCGGGGACGATCCTGCACATCGAGGGCAATCGCTTTTCCCTCGGCGAACCTTCCGGCGCCAAGAGCGAGCGGGCGCAGGCGCTCTCCAAGGCCCTGGGCGCCGCCGGCCTGAAGGCGCCCGTGCGCCCGAAGATCCGCGACGAGATCTGGGTGAAGCTTTGGGGCAACCTGTCTTTCAATCCCATTTCCGCGCTGACCGGCGCCACGCTGGATGTGCTCTGCGCCGACGAGGGCGTGGGCGGCGGCACGCGGGAGGTCGCGCGCAACATGATGCTCGAGGCCCAGGCGGTTGCGGAGAAGCTGGGCGTCAAGTTCCCGATCGACGTCGACCGGCGGATCGCCGGCGGCGCGGCGGTCGGCGCTCACAAGACCTCCATGCTGCAGGACCTGGAGCGCGGCCGGCCGATGGAGATCGACGCTCTGGTGGCGGCCGTGCACGAGATGGGGGAACTGGTGGGCGTGCCGACTCCCACCATCGACACGGTGCTCTCTTTGGTTCGTCTGCGGGCGCGCGTGGCCGGCTGCTATCCCGAGTAGCCGGCCGCCCCCGAGTAGCCGTCATCGGGGTGATCGCGGTCAGGTTTTCCGCTTTCGGTGGCTGCTGCGGGCGAGGTCTTGCGGCATACTGGGTCTCGTGTTCGAGCCTTTTGCTCGCTTGGCAGCCGATGGATGGGAGAGACGCCATGGTCATCACCGCCCCTGCGTTCGCACGCCCCGCCTCTAGACGCTCCGCCTTTAAACGCCCTCTTCTTGCACGTCTGAGCGTGGCTGCGGCCGCTTTTGCCGCCGTCGTCTGCCTTGCCCCCGCGGTTCAGGCGCAGATCGAGGCCGAGCCGGTTGCCTATGAAATCGACGGCGAAAGCTTCGAGGGCTACGTTGCCCGCAACCCCGACCTGGCGGGCGACCTGCCCGTCGTCGTGGTGATCCACGACTGGGACGGTCTCGGCACCTACGAGCAGCGGCGGGTCGAGATGCTGGCCGAGGCCGGCTATGCGGCGGTGGCGCTCGACCTCTACGGCACCGGCATCCGCCCGGAGACGGTCGAGGAGCGGCGCGCGCGCAGCGGCGCCCTCTACGCCGACCGCGACCGGATGCGCCGGCTGATGACCGGTGGCATCGCCGCGCTGGTCGGCGAGGGCATGGACGAGGAACGGCTGATTGCCATGGGCTACTGCTTCGGCGGTGCGGCGGTATTGGAGCTGGCGCGCAGCGGTGCGCCGGCCGCCGGTTTCGTCTCCTTTCACGGCGGCCTGGGGACGCCGGAGGACCAGGATTACGGCGCGGTGACGGCCCCGCTGCTGATCCTGCACGGCTCCTCCGACCCGGTGGCCCCCATGGATCAGGTGGTCGATCTGGCCGCCCGCCTGGACGCGGCCCAGGTCGTTCACAGCATGCAGATCTATGGCGGTGTCGAGCACGCCTTCACCGTCTGGGGCGGCGGAGACTACGACAGCGCCGCCGACCTGGCGTCCTGGGAGGCGTTCCTCGGCTTCCTTGACGAGCGGCTCTGAACGAGAGCGGTCGCGGACGCGGCCCACGGCGAAAGCTTTGTGCCATCGTGCAGTGCCGATTTCACTGCGAAGGTGGCTGCCGTTTTCCAGTCTTAAGAGTGCGCCCTGTGTCGAAGGGCTGACCCATGGCGCCACGGCCTTCAGGTCGCGCGTTCACGTAGACCGACTCGCGAGCCATGCGATCACGTCGCCTGCGCTGCGGTCGGGTGGGAAGACCGGGTAGAAAGTCGTCTCGACCGTCCCGTCCCGGACGATCATGGTCAGACGCTTCAAGAGAAGCATGCCATCCGCCTCGAAGGTGGGGAGTCTCATGGCGCGTCCGAAGGCGAGGTCGACGTCGGACAGCAGCGCAAAGGGCAGGTGCAGCCGCTCGGCCGCTTCCCGCTGGTAGTCGCTGGTCTGCGTCGACATCCCGAACAGGTGGTCGACGCCGAGTTCTGCGAGCTCGTTGTGGTGGTCGCGGAACGCGCAGGACTGTGGTGTGCAGCCGCGGGCGCCGGGAATGGCGTCCCAGCCGTCGGGCAGTGGAGCGTCGGGCCGTCCGGTCATGGGGTAGACGTAGACGACCGTTAGCCCAGGGAGCAGAGAGAGATCCACCACTGAGCCGTCTGTAGCCGCGAGCCGGACCGGAGCCACGCGGGCGCCTGGAAGATGGGCTGCTGCCCCGTCGTCCTTCGGCTGCGGCAGAGTGGACCAGTCGATGTCAGTGAGGTTCTGCATGTGACCTCGCGTGTCAGGACACCCCGCGGTTCAGTCGGTCTGCATAGCCGTCGAAGTCGATCGTGCCGCCCTCTGCTGCGGTTTGCGCCCGTTCTTCGTCGGAGAGGGCGGGCTGAACCATGTCGATGCGTTTCCAGGACGGGTGGGGCTGAGCGCCGTCGGCAGCGGGCACGTAGGGCGAGGCCGTAACGCGCGTGTGCTTATGGATGTAGCGTGCGCAGTTGAGAAACACCTGCTTGACGTCGACGACGACGACCATCTTCGCACCGGGCCAGCGGCCTAGCATATCCGCGTCGCGCGATATACGCGCATCGCCTTGCACGCGGACGCGGTTGGGCGTTTCAAAATCGATGAAGAGCAGGCCCACCTTGCCCGTCTCCGCGACGTTGCCCAGCGACTTGTACATGCCGTTGCCATCGTAGGCCGGAAACGACAGCGCCTTGGGGCCGTCCACGCGGACGACGCCGACGGGGCCGCCCTTGTACGACGTGGTGGGCATGCCTGACGCATCCACGGAGGCGAGAAAGAAGAAGTCCCGGCTCTCGATGAAGGCACGGTGCTTGTCGTCCAGTTCGTCCGACACGATGGCCGCGAACACCGTGTCGGCGAGTTTCTCGCGACCCTCGGCGCGCTGCATCGCGCGCTGGGCCTCGGTGTAGAATGCGTCGGGCGTGTCGAGGCTCATTCGGCGGCCTCCTCGGGTGCGGCGCTTTCCTCGGGTTTGCTCGCTTCGGCGGCGGGCAGCTTCGGCCCGGCCGAGCGCGACAAGACGATGCGCGCCACGTCGGGGCGGTTGTAGTGCCCGGCCGGATCGGCGAAGACCTTGGCAGCCTCGATCGCGGAGAGGTCGATATCGGCCACGGCGAACCCGTCGGTGTATTCGTCCAGCGGATCGGTCAGGCGCCGTCCGTCGGGGCCGAAGACCGCCGCGGCCCCGCCGCCGGCACTGACCATCTGCGCGGCGCCCGCATCGCCCATCGTGATGTCGGCCAGCTGCTCCTCGGTGATGATCGAGGAGGGGGCGAGGACGAAGCACGAGCCTTGCATCGCGTAGCACTGCGACTGCACGAGGTTGGCCTCGGCCGATAGGGCGTAGGCCTGCGGCGCGCCTTTGAACATTCCGAAGGACGGCCAGACGGCGACGTGGATCTGCTCGCCCTGCTGATACATGCCTTGGCGGTTGATCGGCTGCATATTCTCCCAGCAACACAGGCCGCCCACGCGCCCGATCCGCGTATCGACGACCTGCAGGTCGTCGGCCGCTCCTTCGCCCCACACGGTGCGCTCCATGTGGGTGGGCTTGAGCTTGCGATGGTTCATCAAGAGCTGACCGTCTTCGCCGATCAGTGCGAACGAACAGTAGATCGACGCGCCCCCGCGCTCGGCATAGCCCATCGCGACCTGCACGCCGGCGCGCTTCGCTGCCGCGCCGACGGCCCGCATCTCGGACCCGTCGACCGTGATGGCGTTGGCCCGGTGGCGCATCACGATCTCCATCGCCTGCATCGGTGGCAGCAGCCAGATCGAGAAGGGGTAGCCGGGAAGCCATACCTCCCCGAAGGCAAGCATGCGGATGTCCTTGCGGCCGGCGTCCTCGATCAGCGCGATTGTCTTGTCGAGTGTGCCCTTTGCGTCCAGCCAGACCGGGCTGGCCTGCACGGCGGCGACCTTCACCATTGGAGCGTCTCCCATCTCTAGATGGGTTTTGATGCTGCCGGGGCGGGAGCCCTTCGTGAAGTCCCCGAATTGGGACCCTCAGATACCTGCCAGGTAGCGGCGCGCCATCGCCGTGCGGGTCGTCACGCCGAAGGTCGCATGCAGTGCCTTCATGTGCTTGCGCACCGCCGCCTCGCCCGTGCCCAACTCCTCCGCGATCTGGCGGTTGGTCAGTCCGTCTGACGCCAGCCTCGCCACGGCGTCCTGCCGCTGCGTGAGGCGCGGATGCGGGCGTGGCGTGGCCATCAGGCCTGTGGCCGCTTGCATGGCGTAGACGGTCAGGTCGCAGAGCCCCGCACAGTCGAGGCGCCGCGCCTGCGCCGCGTCGGAAGCGCCCAAATAGAGAATCCCCGCCAGCGCATCCGCGCGATAGAGGGGCAGCGCCGCGAAGCCCGTGAGCCCGAAGCGGCCCGAAACGCGGTGGTAGAGTTGGCAGTCGCGCCAGCGCGAGCCGAGCACCGTCTCGGTCGATACCGGTCGGCCCGTGCGGCGCATCGCGGCGAGGACGGGGTCGATAGGCACCCCCCTTACCTCGTAGGCGCGTACGAAGGCGTCGGGCATCCCGAGAATCACGCCGCTCTCGAAGGCACCTGCCGAATCGAAGGTATAAAGGCCAACGCTTCCCATTTCGCTCGCGGCGAGTGCGCGAGCCGCCAGCGGTACGAGATGGGACGCTCTTTGCATGGACGAAGGCTACACAGGCCCGCAGCATGATCAAGCGCGAACGCGCTTCAGCCCTCTTAACCCCGGCGCAGTCGTCGCCCCGATCCTCGGCGGCAGCGCCCTTATCCACATGCCGGGCAACTCTGAACGGAAGCCTCCATAAACGTTTCAAGGTCACAGGTTTGTCGAAGCAGCCTGGCTGCTCACCGACGTAGATCATTGATGAATTCAATGTATACGATAGATATTATTTGTTTCTTTCATTGATACCCTCTGTGTCATAGAGCCGGCCAATGGCGGCACGACCCGCCAACCGCCGCAAGCTCTTCCCCGGCCTCAAGCACGCCTGGCCCAATGCATTGGGGGCAACCTCTCGATGACCCGTATCCTGACGTCCTTAGTCTGGCTGCTGTTTGCCGTCAGTCTCCTGGCAGGTCTGGGCCTCTGGGGCTCGGCGAGCGAAGCCTGGACGGCCGGGCCGCTGCGGGTCGACGCCCTGACCTTGCTTCTGGCCGCGGCCGTCACCTTCGTCAGTGGCATCGTCCATGCCTTCTCTCTGCGCTACATGGACGGCGACAGGCGCATCGAGGCCTTTTTCCTGCGGCTGACGGCGCTGACGCTGGTCGTCCTGCTGTTGATCGCCGCCGATCACCTGCTGCTCTTCGCGCTGGCCTGGGCTGCGATGGGGCTCTTGCTTGCCGATGTGATCGGACATGTCCGGGCCTGGCCGCAAGCCGAGGCCGCGGCGCGTCTCTGCCGTCGCTGGTTTGCCGTCGGCACCCTGGCGCTGGCGACGGGCCTCGCGGTCCTGGCCCTGGCGACCGGCGAGACCTCGATCCAGGCCGTCGTCGCCGTCGCGCCTGAACTGTCCGGACCGGTTCTCACTCTGGCCCTGCTGCCGCTGCTGGCGGCTGCCGCGATCCAATCCGGTCTCTTTCCCTTCCATGGCTGGCTGATGTCCTCCATGACCGCGCCGACCCCGGTCTCGGCCTTCATGCATGCCGGACTGGTCAACGCCGGCGGCATCCTTCTGGCGCGCTTCGCCCCGGCCTTCACGGCTCAGGTGGAGATCATGACGCTGGTCTTCCTGCTGGGCGCGGTCAGCGCCCTGACCGGCAGTCTCTTGGCCCTGGTCCAGTCCGACGTGAAGCGCGGTCTTGCGGCTTCCACCGTGGCGCAGATGGGGTTCATGGTCATGCAGTGCGGCCTCGGCTTCTACGCGGCGGCCATGGCGCACCTGATCCTGCACGGTCTCTTCAAGGCCAGCCTCTTCCTCGGCGCCGGCTCGGCGGTGCGCCGGGTTTCGCCGGAGGCGCGCAAGCCCGGGCTCGATCTGGCCGGCCTCGCCATCGCGCTGCCGGCCGCGGTGGTCGCCGGCCTGCTGTTCGCCGCCGTCAGCGGGAAGGCGATCTGGCCGGCCGATTCCGGGCTGCTTCTGGTGGTTTTCGCCACCCTGGCGGCGGCCCAGGCGGGCCTGTCCCTGAAGGCCTGGACGCACGTCTCGCTCGAACTGCGGCTGATTGCGATCCCGCTGGTGCTGATGCTCGCGGCGCTGATCTACGGTGTGGCGGTGGCGCTGGCCGAGACCGCCCTCTCGGGCGTCCCGGGCACCACGGTCCCGCAGCCGCTGGGTCTGCCGGAACTGGCCGCCGCGGTGATCTTCGCCGCCGGCTGGCTCTTCTTCGGGGCCGGCCTGCATCGCGAAAACCGGTGGCTCTACGCCCGACTGCTCGGCGCCGGTCAACCCCTGTCGAGAACCGTGACCGACCGTCGGGAGGCCTATCGTGTCTGATCAAGCCAGACTCGCCGCGCAGCTCGAGAACGCCGCGGCCACCATCACGCCCTACTGGCCGCTGCAGAGCTTTATCGCCGCCAACCCCATCCAGGGTCTGGAGCGGCTGTCTTTCGAGGAGGCGGTCGAGTTGGGCACCGACCTCTTCGGCGGACGCGGCTATCCGGGCGCGTTCGCCGTCCGGCAGGCGCTCGCCGAAGGACGGATCGACCGCCAGGTTCTGCGGAGGGTCGCGGAGCGTCACGAGCGGCCCGATTTGCTTCAGGACGGGCCCGCCGAAGGTCTGACGCCGCTGTCTGCGGAGGCCGCGCCGGGAGAGGTGAACCGGGTTCTCATCAAGTGGCTCGCGGCCTTCCTGGAGGAAGGGCTGGCCGGTTGGCCGATGCCGGGGCGCGACCAGGGCTTCTGGTGCGCTTGGCGGGCCTTGGCGCTGCACGATCGGGATCTTCCGAAGCGGGCGGAGATTTCCGCCTTGCCGGAAGACTCGCTGGACGCGCTTGCCGCCCTGATGGCCGAGGTGCCGCAGGAAGACTGCGAGGCGGTCATGACGGCGCACCTGGTCGCTCTGCCCGGCTGGTCCGGTTACGTGAAATGGCGGGCCGGGCAGCACGGGCATCCCTGGCAGCAGGTCGCCCCGATCACTTTGGTCGACTACCTGGCGGTGCGCCTGACGCTGTCCCGCCAGTTCGACGAACCCGCGCCGGCCCTGGTCTCCGACGGGACCCTCGCCCCGGACGGTGCGGTCTGGCTGGAGGCCTGGGAGGAGAGCTACAGAGAGCCCCTCCTGCAGAGTCTGCAGCGTTCGGCGGAGAGCAACGGGAAGGCGGAGGGGACGCCGGATGAGACAGGGGGCGAGGCGCCGGCGGCGCAGCTGATCTTCTGCATCGACGTGCGTTCGGAGGTGTTTCGGCGCCATCTGGAGCAGGTCGGACCCTACGATACGCTCGGCTTCGCGGGCTTCTTTGGCATTCCCATCGCCCACCGGGCCTTCGGCGTCGACACCGCCGTCGCCTCTTGCCCGGTGCTGCTGGAGCCGAAGCATGTCGTCCAGGAAGCGCCCGCCCCCGGTCATGAGACGCAGGCGGCACGGCATCTCAAGGGCTGTGCGCACCTGACGGGATCGAAGACCTTGATCGCTCAGTTGAAGGAGAGCGTCGCCACGCCCTTCGCTTTCGTCGAAACGGCCGGCGGCTTCTTCGGGCTCGCGATGGCCGGGCGAACGCTGCTGCCGCGGCGTTTCGCCAAGCTGCTGACGCGGCTGCGCGACCGGGTCAGCCCGGCGGCGAAGCTGGCCCCGCAGATCGCACTGTCGTCTTGCGGTCCGCGCGACGAGGACGTGGTCGGCTTCAGCGATGCCGAGCGGATCTTCTATGCCGAGGCTTCCCTCAGCATCATGGGTCTGACGCGGAACTTCGCGCCGCTGGTCCTGCTCTGCGGCCACGGCGGCGAGACCGTCAACAACCCCTTCGCGGCGGGGCTGGACTGCGGCGCCTGCGGTGGTAATCACGGCGGCCCCAATGCCCGCGTCATGGCCGCCATCCTGAGCGACCCGCTGGTGCGCAGTGGATTGATCGAGCGCGGGATCGAGATCCCCGAAACCACGCTCTTCCTCGCCGCCGCCCACAACACCACGACGGATGCCGTCACGCTGTTCGATCCGGAGGCCGGCCGGTCGCGGCATCCGGAGGCCTTTGCGAAGCTGCAGTACGATCTCGCCCGAGCGCGGGCGGCGGCTTCGGCGGAACGCTGCCGGCGTCTGCCGGCTGCCGGGGGGAATAGTCTGGCGGCCGTGGACTCGCGCGCGGCCGACTGGGCCCAGGTCCGGCCCGAATGGGGTCTGGCGCGCAACGCGGCCTTCATCGTCGGCCATCGCGATCTGACCCGGGGGCTGGATCTGGAGGGCCGCAGTTTTCTGCACTCCTACGATTGGCGCTCCGATACGGACGGCCGGGCGCTGGAAGTGATCCTGACGGCCCCCATGGTCGTGGCGGAGTGGATCAACACGCAGTATTACTTCTCGACCGTCGACAACGTCGCCTACGGTGCGGGGTCGAAGATCACCCACAACGTGGTCGGGACCTTCGGTGTGATGCAGGGCAATGCCAGCGATCTCATGACCGGTCTGCCGGCCCAGTCGGTCATGTCGTCGGACGAGCGGCTGTACCATGAGCCGCTGCGGCTGATG
>JANQPZ010000321.1 GCA_028285215.1 Rhodovibrionaceae bacterium | reverse complement strand
GCCGTGCAGTGGCTCTACTTCGCCTATCTGGCGGCGGTGAAGGAGCAGAACGGCGCCGCCATGTCGTTCGGCAGGGTCTCCAGCTTCCTCGACATTTACTTCGAGCGCGATCTGGCCGCCGGAATCATCGACGAGGCGCAGGCACAGGAGCTGATCGACGATCTCACGATCAAGCTGCGGCTGGTCCGCTTCCTGCGCCCGCCGGAATACAACGCGCTCTTCGCCGGCGATCCCACCTGGGTGACCGAATGCCTGGGCGGCCTCGGCGAAGACGGGCGGCCGCTGGTCACCAAGACGAGTTGCCGCTTTCTGCAGAGCCTGCACAACCTGGGCCCGGCCCCCGAGCCGAACCTGACGGTTCTCTGGTCGCCGGCCCTGCCGGAGCCCTTCAAGCGCTTCTGCGCCGCCACCTCCATCGCCACCTCGTCGATCCAGTACGAAAACGACGAGTTGATGCGCCCGGCCTGGGGCGACGACTACGGCATCGCCTGCTGCGTGTCGGCCATGCGCCTGGGCAAGCAGATGCAGTTCTTCGGCGCACGCGCCAATCTGGCCAAGGCCTTGCTCTACGCGCTCAACGGCGGCCGCGACGAAGTGACCGGCGAGCAGGTCGGCCCGTCGGACAGCGTCTACGCCGGCGAAACGCTGGACTACGCCGAGGTGGCACCGCGCTTCGAAGCCATGCTGGGCTGGCTTGCCCAGGTCTATGCGGAAGCCATGAACACCATCCACATGATGCACGACCGCTACGCCTACGAGCGGCTGGAGATGGCGCTGCACGACCGCGAGGTCTTCCGCACCATGGCCTACGGCATCGCCGGCCTCTCGGTCGTGGCCGACAGCCTCGCGGCCATCAAGTACGCAACCGTGCGGCCCAAGCGCGATCCGCAGAGCGGTCTGATCGTCGACTTCGAGATCGAGGGCGACTACCCGGCCTTCGGCAACAACGACGACCGGGTGGACACCTTGGCCGTTGAGGTGCTGCGCAGCTTCATGGGATTGCTGCGGCAACAGCCGACCTATCGAAACGCCGAGCCCACCTGCTCTGTCCTGACCATCACCTCCAACGTGGTCTACGGCACGGCGACGGGCCCCACACCGGACGGCCGTAAGAAGGGCGCGCCCTTTGCCCCCGGTGCCAATCCGATGCACGGGCGCGACAAGAAAGGCGCCCTGGCAGCGGCGGCTTCCGTGGCGAAACTGCCGTACGACGACGCGCAGGACGGCATCAGCTACACCTTTTCGGTGGCGCCCGGTGCGCTGGGCAAGTCGCCCGCAGAGCGGGAGCAGAACCTGATCGCCCTGATCGACGACTACGTCGAACGCGGCGGTCACCACATCAACGTCAACGTCCTCAATCGCGAAACGCTGCTCGAGGCGATGGAGCACCCGGAGAAGTACCCGCAGCTCACCATCCGGGTGTCCGGCTACGCGGTGAACTTCATCAAGCTGACCCGCGCGCAACAGGAAGACGTGATCAGCCGGACCTTCCACAGCGGTCTGTAGAAACGAAGCAGGTCGCGGAAAGGCTGTTCCCCGATAAACCACCCCGGTCCCGGATCTCGATAGGCCGGTTCGAGCGCTGCCGCGTGTCCTTTGCGCCCCACTTCCGGCGCATTCCGGCGCGAAGGTCGCGGCGTCGCCTTGCCGGCGACTCCGGCCGTCGGATAGACACGGCAGAGTTTTGCAGATCATGGATCGAGAAACGGGCACGGGATGGCAAGTCGCCGCGGCAAAGCGAAGGGTGGTGCGAAGCCGGCAGGTAAAGCCCGCAAGCGCACGCAATCCTCCGCAAAGACGAAGCCGCGCCGCTCCTTGCTGCGGCGCGCGGTCATCTGGGGTGTAACGCTCTCGCTCTGGGCCGGCCTTGCGGTCGGCGGGCTGGTCGTCTGGTATGCCTGGGACCTGCCGAGCGTCTCGAAGATCGCCGAGATGACCCGCCAGCCGACGGTGCGGCTTCTGGCGGCCGACGGCAGCGAAATCGGACGCTTCGGCGATCTCTACGGCGATGCCTTGAGCGTCGAGGAACTGCCGCCGCACCTGCCGCAGGCCGTCCTGGCGATCGAGGATCGGCGCTTCTACGATCACCCGGGCCTCGACCTGATCGGCCTGGCCCGCGCCATGGTCGTGAACCTGCGGGAGGGCGCCGTCGTCCAGGGTGGCTCGACCATCAGTCAGCAGCTCGCGAAGAACCTCTTCCTCAGCCCCGAACGCACTCTGAAGCGAAAGGTTCAGGAACTTCTGCTCGCCTTCTGGCTGGAGCGCAAACTCAGCAAGGACCAGATCCTCTCCCTCTATCTCAACAGGGTCTATCTGGGTGCCGGAGCCTACGGCGTCGACGCGGCCGCCCAACGCTTCTTCGGCAAGCCGGCAACCGCAGTGAACCTCTACGAAGCGGCGATTATCGCCGGACTTCTGAAAGCCCCCAGCCGCTACAATCCGGCCAACGACGCCGAGCTGGCGGATCGCCGCGCCAAGACCGTGCTGGCGGCCATGGTCGAGGCCGACTTCGTGACGGAAGAGCAGGCGGACAGGGCCCATCGCGAGAAGAGCCGGGGCCGGCCGCCGACGCGGCGGGCCCGTTACTTCGCCGACTGGGCACTCGACCGCGCGGAGGGATGGCTTGGCCAGCTCGACCGGGACATAACCGTACGTACGACTCTCGACCCACGCGTACAGCGGATTGCGGAGACCGCTCTGGAGACTCTGCTGGCAGCTGAAGGCGAGAACGCCAAGATCGGCCAAGGCGCCATTGCCGTCATGAGCCCGGACGGAGCCGTACGCGCCCTGGTCGGCGGCCGGAGTCATGCGGACAGTCCCTTCAACCGCGCCACTCAGGCGCGCCGGCAGCCCGGTTCGGCCTTCAAACCCTTCGTCTACCTGGCGGCTGTCGAGGCGGGGCGCGGCGCGCTGACCACCGTCGTCGATGCACCGCTGACGGTGGAGACCCGCCAGGGTCCCTGGCAGCCCGAGAACTACGACCGTCAGTACCGGGGGGAAGTGACCTTGCGCGAAGCCTTCGCGAGGTCGCTGAACACCGCCGCGGCCCGCCTGACCCTGGAGGTCGGCCCGGAGCGCGTGGCCGAAACCGCGCAAAGGCTGGGAACGGGCGGCAACCTGCGCGCAATCCCCTCGCTTGCGCTCGGCACCTCCGAAGTCACGTTGCTGGACTTGACGGGTGCCTACGCGGTCTTCGCCAACGGCGGAGGTGCCGTCTGGCCCCACACCGTCCTGGAAATGACGACACCGGAGGGACAGGTGCTCTATCGCCGGGAGGCCGGAGCGCCAACGCGCCTGATCGCGCCGCCGCACATGGCGGAGATGACCGACATGCTGCGCAGCGTCATGTTGGAAGGGACCGGCCGCAATGCCGATCCCGGCCGGCCGGCCGGCGGCAAGAGCGGCACCAGTCAGTCGTTCCGCGACGCCTGGTTCGTCGGCTACACCGCCGAGCTGGTGGTCGGCGTCTGGCTCGGCAACGACGACGGCACGGCAATGCAGCAGGTGACCGGGGGCG
>JANQPZ010000319.1 GCA_028285215.1 Rhodovibrionaceae bacterium | reverse complement strand
TCTGTTGCTCCTCCATCAAAGCGCAGATGCCGTTGACATCCCACCCGGCTTCCCTCTGTCGAAACCGCCAATGACCTCTCAAGATCAACAGCGGCCTCTCAAGCCCCCCGGGTGAAGCGAATGCACGCAGAAACGACAGGGGTCGTCCTTTATGCTGGCCCGCACTCTAGCTTCGCGAAGGTAAGATGCAACAAAGACTTGGCAAAATCTGTGTTGATATTGCCCTAGCGTGATTGAGAAAGCACTAATAACTTAATCATTAGTTTATTACATAATATATGAAGTATTTATGTTTCATGCTGATAAGGTCGGGTGCACCCAAATGCATGTTGTCCGGGTGCGCTTCGATCATGACGGGATTTGCAGCCTCCAGGGGCTGCGAGATACATGGAAAAATCAGAGGGTTACATGAACCCACTTTGGACCGGAACGACGCCGGTCCGGCTACGCCGGAGTGCTCACCTCACACCGACAAACGCCCTCCGCAAACGCGCTGACGATCCCAAGGCCGCAAAGAGTGCGGCCACGCCAAGAGGGGAACGACGCCGAAGACCTCAGGTCCTGCCCGCATGCAGTCTGAGATCGCCGACCCGAAGGTTGAAGGCGATGGAGATGCGCTCGCCGCTCCCGCGGAAGGGGAGCACGCCATGCCGCAGCCAGGAGGGGAAGAGCAGCATTTCCCCGGCCGCGGGCTGGATCGTCCAGGTGGAGACGCTTTGAACGCCCGGCAAATCGTAGACGCCGACCGCCGGCCGCGGGTCGAGGAACTCGATGGCGCCGTTCGGGATCACGCCGGGATCGGGGCGACCGAGATCGACGTAGTAGACGCCCGACCAATGGTTGTTGGCGTGAGTGTGGTGCCGATTGTAGTCCCCGCTGCCGTTGACGTTGGCCCAAGCGGTAATCGCGAGTTTACAGGTAAAAGCACGGGTCCCGATCTCGGCCTCCATGGCCGCCCCGAAGGCTTCGTTGATGCATTGGCCAAGCTCGGCGAGCCGCGGATCGCCCCAGGACATGAGGTCGTGACCGGACTGCCAGCCGCCGACATTGCTGCGTGCCGTAGAGGGCGACGCCGCCCTGCGCGCCAGGATCAATGTCTTCAGGGCTTCGTTCAGGTCGCCGCTCGCCGGCCAGTGGTGACGGTAGATCGGCGTCGGGAACGCCAGTACCACTGGGCCATCGGCCTTGGCGAGCTGCATCGGGAGGTCCTCTGTGCGACGGGACTGTCAAGTTCGGGATTCGACCGCATAGTATGGAGTCATCAATCCGCCGCCGCCGCTGCCTGTCAACCGCCTGCTAAAGGGCACGTCTCGCCACCATGCCCGGTCCCGATAGCCTCGATGTTCATCTGGCGGCCGCACGAAAAGCCATGGGCCAACGGCGCTGGGCGGAAGCCAGCGGCCACCTGCAGGCTGCGCTGAAGGAGCGCCCGTGGGATCCCAGTCTCCTGCGCGCCCTCGCCCAAGCCCGCTTCGCCGCGGGGCAACCGCAACGCGCACTTGAGGCGCTGGACGCCGCCTGCATCGTCGCCCCCGGCGACGGTCGGCTTCACCACGACCGTGCGCAGCTCTTGCGCCGCCTCGGCCGCTCGGAGGCCGCGCTGAAAGCAGCGCAAGCCGCGAACGCCGCCGCGCCACGGGCGCGCGAGCCGGCGTTGCTGTTGGCGGAATTGCTGGTCGAGGCCAAACGGTCCGCGGCCGCTGTCGACCTGCTCACGCCGCTTGCGGCCGCGAAGCCGCAAGATTCCGAGTTGGCGCTCGCCTTCGGCGCAGCTCTGCTGGCTGCAGGTCTGCCCGATGAAGCCCTGACGCCCCTCGAGGTCGCAGCCGCCCTGCCTGGCCCGCCCGGCGCTTTCGCTCTGCACAACCGCGCGACCTGTCTGGCCGACTTGGGCCACATCGACGAATCCGAGTCCGCGGCAGAGGAGGCGCTCTCCAGATTGCCGGAACTGCCGGGTCCGCACTGGCACCTGGGACTCTGCGCGGTCGATCGCGGAGATCTGGACGAGGCCGCGGACCGCTTCGCCGAAGCCCGGCGCCGCAACCCACGAATGGGTCTGGCCGCCGCCTATCATGCTGCGGCGCTCGACCTCGCGCGCCGCGACGGTGCCGCAGCGGCCTGGCAAGAGGCCGAGCGCCTAGACCCGGCGCAGGCGGCGCTTCGCGAGGCCGTCGCCTACTGCCACGACGCGGGTCGACGCGACGGGCTCATGCCGGCACTCTTCGGCTTCAAGCCCAGTCTGCTGCGCTTCGCCTTGGACCGAGCGCCGGAAGAGGGTCTACATTGCGAATTCGGTGTTTTTACCGGCCGCTCACTTCGTCTGCTCGCCGAAACCCGGCCGCCGGAGCGCTTCGGCGCTTGGCATGGCTTCGATTCCTTCGAGGGCCTGCCGGAGGCCTGGTTGCCCGACGAAGGCGCCGGCGCCTACTCGACCGGCGGCCGTCTGCCAGACATGCCGCAAGGCGTCACTTTGCACGTCGGCTGGTTTGCGGAGACGCTGCCACCCTTCCTGCGAACGACATCCGATGCGCTGGCCTTCGCGAACATCGACTGCGACATCTATGCCTCGACGGCCGACGTGCTTCAGGCCCTGTCCCCACGACTGAAACCGGGCAGCCTGCTGGTGTTCGACGAGTACTTCGCCTACCCGGGCTGGCGCGCCCACGAATACAAGGCCTTTCACGAACTGGTCGAGCAGCAGGGGCTCCGATACCGCACGCTCGCACTCAGTCCTTTCACCCGCCAAGCCGCGGTGCAGATTGAGCCACCGGCGTAGAGGCGCGCAGACAAAGCCCGGAGTAACCGCGCGGTACCCCTGGATTCGGGCGGCTTCGGACGTTAGGTTGAGGACGGTCCGCGTGGCGTGCGCAGGTCGAGTCGGGATACCTTGCCGCCTCGCCATGACGGCCGAACCATTGGAAACCCATCGGATGATGAGCGCGGGTATGTTTCTAGATGGCACGATTCAAACCGCCGGCCGACGTCGGATCGGTGCAGCGGTCGTAACCGTTCTACTCAGCCTGAGTCTCGCGGCCTGCGGCAGCAGCAGCGGCACGCGGACCATCTTTCCCGACGACGACCGGCGAGAGACCGGCAGCGATGCCTACGACGTCGCCAGCGAGGGCAGCGTGTTCGGCCCCAGCGGCCTGGACATCTTCGGAAACAACAACACGCCAGATGCGGCCACCGGCGGAACCGGGATCGGGGTCAATGCCTTCCTCTGGCGCGCAACCTTGGACACGGTGTCCTTCATGCCGCTGTCTTCGGCCGACCCCTTCGGCGGCGTGATCATCACCGACTGGTACTCTCCGCCCGAGAGCCCGGCCGAACGCTTCAAGGTCAATGTCTTCATTCTGGGCCGGGATCTCCGGGCAGACGGCGTGCGCGCCCGGGTGTTTCGACAGGTGAATGGCGATGGCGACTGGAAGGACGCACAGGTCGGCGACACCACGGGCATCGACCTGGAAAATGCAATCCTGACCCGCGCGCGGGAGCTTCGCATCGCCGCGCTGAACTAACGCCGTTCCAAGCACAACCTGCCTCAGGATCGATGACCCAGGACTGTCTCCGTAAGCCAGGACTGTCCCCGTAAGACCGGCATCGTTCTCTGAGGATTGACTGGCACCCGACCGACGCCGGAGCGACCGCACGCGCAGATGGACCGCTACAACGCGAAAGACATAGAAGCCAAGTGGCAGTCCGCTTGGGCCACCGCCGACTGTTTTCGTGCCGAAGAAACGCCGGGGCGGGAGAAGTACTACGTCCTTGAGATGTTCCCCTACCCCTCGGGGCGCATCCACATGGGGCATGTCCGCAACTATACGATCGGCGATGTGATCGCACGCTACAAAAGGGCGCGCGGGTTCAACGTGCTGCACCCGATGGGTTGGGACGCCTTCGGCTTGCCGGCAGAGAATGCGGCGATGGAGCGGAAGGTCCATCCGGCCAAGTGGACCTACGCGAACATCGCGGCCATGCGCGACCAGCTCCAGTCGATGGGCCTGTCGCTGGACTGGTCGCGCGAGTTCGCCACCTGCGACCCCGATTATTACGCCCAGCAGCAACGCCTTTTTCTGGAATTCATGGCCCACGACCTGGTCTACCGAAAGGAGACTTGGGTCAACTGGGACCCGGTCGACCACACCGTCCTGGCCAACGAGCAGGTGATCGACGGGAAGGGCTGGCGCTCCGGCGCTCCGGTCGAGAGGCGCAACCTGCCGGGCTGGTTCTTCAAGATCACCGAGTACGCGGAAGAGCTGCTGGACGAGCTGCAGCGCATGGAGCGCTGGCCGGAGAAGGTACGCCTCATGCAGGCCAACTGGATCGGCCGTTCGGAGGGGGCACGCGTCTTCTTCCCGCTGGAGGGCGATGCGGCCGCCGAGGCGCACGGTCCGCTGGAAGTCTTCACCACGCGGCCCGATACCCTGTTCGGGGCCAGTTTCTGCGCCGTCTCGCCGCATCATCCGCTGACCGCCGCACTGGCCGAGAAGGATCCGGAGCTTCGCGCTTTCGTGGCCGAATGCGACCGCCTCGGCACCAGCGAAGAGGCGATCGAGACGGCTGAGAAGCGCGGCTACAGAACGCCCCTGACAGCGCGCCATCCCTTGATCCCCGACCAGACCCTGCCGGTCTGCGTCGCCAACTTCGTGCTGATGGACTACGGGACGGGGTCGATCTTCGGCTGTCCGGCGCACGATCAGCGCGACCTGGATTTCGCGCGTAAGTACGACCTCTCCGTTACGCCGGTGGTTCTCCCCCCCGATGCCGATCCCGCAACTTTCGCCATCGACGCCGAGGCCTATGTCGGCGAGGGGCGCATCTACAACTCGGACTTCCTGAACGGGCTCAGCGTCACGGACGCCAAGCGCAGCGTGATCGAACGCCTGGAAGACCTGAGCGCCGGCCGCGGCACGGTGCAGTTCCGCCTGCGCGACTGGGGCGTGTCCCGCCAGCGCTACTGGGGCTGTCCCATCCCGGTCATCCACTGCCCGACCTGCGGTCCGGTCCCGGTTCCCGACGCACAGCTGCCGGTCACCTTGCCGGAAGACGTCGACTTCGATACCCCGGGCAATCCGCTGGCACACCATCCCACCTGGAAGAAGGTGGACTGCCCCCGCTGCGGCGGTCCGGCGGAGCGCGACACGGACACCATGGACACCTTCGTGGACAGCTCCTGGTACTTCGCGCGGTTCTGTTCGCCGCAGGCCGAGCGCCCCCTTGACTCGGCGGCAACCCGCTATTGGCTGCCGGTCGACCAATACATCGGCGGGATCGAGCATGCCGTTCTGCACCTGCTCTATGCGCGCTTCTTCACTCGCGCCCTGCAGCGGTTCGGCGACGTGGAAACCGTCGAGCCTTTCGCCGGACTCTTCACCCAAGGGATGATCACCCACGCAACCTATCGTGCCGAGGACGGCGCTTGGATCGAACCGAACGACGTGATGCAGGCCGAAGATGGGCGCTTGACCACGTCCGAGGGCCGCGCCGTGACCCAGGGGCGCATCGAGAAGATGTCGAAGTCAAAGCGCAACACGGTTGACCCGGCTACGATCATCGAGACCTACGGCCCCGATACGGCACGGTGGTTCATGCTGTCCGACTCGCCGCCCGAGCGCGAAATGGAGTGGACGGACGCCGGCATCGAGGGAGCCTGGCGCTTCGTCAACCGCCTGTGGCGGCTCGTCGAGGCGGCGCTTGAGAGTTTGCCGCCTCGCGGTGCGCCGATGCCGCCCGTGATCGAAGGCCCGGCCCTTGATCTCCGCCGTCAGGTGCATAAGACCGTCGATGCGATCACAAGCGATATCGAGGCCTTTCACTTCAACAAGGCGGTGGCGCGCCTCTACGAACTCACGAATGCCCTCTCGGGTTACGACGCCAAGGATGCTGCCGGAACGTGGGTGCTGCGCGAAGCCTTGGAACTGCTCGTACGCCTGAGCGGGCCGATGATGCCGCATCTCAGCGAAGAGCTTTGGCAGCGCCTGGGCCACAGCGAGCTGTTAGCGAACACCGCCTGGCCCGATGCCGAACAAACGCTGTTGATCGAAGAGTCGGTGACCCTCGCCGTACAGGTCAACGGCAAGAAGCGAGCGACCATCGAGCTGCCGCGCGATGCCGATCAACAGGCCGCGGAAGCGGCAGCTCTGGCCGACCCGGCGGTGCAGCGGGCCCTGCAGGGGCAGGCGCTCCGGAAGGTCATCGTGGTGCCGAATCGAATCGTCAATCTAGTAATCTGAGCCATGGCCGTCTCACGCCGTCTCCTTCTGCTGTCCGCCCTGCTCACTGCACCCGCGGCGCTGGCCGGGTGTAGAGTGCGGCCACTCTACGGCAGCTTCGATCCGGTCGGCCCGCTCGACTCCTATCGAAGCGATCAGGATCTGCAGGCGATTCGGCTCACGCCCATCGCCAACCGTCTCGGGCAGCAGGTCCACAACGCCTTGCGCAACGAGCTGACCCCCAGCGGTCAACCGGCCAATCCCTCCTACATCCTCACGACCACCGTGCGCGAGACGATCGGAGAACGCCTGCTGGCCACCGACGCCACCGCGACCCGTGCGCAGCTCCGGCTCACGGCCAGCTACACCTTGAGTCTGGCGACCAATGGAACCGCGTTGGCCAGGGGCAATGCCACCTCCATCTCCGCCTACGATATCGTGGAAACCGAGTATGCCACCTATCGCGCGGAGCTGGACGCGCGCGACCGCGGCGCCGAGGAGCTGGCCAGGCAGATCCGGGCGCGGCTTGCCTCCTGGTTCATCGAGGCACGCGCCGACGGCACGCTGGCCCGCAAGCTCTACATCGGCGAGTAGGTCCGCGGGGTGAAGGTTCAGCCTGCCAGGGCCGATGCCTTTTGCGCCAAGCCGGATACACACCTGCGTCTTCTGCTGCTCTACGGACCCGACCAAGGCATGGTGCGCGAGCGTGCCCAAACGGCCACCCGGTCGGTGCTGGACGATCCGAACGACCCCTTCCGCCTCGCAGAAATCAGCGCAAAACAGCTGCGCGGCGACCCGGCAAGCCTCAACGACGAGGCCGCCGCCATGGCACTGACGGGCGGACGACGCGTCGTTCGCCTGCGGGATCTTGGCAACGACGACGCCAAGCAGATCGAAGCCTTTCTGGCCGCCCCGCCCGGCGATGCCCTGGTGGTGATCGAGGCCGGCGATCTCGGCTCGGCAAAGTCCTCGCGCCTGGTCCGGATCGTCGAGGCCAGCGATCGCGCCGCAGCGGTTGCCTGCTACCGGGACGAGGGTGCCGGTCTGCCCAAGTTGATCGATCAGGTCTTGGGCGCCGCAGGGCTGATCGCGACCGCCGACGCCAAGGCCTATCTCGCGGCCAACCTGGGCGGCGACCGCCTGGTTTCGCGCAGCGAACTCGACAAGCTCGTCACCTATATGGGGGAGCGGGGAGCCGAGTCCGGAGACGGGTCAGTCCCCAGAACGCGGGATCAAACGGACGCACCCCGGCGCACGGTCGATCTGAGCGACGCGGCAGCCGTAGTCAGCGACACGGCCGCACTCTCTCTGCAAGACGTCGCCTACGCGGTGGCCGGCGGGCAGCCGACCGCGTTGGACCGAGCGCTGGCGCGGAGCTTCGCAGAAGGACAGTCACCGGTGGCGATACTGCGGGCCGTGGCGCGACACTTCCAGCAGCTCCATCTGACCTCTGCCGCTCTGGCCGCAGGCCGGGACGCCGAGAGCGCGCTCAAGCAACTGCGCCCGCCAATCTTCTGGAAGGTGAAGGATACCTTCCTGGCGCAAGCACGCAGCTGGCCGCCGGCCTGGCTCGGTCGCGCTCTCTCCCGCCTGCTCGACGCCGAAGCCGCCTGCAAGCGCACCGGCCTTCCAGACCAGGCGATCTGCGCTCATACGCTTCTGGAACTGGCCGGAAAGGCACCGGGACGGCGACGTTTGCAGCGGCGCTGATCTCCAGACCTCGTTCCCGGGCCTGATCCCGCCTGATCCCGCCTGATCCCTGGGCGCGCGAAGTGCGTAGAGGGTCTTGCACGGCGGAGCGGAGCCTATGGTCCTAGTCGTCACCCCCTTGTACGCCGGCCTTCTGGGCTTTCTTTTCACCATCTTGAGCCTGCGGGTGATTCGCGCCCGTCGCCGCAGCGGCGTCCCACTGGGCGACGGCGGCGACGCAGCGCTGTTGCGCCGCCGTCGTGTCCAGGCCAACTTCGCCGAATACGTTCCCTTTTGTCTCCTGCTCATGGCTTTGGCTGAGCAGCAGGGTTTGGCAACCTGGGTGCTGCACAGCCTGGGCCTGGCGCTCCTCGCCGGTCGCCTCGCTCATGCCGCAGGCGTCAGTCGCGACCCCGAGCCGTACCAGTTTCGCGTCGCAGGGATGACTCTCACCTTCAGCGTGCTGTTCGCGGCCGCCGTTGCGAACCTGCTCTTGGTCACAAGCGTCTGGTAACCGGACCGCTCGTTATGGCTCGGTTGCTTGTCGTCCCTTGCCGGCGCGCGAGGTCGTTTCGGCTGGCGGTGTCGTCGTTATCGTTGCGCCAGATACGGATCCTTCGGGGTTTCCTATCCGAAGCGAGCCGCCTTGAAGGCCTGAAGCTGCTCAAGGCACCGAAACGGCACCATAGCAGCCCCTTCTAACCCGTTGAATTGTGATAAATTTGAGATGCACAAGCATCTATTTTCAGTCAAATGCTTGACAAAATCTTAAATTTTCGTAAATTTCCATCTGACTTGAGGTGCAACGGCGATCAGGCGAGATCGCAATGGGGGTGTCATGAAGACGCTGAAAATTCTTGGTGCGGCCGCCGCGGTGGCTGCCTTCGTCAGTTTTTCCAATGCGGCCGACGCGGCCGTCATCGATTTCACCAGCAGCACTCAGTTCCCAAGCATCAATGCGCAACCGCTGACCGGGTCCGTTCACGGGCGCAGCTTCCAGGTCACCTCCCAGCCGGGTGGGTCCGTCTTCGGGACGGACGGGATCAATGCCGGCAAGTGCAGCGGCCTGTCTCTGGCTTGCGACCGCGACGGTCTGGGTGTCAGCAATGACGAGATCGACGGCGACCGCGAAAGCATCACGATCGAGTTCTCCAGCCTGATCAACGTCGTGGAATTCTATGTGCTGGACCTCTTTACGTCGCGCAACGGCCGCAACCGGGAGGTCGGCTCCTACCGTACCTTCGACGGCACGACCTGGAGCAATCTGATCGACTTCACCGCAGACAGCAACGAAGTGGTAAACAGCGGCGATATCGGGTTCCTGGCCGTGGCCGTGAACCTGCCCGTCAAGGCCATCGAGTGGTCCTACTCGGGCGCCAACGACAACGTCGGCGTGGGGGACTATGCCGTGGCTGGCCTCGCCGTTACCCCTCTGCCAGCTGCCGCTTGGTTCCTGCTGACCGGGCTTGGCGGTCTGGCCGGCATGCGCTGGTTGCGCAAGGACCGTGCCGCCGAAGCAGCCTGAGAGTGTTGTCGTCGAGTGAAGGGGGAAGTGGGGCTAGCGCAGTCTTCCGACCGGACCGAATCGCCTGACAGCCCGCAAGGGCGATCTCTTGGGGAGGGGACGGCGATCCGGTCCGGTCGGAGACCGCGCGACCATCGCGCCGAACGGCCTTGGCAAGACCCAATCGACCTTGGTGAGACAACGAGAAAGCGGCCGGTTTGGGAAACGCTTCGGACAGTAAGACAACTTTGGCGGCTCTGCGGAAGCCGCCATTTTCCCGTCCAGCGACAAGCGTTCCGAGACATTAAACAAAAGTTAATGAGTCTCTGGACAGCCGTGCGTGGATTGGATACAAAAAATTCGAGGTAAGTGCCTTCTTCTTTTGGCTAGGTGCAGATTTCCAATCGGGGCAACAGTGGGGAGTCGAGCAATGCTCACGTTCAGGGGATGCGTCCGGATAGCCGCCATGGTGATCGGCCTGACGGTCGCAACGGCGAGCGCCTCGCAAGCGGCGCTGATCTCGCAGTTCAATCGGGCGACCAACGACGGCGTCTTTTCGCTGACCAGTGGCCAGGCCGCCTATCTCGGTGCACCGGGCGCCACCAAGATCGGGTTGCTGCGCATTCGCTCCGGCAACGGCGTCAGCTGGAGTGCCGGGGATACCTTCAACGCGACCTCGGTGCTGAACTCGATCACCTCCGGTGTGGGGAACGTGCTCGGCGTCTTCAACGGCCCGATCGATGCCGACTTCAACGGCAGCATCGATCCGAACGGGCTCTTCCTGACCTACAGCGGCGGCCTCTGGGATCCGCTGGGAACCACGACCTTCGAGCAGAGCAGCGCCGATAACGGCAACCTCTTCCGGGCCGTGGCCTTCGCCTTCACCGGACGCGTCGTCTTCGGCGGCACGGCCACCTTCGATCCGGTGACCAAGGGGCCGGCCGACATCCCGGCGGTTCCGCTGCCGGCAGCCGCATGGTTCCTGCTGACGGCGCTGGGCGGCCTCGGCGGTCTCCGCTGGCTGAAAGCCCGGCAAGCCGACGCGACTGCATAGATCGCCGACGCCACCGCAACTTTCAAACGAGCACGGCGGCTCCTCGCGAGCCGCCGTTTTCCTTTTGCCGGATCGGGCACAACTGCCATCCGGCAGGCGACCGCGCCAAGGCGAAACCCATCGCCGCCGGCTCGATCCTGCTCCAGACGGCGCCACTACAAGCGCTGCCCCCGACTGCCGGCTTGCAGGTGCAAGGCCTCTGCAGTCGGGCTGCAGAGGCGTGGATGCCTCTACCAAAAATTGCGTAACAGATCCCGTAGGCTTTCCAAGCCGATCGGGAGGGGACATGAAAAAGGCCTTGCTCTTCTTGTGCATCATGGTCACGGCCTGCGCACAAGTGGGACCGCTGCAGGAAGACGCCAAATCCTGCAGCAGATCGGGCGGTTTCGTCGGTTATTCCTATTGCATCAATGCAGCCCTGAAGAAAGCCACCGCGGGCAGCCCAAACCCGCAGGCAACGGCCGTCTTCTCGAAGATCACGTCGCTGCGCGCGGAAGTGAACCGCAAAGAACTCTCCCACGAAGAGGCGATGGATCAGCTCGATCTTTTCATCGCTCAGCAGGCCGCGGCGGAGACCTCGCAGACCGGACAGACGGTTCTGCTCGCGGTGCTTGCCGCAGGTGCGCTCGCGGCGAGCGCCTATGCGCTCTCGCAAAGAGACCGGGAGTCGGAGCGCAGCTACAAGAACCGCAAATACGCCTACGAGAAGCCGTTGATGTGCTCCCGGGTGCGACACGGCTATCCGCGCTGCAGCTCCAGGAAGGCCTGCGGCAACACCTGCATCGACCCATCGAAGACCTGCAACGCGGGACGAGGAACCGCCTGCAACCTGCGCTACCACAGCTACCCCTAGAGCAGGAGGGCGGCTTGCGCCGACCGACGGGCCGGCAAAGCGGTCTGTGAACGCAACCAGCGACATCATTACGCCGGATTTACAAAACGATGGCGAGCGCCCGTTTTGGGTTTTCTTTTCCCGCCTAGGTAAGCGCCCGAACGACACGCACCTGGGAACCTGGATATGCGAACCCTCAACATCCTGATCTTGGCCGGCGCTCTGACCGTTATGGTGACGGCCGCAACCCTCGTAAGCGACACGGCCGAGGCAGCGCTGCTCGACGTCACCGGTACGGCCGTCGGCAAGAGCTTCACCGCCTTCGGCACGCCAGGTGCGCCGGGCGTGCATGGGCTGGAGCTCCGCGGCGGGCGTCAGGGGGTCCGTGGCGACTGGGAAGCCGGCTTGGGCAGGCAAACCAGCGTCCGCAACGGCTTTCGCCAGGCCCAGTTCGGCTGGGGCAAATCCCTCGATGTCTGGGCCTTCGAATACAGCTATGCCGGCGACGGCTCGGCCCGGCTCTGGCTCTGGGATCCGGCCTCGGCGCGGCCGAACGACCCGTTCCTGACCTATTCAGGCGGGCTGCTGACCGGCAACGCCGTCAGCATCTACGCCAAGCGGCAGGCGCAGCTCGAGATCACCGAGTTCGACGGCCAGACCGTCGACGTCCGGATCGGCGATGCCAGCGACAGGAAGCTCTCCGAGACGGCGATCTTTGCCAGCGCCGGCTTCGCCGACGGCTTCAGCATCCGCGGCCGCATGGCGCTGCTGGCCGGCGGCGGCTCCAAGCACGCGCTGACCGTACAGGCGGG
>JANQPZ010000318.1 GCA_028285215.1 Rhodovibrionaceae bacterium | reverse complement strand
CACGGCGCTCCGCGGACCGCCGCTTTCCAGGCTGGCCCGGGCCACTTCCAGTCCGGCGATCACGCCGTAGGCGCCGTCGAGCCACCCGCCCTCCGGTTGGCTGTCGGAGTGGGAGCCGATCAGGAGGCAGGGCGCGTCGCCAGGCGGCAGGCCGAAGAGGTTCCCGACGGGATCGACGGCGACCTCGAGACCGGCTTCGGTCATCCGCTCCGCCAGCCAGCGCCGGGACGCCAGTTCGGCCTCCGAGTAGGCAGGCCGGATCACGCCGCTTCCGCACTGTCCGAAGGTGCGGAGCTTGTCTAGGTCGGCGAGCAGGCGCTCGGGAACGATACGGATAGCTGTCATGGGCGTCCTTTCGCGAAATACGTAGGTAGTCGTGCCCGCACTACGCGCTTCCTGTCCAGCGCATCCGTCGCTCCAGCTGCCGGGCTGCGGCCAGCACGGAGAGAACCAGCAGGAGGTAGAGCGCGCCGACGATGGCCCAGACCTCGAACACGCGGAAGGTCTGGGCGATGACGACTTGGCCGGCGAAGGTCAGTTCGGCGACGGACACGGCCGAGAGAAAGGCCGACTCCTTGGCGACCGTGGCCAGCAGGTTGACGCCGGCCGGCAGGGCGAAGGGCAGAAGCTGCGGCAGGAGGATCAGCCGGAAGTGCAGGAGGCGGCCGAGGCCCAGCGCGTGCGCGGCGTCGCTCTGTCCCGCCGGGACGGAGTGCAGTGCGCCGCGCAGGATCTCGGCCATGTAGGCGGCGGTGTAGATCGCCACGGAGAGGGTCCCGATCGCCATCGGATCGAGCCGCAGCCGCAGGACGCCGAAGAGGGCGAACAGCAGCATGGCCTGGATCAGGAAGGGCGTGTTGCGAATCAGCTCGACGTAGCTGCGCGCCGGCCATCTCAGAAACCGCGAGGTCGAGACCAGCGGCACGGCCAGAAGCGCGCCGCCGAGGGTGCCGAGCAGGAAGCCGATGCCGACGATCAGCAGCGTTCCCAGCAGGCCGGCGAGGATGTCGTCGCCGTAGTCGGTCAGCAGTTCGATCATCGGCCGGCGATCCGCTTGGCGAGGCGTTGTTCCAGCCAGCGGGCGAAGAGCGCGATCGCGCCGATCAGCAGGAAGTAGAGCAGCGCGGCGGCGAGCAGGGGGACCAGGGGATCGAAGGTCTGCATCGTGACCTGCTGCGAGCGCCGCGTCAGGTCGACGACGGTGATCAGGGAGAGAACCGGTGAGGCCTTGATCAGAAAGCCGACTTCGCCCGCCAGGGCGGGCAGCGCGACCGGCAGCAGTTGCGGGACCAGGATCAGGCGCCAGGTACGGACCCTGCCGAGACCCAGCGCCCAGGCGGCTTCCGTCTGCCCGGCCGGCAGTCGGGCGATGGCGCCGCGCAGAACCTCGGACAGAAAGGCCGCACCGTTCATGCCGAGCGCAAGCACGCCGATCCAGAAGGCGGAGACACGACCGAGATCCAGCAGCGCCGGTATCCCGAAAGACATGAGGAAGATCAGGATGACGATCGGCAGGCCGCGCATCAGCGAGACGTAGCCGATCGCCGCCCAGGACAGCCACCTGCGCCCGGACCGCCGGGCCAGCAGGATCAGAACCGAGGCGACGAGGGCGAAGAGAGTCGCAAGGCCGCAGATGGCCACCGTGATGACGAGACCGTCCAGCAGAAGCGGGACGGTCTCGGCAACCTCCACGGCGATCTCTGCGGCAATGCTCATCGGCGCGGCAAGGCGGGCGACCTACTGAAGCTGCACGGCACCTTCGGGCAGGTAGCCGTCTTCGGGGCTCTCCGTGACGACGCCGACCCACTTCTCCTGCATCTCGTAGAGCTGTCCGCTCTCGGCCAGGCGGGTGATCGTCCCGTTGAGGGCCGCGAGCAGGCCGGTATCCTCCGGACGCACCACCCAGGTGAGATAGACCGGGTCGCCGTAGCTCAAGGCGACGCGGAAGGTGTCGGGCGAGGCGTTCATGAACTCGCCGGCCGTGGTGGTGCCGATCACGATGGCGTCGATCTGGCCGGACCGCAAGGCGAAGGCCGTGTCGGGGAAGGTCTGGTAGAGACGCAGGTCGTCGAAGCCGCTGCCGCCGTCGGCCTGCAGTTCCTCGTCCATCTGGCGCGCCACGGCCTCGGTCGAGCTGCCCAGTTGCGAGCCGACCAGCAGGCCGTTCAAGTCGGTCAACTCCGTGACCGTCTCATTGTCGGCCAGCGTGACCACGACGTTTTCGATGGTGGCGAAGGGCCGCGAGAAGGCGTAGCTCTGCGCCCGTTCGGCGTTGGGCGCCACGGAGGTCGCGACCAGATCGTACTGACCGGCGGCCAGCCCCGCCAGAATTCCCTGGAACGGCAGATCGAGCTGCTCGACCTCCACCCCCAGGTCCTGCGCGAACTCGGCCAGCAGGTCGGAGCCGAAGCCGATGATCTCGCCGTTCTCGACATACTCGAAGGGTTTGAAGGCGGCTTCGGTGGCGACCGTCATCGTGCCGTTCGCCTTGATGCGCTCCAGGGTTTCGTCGGCGGCGGCGGGTGCGGCGAGAACAGCGCCGCAAATTGCAAGTGCCAGTAGCTTTCCGTTCATTGTCTCCCCCACTTTTAGGATACGGTTTGCTCACCCAAGACCGAGCGTTTGCCTCGATTGCAGCCTCGACGCTACTGCCGGAGCGGTTGCGGAAGAAGGAGTAAGGTTGTTAGCTTACTTGCCTAGATCTGCAAGTGAGCGAGTTGGGTGGCGGCTTTCGCGCTTTCGAACTACGACCTGCGTCAGCTCCGCACCTTCCTGGCGGTCGTCGAGCAGGGCGGTGTTTCGGCGGCCGCCTATCGCCTGGGGGCCAGTCTTTCGACCGTCAGCCGCGACCTCTCCGCCCTGGAACGGCGGATCGGCATTCAGCTCTGTCGTCGCGGCCGTTCCGGCTTCTCTCTGACGCCGCAGGGCGAAGACGTGCACCGGGCGGCGATCCGGCTCTTCTCCGAACTGCAGTCCTTCGAACAGACGATTCAGAGCACCCGCCAGACGCTCGGCGGCGGTTTCAATCTCGGCGTGATCGACAACGTGGTCACCAATCCCGAGGCCGGCGTGGTGGCCGCGCTTGCCCAGATGCACCGCGTCTTTCCCGACATGCTGATCAACGTCAGCGTTCATACCGACCCGATGATCGACGTTCAGGTGCGCGAACGCCGCATCGACATCGGCGTGACGGGGCAGCCGGAGTGGCTGGCATCCCTGGAGTACGAGCCGGCCTTCTTGGAGCGGCATTGCCTCTATATGAGCCGCCATTCCCCCTATCTGCAGGCGACGCGCGCGGCTTTTGCCTCTCCGGACAGCGGGCAGGGGGCTGCGGTGCCCTACGTGTCGCGCGACTACCGCACGGACGTGTTCCAGGAGTTCGAGGGGCGCTACGCCCTGCAGGTGGCCGGGCGCGGCAGCACCCTGGAATCGATCCTGGCCGCCGTTCTGGCCGGTGTCGGCTGCGCGCTCTTGCCGCTTCACTTCGTCAGGGCGGCGCAGGTCGAGGACCTGGTGGAGATTCCGACGCCGCACACGCCGCTGCAGGTGCAGTTCTACTTCGTCTACCGGCGCGATGCGACCAACCGCCGGGCGATCCTCGCCCTGCTCGACTGCTTCGGCCGCTAGAGCAGGATCGCCTTAGGTTTAGAGGGCGATTTACGTCTCGGGCGGAAGCGGAGCGCTTCCGCCCGAGACGATCGCGCTCCAGCTTCGGCGGTCGGGGCTTCCCTTTCCGCTTTCTGCAAACGCGCTTGCGTCCTTCGGTCTGTTGTCCGCCGGGTCGCCGGCTAGACTGCGCCGAAACGTCGAAGCGGAGGAGCAGCATGACAGAGGCGATGGCGCAGCCGCCGAAGGCAGCCCAGCAGGCAATCCATGTGGAATCCGAGTGGGCCGCGTTGCAGGAATGCGTCTACGGCTCGCCGGATGCCTGGGTTCTGCCGGTGTTTTTGAGCGACGTGAAGCTGCGGGCGCAGGGCCCCTTCGGCGACTTCTGGGCGAAGAACCAGGGCCGCGACGTCAAGGAGGCCGATCCGGAACTCTTCGCCGAGTTCAGCGGACAGATCCGCGGCGCCATCGACCTGCTGGAGCGTCTCGGCGTGCGGGTCCAGGTCGCCGGCGAGATCAGTCCCGCAAACCGTAAGTTTCCGCGCGGCGAAGAGCATGGTGTCGCCACGCCCTGGATGCGCGATCCCTTCGTGACGATCGGCAACAACGTGATCGAGCTGGCGCCCCGCAGCCTGTTCCACCGGCGCCAGCGCTTCGCCATTCGCGAGATTCTGGCGCAGACCATGGAGCGCGGCGCCCGCTACTTCGCGCAGCCGGACGGCGGTGCCGACGACTCCAACGAAGGCCCCGGCTGGGGATACCTGGAGGGCGGCGACGTCTTCGTACTCGGCCGCCGGATTCTGGTCGGCCACTCCGGCGGCTGCAGCAATCCCGAGGGCGCGCGCTGGCTGCAGCATGCGCTGGGGCCCGACTACGAGGTGCGGACGGTCGACATCGACCCGATGTTCCCGCACCTGGACTGCGTGCTGATGACGCCGCGCGAAGGTGTCGCCGTTGCCAGCCTCGAGGCCTTGCCGAAAGGTCTTCCCGACTTCATGCAGGATTGGGATGTGGTCGAGGTCCCGAAGGCGATGGCCAAGGCGCACATGGCTTGCAACAACCTGGTGCTCGACGATCGCACCGTCGTGGTGCCGTCGGAGGACGCGCTCGACCCCGTCGCGCAGGCGCTTGAGCAGCGGCGTTTCGAAGTGATTCGGATCCCTTATCGCGTCCCCTGCATGGCCGGCGGCTCGTTCCGCTGCGCGCACCAGCCCCTCGTGCGGGTGTGACGAACCCTCGCGGCAACATCGGACCTTCAGCAAGAGGTCAGGCTTTGGGCTTGCTGTATCCGCGGTAGGCGAAGTCGGTGCGCTCGTCGGCCTCGGTTTCGGCGAGGCTGTGGATCCGGGCGTGGTGGGGGGATTTGTGGCAGGCCGGGTCGGTGTTGGCCGCGTCGCCGGTCAGCGCCAGGGCCTGGCAGCGGCAGCCGCCCCAGTCGATCTCGCGCCGCTCGCA
>JANQPZ010000305.1 GCA_028285215.1 Rhodovibrionaceae bacterium | reverse complement strand
GATCTCTATCCCCTGGCCAACCCCTCCATGGCCGAACGGCTTGCCGTCGTCGCGGCCGGCGGTTACGGCCGTGGTGAACTGGCGCCCTACAGCGACGTCGACCTGCTGTTCCTGCTGCCCTACAAGACGACGCCGCGCAGCGAGCAGGTGATCGAGGCGGTCCTCTACTTCCTCTGGGATCTGGGCTTCAAGGTCGGCCATGCGACCCGCAGTATCGACGACTGTCTGCGGCAGGCGCGACAGGACGTCACCATCGCGACCAGCCTCCTGGAGTCCCGTTTTCTCTGGGGCGATCAGGCGTTGTTCCTCGAGTTCAGGACCCGCTACGCCGCCGAGGTGCAAGCCGGCAAGGGAGCTTGGTTTGCCGAAGCAAAGCTCGCGGAGCGCAGCAGGCGCCATCAACGCTATGGCCAAGGGTCGCGCTATGCGTTGGAGCCGAACGTCAAGGAGTCGAAGGGCGGCTTACGCGATCTGCACACGCTCTTCTGGATCGGCAAGTTCCTCTATCAGGTCGCCGACGTCGACAAGCTCGTCGATAAAGGCGTCTTCACCAGAGCCGAGGCCCGGACCTTCGAGAAGGCCTCCGAGTTTCTCTGGACCCTGCGCTGTTGGCTGCATTACCAAACCGGCCGCAACGAGGAGCGCCTGACCTTCGATCTGCAGCATGCGATTGCCCCTCTGATGGGCTACACGGCGCATGGCGGCACCAAGGCCGTCGAACGCTTCATGAAGCGCTACTTTCTGGTGGCCAAGGATGTGGGCGATCTGACCCGTATCTTCTGCGCCCAGATCGAAGCCGAGCACAATCGTCGCTCGCGCTTCCGACTGCCGACGCTGGGCCGCCGCCGCCGGGTCGGAGGCTTCAAGCTCGAAGGCGATCGCCTGACGGTGAAAGGGCCGGAGCACTTCGACGAGAAGCCGATCGATCTGCTGCGCCTCTTCCAGGTCGCTCAGGCCAACGACCTCGACATCCATCCGGATGCGCTCCGCTGGATTACCCAGTCCCTGAAGCGGATCGACAAGAGCTTGCGTGAGACGGCGAAGGCCAATCAGGTCTTCCTGGATATCCTGACCGGCGACAAGGATCCGGAGACGGCGCTCCGGCGAATGAACGAAGCTGGCGTGCTTGGCCGCTTCCTGCCGGATTTCGGGCGTGCCGTCAGTCTGATGCAGTTCAACATGTATCACCACTACACGGTGGACGAGCACACTCTCTTCGCCGTCGGCATCCTGCATGCCATCGAGCAGGGCAAGCTGCGGGAAGAGGCGCCGATCGCCAGCAGCGTCGTGCACAAGGTTCTGAATCGTCGGGTGCTCTACATGGCCGTGCTGTTGCACGACATTGCCAAGGGGAGACCCGGAGACCACTCGGTCGTGGGGGCGAAGGTCGCGCATCGCCTCTGCCCGCGACTTGGGTTTTCGCCGGAGGAGACGGAAACCGTCGCCTGGCTGGTGCTGCATCACCTCGCCATGTCGGACACGGCCTTCAAGCGGGATATCGACGATCCCAAGACGATCCAGGACTTCGCTGCTCTGGTGCAGTCGCGCGAGCGGCTGAATCTGCTTCTGGTACTCACGGTGGCCGACATCCGCGCCGTGGGTCCCGGCGTGTGGAACGCCTGGAAGGCATCGCTTCTGCGCGAGCTCTACTGGCGCACGGAGGAGGTGCTGACCGGCGGTTTCTCTACGGAGGGCCGCGAAAAACGGGTGGAAGCGAAGCGAGGAGCGCTTTGCCAGGCCCTGGAAGAAAGTGCCGAGAGGTTCCAGCCCGACTGGATCGAAGGTTTCCTCGACCGCGGCTACGACGCCTACTGGCTGTCTCTCGATGTCGAGACGCTGCTGCGTCATGCCCGTCTGATCCGTGCGGCCGAGGCCGAACGACGCCTGCTCACGGTCGACACCCGGGTCGACCCCTACCGCGATGCGACGGAAGTCACGATCTACACCGCCGATCACGCGGGCCTGTTCAACCGCATCGCCGGCGCCTTGGCGGTTGCCGGCGCCAACGTGGAGGTGGCCCGGATCTTCACGCACAAGGACGGCATGGCACTCGATATCTTCTGGGTGCGCGATGCGGCCAACGGCGGCGCCTTCGACAAACCCAGCAAGCTGGCGAAACTCTACGCCGCCATCGAGCAGACCCTGTCGGGATCGATCCGGCCCCTGACCGAACTGCGCCGTCAGGCGCCCAACCTGCCGTCGCGGTTCGAGGTCTTTACCGTGGCGCCGCGAGTCCTGATCGACAACAGTGCCAGCCGCAATCACACGGTGATCGAGGTCAATGGCCGTGACCGCCCCGGTTTGCTCTATCGCCTGACGCTGGCGCTGGCCCGGCTCGGCATCATGATCGACTCGGCGCAGATCACGACCTATGGCGAGCGCGCGGTCGACAGCTTCTACGTTCAGGACGCGCTCAGTTCCAAGATCGAGAGCCCGCAGCGTCTGCGCGCCATCCGCAGAAAACTGCTCGAAGCACTGGGCGATGGCAGCTGCGCGCCGGCCGGAACGGCAGAGACCAAGGGGCGAAAGGGCGCCGCTGGCGGCGTCAAGGATCCAGTCGGATCACCAAAAACGAAGAAGCGTTCGGCGCGCGGTCAGATGTGACGCAATCGGCTGGACCGGACGGCATTCTCGGCAGCTGGCTGGAGCGCGATCTTCTCAGGCGTAAGCGCTCCAGAGCGAACCTACAGCACGGCTGAAATCGCCGTGGGATTCCGCTGCTTATGGGTGTAGTCGTCGATGAAGGCGCGCACCTGCTGCAGTTCATCTTCCAGTTCGCCGGCGATCAATGCGGCCTCGTCCCGCTCGGCACTCGTCTCCAGTTTCTCCGCCAGGTCATGGAATCTTTCGAACCCGAGGTTGGCGGCGGCACCCTTCAGTGAATGAGCCGCCATTCGGAGTCTGTCATGAGACAAGGGAACTTCTGAAACGGCTTTCCTGACTTCTTCCAATGAGAGATCAATTGAGACTGGAAACTGTTGGAGCAGATCTAGCAGCGTGTCGCGACCCAGGATCTCTTCGAGAGAGTGGAGGGTTTCGGCATTGCAGCTCGTCGCTGCTTGAGTGCCGGGCGATGGCTGAGACAAAGCCCTGCAGGGCCGTGCGGAGAAGCTAGATGTCTCAGAGGCGAGAGGCGCCGACGCGTTCTCGCTGGGATTCGCGGAGCACATGTAGCAGCCGACCGCGGCGACGAGCTGCCCCCAGTCGACTGGCTTCGTTAACACGCCGTCCAGCCCGGCCGCGTGGTACAGTCGCTTGTTGTCTGCTGTTGCATCGGCCGTCAGAGCGAAGATCGGCGTGCGGGCGACCTCTGTCGAAAGCTGGCGAATACGGCGCGTTGCTTCCTGACCGTCGAGCAGCGGCATCTGCATGTCCATAAGAATCAGGTCGACGCCTTTCATCGCTTCGATCACCGCTTGTTCGCCGTCCGAGACCGCCACGACGTCGGCCCCGAGCGATTGCAGCATCTCGGCAATCACCGCCCTGCTGACCTCCACGTCTTCCGCGAGCAAGACCCGCCGGTTCGCGAAGGGTTTGGTCGAGACCAAAGTGGCGAGATCGGTTTCCGCCTGCGTCTCGACCGTTGCGAGGTCGTCGACCTCAACTGTCTCGACAGGCAGCTCTAGTACGAAGCAGCTCCCGAGCTTCTCGATGCTTTCGAGGGTCACGTCGCCGCCCATAGCCCGAGCGAGCTTGCGGCTGATCGGCAGGCCGAGACCGGTTCCGCCATAGAGATGATCGATTTGGGCGTTGGCCTGGGCGAAAGCCTCGAAGATCGCCTCCTGCCGGTGCGCAGGGATACCTGCCCCGGTATCGCGAACGGCGATGCGCATTCTGGGGGACTTCCCGGTGTCGCCCGCCATCTCGGCCGTCACCTCTACGAAGCCCTCGGCCGTGAACTTGATCGCGTTGCCCAGAAGGTTCCCCAGCACCTGCTTCAGCCGATGGCCGTCGATCCGGATATGCTGCGGAACGTTTGCCGCGATTTTGAAGGTCAGGGGCAAGCCCTTCGAGTCTGCGACGCTGCTGTAGAGCGTGCGCTGATCATCCAGTAGGGCGCGGATGTCGACAGCTTGTTCGGAGAAGGTCATCTGACCTGCTTCGATCTTGGACAAGTCGAGCAGGTCGTTGAGCAAAGTGACCAGGTTGTTGGCGGAACGGCGCGTAACCTCCACCATCTGGCGATGCTCGGCCTTCACCGGCTCCAAAGACAGAAGATCCAGGGATCCGATAATCGCCGACATCGGCGTCCGCAGCTCGTGGCTGATCTGGGCGAGAAACTGGGACTTTGCCTCGTTGGCGCGGTCAGCCGCCTGTCGTGCTTGCTGGAGTTCCCACTCGGTCCGCCGCCTGCGGTCCTCCGCCAGGAGAAGCCAACCAACGAGATAGCAGCCCAGCGTATGGGTGACGATCAGCGGAAAGGCCATCGCCGCCAGGATGGACTTCGCGGCGTCGAAGCCGAGCAGGCTCAGGCCGAGCGAAATCGGAACGATGCTCAGCAGGCCGGCAACCGCCAGATGATGGGCGCCGAACTGGCTGTAGCGCTGACGCAGATGCCACAAGCCGATCGAGAAGCAGATGCAGCCGATTACCGTGACCATGGCGGGTACTGCACCGGTTCCGCCAATCATCAGCCGTACGCCGGCGATCTCGACGCCGGCGACGACGGCTGCCCAGGGGCCGCCGAAGACGGCGGACAGTAACAGTGGCACGGCCCGTACGTCGAAGATCAGGCCTGGCAGCAGCTCGACGGGAAGATGCATGGCGACGGCGCCTGCGGCGCCGAAGACCGCGCCGATTGCAATCGATCGAGCCGTCGGGTGCCAGCGTTCCGATGCCGTCAACACGCCTGCATAGCCTACGGCGAGCGCAGCCAGCAGCCCCAGATTCTCCACCAGAGGGATCAGAAACGTGACGTTCAACATTTGACAGTCCGTGCGACAGGCGCGCTCCTGGTTTGAAACCCTGAAGTGTGTTGGTTAAGAATCGATTAGCGATTGTTTGCTCAACTTGAAGCCGATATTGTCATAATGGCATTCTTGGACAAGGGTGGCGACAGTGCGTGGCACTATTTTCATCGTCGACGATACTCCAATAGATCAAGAAATAATGAGTAAAAGCTTGTCCAAATACAATTTCGAAACTGTGAAATTTTCAAGCGCACAGGATGCTCTCCGAGAACTTGAAACAATAAAGCCAGTTGCTGTTGTAACGGATGTATTGATGCCGAAAGTTGACGGCATAGAATTCATTAGGTTGATGCGACAGAGGATGTACAAGGGATTAATCGTTGCAATTTCAAGCGGCGGTGAGTTCAACAATATAGATTCAATTAAATATGCTGTAATATCTGGTGCCGATTTCGGTCTAAAGAAGCAGCAAGATCTTGTAAATATCGGCTCAATTATTGCTTCAGAGCTTGATGGTCCAAGTGCAGCAAACAAAAACTTTTTTAGATAAGTGCTCTGGGTCCGCTGATTTTCTCTCGCAAAATCTCTGAGAAATGTCTTCTGCGAGAACTGTCGTCAGCCTTATTAGTCTTAATAAGCAACAGTGATCGGAGCCGTGGCAAAGATCCCTTAAAAGTTGTGCAAATGCGACTCATGGCTGCCGAAGTTCGGATGATATGACACACCCACAAGGTGTGCGGCCAGGGCCTGCGACCACGTTTGATAAAGAGCGCTGCGCCCGCAGCGGCGGTGCCCAGAGCGCGATCGCCTCAGGCGGAAGCGTTTCGCTTCCGCCTGAGGCGTGAATCGCTCTGGCGATTCCACCTAAGACGATCCTGCTCTAGACAGCGGGTGATCCGGCGTCCTGCAGTGCTTTGACGCCGGGTAGCGTTTTGCCTTCCAGCCATTCCAGAAAAGCGCCGCCGGCAGTGGAGACGTAGGAGAAGCGCTCCAGCGCCTGGGCATTGGCCAGGGCCGCAACGGTGTCGCCTCCGCCGGCGACCGTCAGCAGGCGCCCATCGCGGGTCAGATCTGCCGCAGCTTCGGCGACAAGGTTCGTGCCGCTGTCGAAAGGCGGGAACTCGAACGCACCGAGCGGGCCGTTCCAAACCAGGGTCTTGCACGCCCCCAGGCGTTTGGCGATGTGCTCTGCCGTTGCCGGCCCGACGTCCAGGATCATGCGATCGCTTGGAACGTTCTTGATGGAGACGGTCTCGTAAGGCGTGTTCGCCTTCAGTTCGGCGGCGATCAGCGCGTCCGTCGGCAGCAGGATGTCGCAGTCGTTGGCCTTCGCGGCCTTGACGATGTCGGTGACCGTATCGGCCATGTCCGCTTCGCAGAGCGACGCTCCCACGTCGACGCCGAGGGCGTGAAGAAAGGTGTTCGCCATGCCGCCGCCGACGACCAGCAGCTGAACCTTGCCGACCAGGTTGCCCAGCAGGTCCAGCTTGGTAGAGACCTTGGCGCCACCGACGATGGCGGCCACCGGCCGCTCCGGCTTCTCCAGGGCCCTGCTCAGGGCCTCCAGCTCCTGCTGCATGAGCCGGCCGGCTGCCGCGGGAAGGCGGCGGGCCAGACCTTCGACGGAGGCGTGCGCGCGATGCGCCGCCGAGAAGGCGTCATCGACGTAGATGTCGCCCAGCTTGGCGAGACTGTCTGCGAAACCAGGGTCGTTGCCCTCCTCTCCGGCATGAAAGCGCAGGTTTTCAAGCAGCAAGACGTTGCCCGGCGCCAGCTTTGCCACGGCCGCCTCGGCTGCCGGGCCGATGCAGTTGTCGGCGAAGGCGACCGCGCGTTCCAGCACAGCGGTTGCGGCCTCTGTGACCGGTCCTAGAGACAGCCGGTCGTCAGACTGGCCTTTCGGGCGGCCGAAGTGGGCGAGCAGGACCACCTTCGCGCCCCGCTCGGCCAGGTCGTCCACCGTCGGCTTCGAGCGTTCGATGCGTGTCGCGTCGGTGACCCGGCCGTCGCGTAGCGGAACGTTGTAGTCGACGCGGACCAGCACGGTTTTTCCGGTAACGTCGAGGTCGTCGAGGGTCTTGAAGCTGGGCATGCGGGCTCGCCTGTCGCTGGGTGGATCGGGATATCTGGTGATCGGCTCGGGGCAGTCTGCGGTTGCACCGGCGCGGGGCGGTTAGGGTGGCGGAGTGATACTCGATCTTCCGACCGCGCGCCAAGACGTGCCCCGGAGAGGAGCAGGTCTCGAGTGCCCCGCGTCATCCCGGCTGCGTTGATCGCCGGTGCCGCTATGGCCTTCCGGACTGCGCTAAAGCTGTAGCGTTACGCTCTGAGGGCGATGATCGCTCGGCAGTTTCTCACGTTCGCCCGGCAGATCCTCGCGAACCTGTGCGTTGAAGATGTCGTGCTCGATCAGGCCCGCCGAGGCGCGGACGCCGGCGTTCCAATAGAGGCTCGCGGACAGCAGGATGTGATCGAGCAGGATCTTGCGGTTCTCCACCTCTTCGATGAAGTCGTCGAACACCGCCGTCCAGTTCAGCTCCTTCGGCATTTCGTCGACGAAACCGTGGCGGAGCATGCGCGGCGGAATGTAGGGCGAGCCGGCCAGCGTGTTCGCCAGGCCGTGCGTCAGATAGCGCTTTTCGAAGTAGTCGAAACCCGGTCCGTCGTTGAAGTCGCCGACCACTGCCAGGGCTGCCTGTTCGTCGTCCGCGAAGCAGAGATCCAAGTACTCACGCACCCGCATCGCTTCGGCTGAAATCCGTCGTCGCGCCTCCAGTGCCTCGCGCAGGTATTCCTCCCGGCGCAGGGGGTCGCGCCACAGCCGTTCGCCCTGGTGGACGTACTTCGACTTGGCATGCAGGTTGATCAGACGGAAGTCGCGGCCGTGGCTGCTGGTGATCCTCAACACCAGAGGCGGACGGGTAAAGCCATAGCGGTCGAGCAGGAGGTCGCGGTCGATGTCGACGTCCCAGTCGTCCTCGAAGTCCAGACCGTGCTCGACCGTGATTCGAGAGACGTCGGCGACGGCCGTGCTGCTGCGCTTGATCAAGGCGTAGAGCTTCTGCTGCCCTTTGCCCGCAGGGCCGTAGATCTCGTAGCCGTCGCCCAGGAACTGCTCCACGAAGAGCGCCATTTCGCTCTTGCGGCTGGGCCCCTCCTGCAGGGCGACGATATCCGCTGTCATGGTATCGATCACGGCAGCCACACGACCGCAAAGACCCGGCAAGTCGCTGACGCCGTCGACCTCCTCCGATCGGCGGAGCTGCGGTGCACCGGCACTGTCCGCCGTAAACCAGCGGTTCATCCACTCGACGTTCCAGTTGGCGATCTTCAGCGCCGTCATGGCTCTGCCCACCCCTTTTATGGTTTCGGCACTTCAGCGGCGATGCTAGCCCAGAGAGATAACACGGCGATGACGCCGTGCCTCAGAGTGTCTTGAGCAGCAGCACCCAGTCTCCCGCCGGTCCGCCGGGCCAGGGAACGATCGGGCGGCGCGCCGTCTCGTGGTAGCCGCGCCTCAGATAGAGCGCGAAAGCGCCGTGGTTGCTGGAATCGACGATGATGCTCATGCAGCCTGCGCCGGTCTGTCTCGCCGTCGTTTCGGCCAGTTCAAGCAGTCGCTGGCCGAGCTTGCGGCGTTGGAAGGCCGGCAGGACCGCCAGCACGTTGACGTACCAGGATCCGGGTGATCCGGCTCCCGAAACCGCCGCTTCCGCTTCGGCTTCCAGTTCGATCAGAGGACGGATCGTTGGCGGGAGTTCGGCCAGGTCGCCGGCGTCGAAGGGAACCGGCTGGCGATAACCGACGAGCATTCCAGCCAGTTGCGGCGGCGCCTCGGGCGTGAGAGCTGCTTCGATCACGACTGCGTTCCGATAGGAGAAACCGCCGGTCTCCCGCTGCACCCGCTCCATTCCTGCCTGGAACGCTGTCTGGCCCGGCTCCGCGCAGCCGCCCCAGAGATGGAACGGCAGGCCTTCGCCGGCCAGGTTCGCCAGCTCGACGAGAAGTGGCGCATCGTCCGGTCGCGCGGATCGGAAGGGTGGCGGCAAACCGGTCTCTGTCGTCTCGACTTGCGTCATCACTGGCGCGGTCTCTTTCTGCTTCATGTCTTTCGCGCGGAACGGCGACGCCAGGATAGAAAGACGCGAGGGCGTCCAGCTGTGACGAATTTCACCTTCCAGGAAAGACGTTAAAGCAGGGTCGCCTTAAGTGGCATCGTTGATGCGATTCCACCTAAGTCGCGAAGTGCCCTCTAGCTGCCGTACCGCAACAGACCGGCGCCGTGCCGCCGGAGCCAGCCATTGGTCCATCCGGGTTGCTCGCTGAGGGCGTCGCAAAGACGCCAGAAGGCGGGGGAGTGATCCAGGTGAGCCAAATGTGCGACCTCGTGAGCCACCACGTAATCGAGCACCGGCAGGGGGGCGAAGACCAGGCGCCAGGAGAAGTTGAGGTCGCCATTGTGGGAGCAGCTGCCCCAGCGGCTGCGAGTATCGCGCAAGGTGATGCGGCCCAGACGGCGGATCTGCGGTGCCCGGCCGCCCGGCGGGGTGGTGACCAAGTCCGCGAGGTGAGCCGCCTTGGCGCGCGCACGGC
>JANQPZ010000300.1 GCA_028285215.1 Rhodovibrionaceae bacterium | reverse complement strand
CCCGTGCGTTACAGGCGAAGGCCTTTCATGTGGCCTTCAAGCCGAGGACATGACCAACTGCGAGGAGGCGCGGGTGTATAGCAAGATCATGGTGCCCGTCGATCTGGCCCACACGGACAAGATCGCGAAGGCGCTGGACACGGCCGCCGACCTGGCCCGCCACTACGGGATCCCGATCTGCTACGTCGGTGTCACGGCATCGGCGCCGGATGCGGTGGCCCATACGCCCGAGGAATATGGGGAGAAGCTCGCCGCCTTCGCGCGCAGCAAAGCCGGGGCTGGCGGCTTCGAAGTCACGACACGAGTCTTCCTCAGCCACGATCCCACCCGCGACCTCTACAAGATCCTGACGGATGCCGCCGACGAGATCGGCGCGGATCTCGTGGTCATGGCTTCCCATGTTCCAGGCTTGCCCGATCACCTTTTCACCTCGAATGCCGGCTACGTGGCGTCGCACAGCGACGTGTCCGTCTTCGTCGTCCGGTGACACGCAAGAGCACCCGCGTGGCGCGCGACCCGCACCGCCCGGGCCCAAGTAAGCAGAGGGACCGCCGATGAGCGACACAGGCACTCCGACGCCCGATGGCGCCGCAGACGTCATCGAGACCGACTACGAGATCGGCCAGGACAACATTCAGACCAAGCTCGGTCCCTTCGGGCTCGACATCCATAACCCGGTCTTCTTCGTCTCCGGCCTGGTCATCGTCGCCTTCGTGTTTCTGACCCTGGCCTTCCAGGCGGAGGTCGGGCCGCTGTTCAACGATATCCGCGGGTTTCTGACCTCGAATCTCGACTGGTTCTTCCTGAGCGCGGGCAACATCTTCGTGATCGTCTGCCTCGTGCTGATCGTCTCCCCCCTCGGCAAGGTCCGACTGGGCGGCAAGGAGGCGACGCCGGAGTACAGCTACATCGGCTGGTTCGCCATGCTCTTCGCCGCTGGGATGGGCATCGGCCTGATGTTCTTCGGCGTGCTGGAGCCGGTCTACCACATGGCCGTGTCCGAACCGCTGGGCGTACCCTCGCCCTTCGCCGAGGACGGCAGTCTGATCGAGGAAAACCTCGCGGCAGCCAAGGCCATGGGCATGGCGGCGACGATCTACCACTGGGGACTTCACCCCTGGGCGATCTATGCGGTGGTGGCCCTCGCCCTGGCGCTCTTCACCTTCAACAAAGGCCTGCCGCTGACCGTACGCTCGATCTTCTACCCCATCTTCGGGGAGAAGGTCTGGGGCTGGCCGGGCCACATCATCGATATCCTGGCGGTCTTCGCCACACTGTTCGGGCTCGCGACCTCGCTCGGTTTCGGGGCGCAGCAAGCCAACGCCGGCCTCGACTACGTCTTCGGACTCCCCATCAGCATCAACACGCAGGTCGTCCTGATCATCGGGATCACGGCCGTTGCGCTGATTTCCGTGCTGCGGGGGCTGGACGGCGGCGTGAAGCTCCTGTCCGAGATCAATATGGGCTTAGCGGCCCTGCTGCTGCTCTTCGTGCTCATCGCCGGGCCGACTCTCGCGATCGCCACCGGATTCTTTCAGAACATCCTGGCGTATCTGCAGGATCTGGTGCCGCTCTCCAACCCGGTGGGACGTACGGACGACAGCTTTCGCCAGGGTTGGACGGCCTTCTACTGGGCTTGGTGGATTTCCTGGTCGCCCTTCGTCGGGATGTTCATCGCACGCGTGAGCCGTGGGCGCAGCGTGCGGGAGTTCCTGATCTGCGTGCTGATCATTCCCATGCTGGTCGGCGTACTCTGGATGACGGCCTTCGGCGGCACGGCCATCGAGCAGGTTCTCACCAACGAGGCCAGCGCCGTGAAGGAGTACGTGATCATCAGCTACTCTCCCGAGCTGTCGCTGTTCGGCATGCTTTCGGAGCTGCCCCTGGCCTCGATCACATCGGTCGTCGCGGTCGTGTTGGTGATCGTCTTCTTCGTCACCTCGTCGGACTCGGGATCGCTGGTGATCGACACCATCACCGCAGGCGGCAAGGTCAACGCACCGGTCTCCCAACGTGTTTTCTGGTGCGTTTTCGAAGGGCTGGTGGCGATTGCGCTCCTGGTCGGGGGCGGTCTCGCAGCCCTGCAGGCGGCAACGGTTTCGACAGGCCTCCCCTTTGCGATCGTTCTGTTGCTCGCCTGCTACGCCATCTTCAAGGGGCTCAGCAGCGAGCCACGCTGAAGACCACTGTCGGCGTATCGTCCGTCTTGCAACCGGTCTCCCGAGGGCGCCCGGATCGCCGGACGTCTTGGCGTCATGCAAGCCTGAAGCTTATTCCACAGCCTGTGTAGCGTTACGCTTTATTAAACATAATCCCGCAGTTTTATCCGAATTCGTTCTTGCACGAATGTCCTTGCGGGGGAAATACCATGAGCGGCCTTGCCAGTCTTTCAATCGGACTTCGCCTTGCAGGCGGGTTCGGTCTCGTTCTGTTGCTGCTGGTCGTTCTGGGCAGCAAGTCCGTCTGGACCACCAACCTGCTCGAGCGCGAAATGGAGGACTATGCGACTGCCAGCGCCGCGGCGCAGGACGCCAGCGACATCTCCTCTTCCTTCCTTGAGCTCAAGGTCGTGGTGCACGAATACGTCGCGAAAAACACGCCGGAGCGCCTCGCCCGTGCAAAGGATCTCTACGCCGTTCTGAAAGAGACCATCTCCACGAAGCGCGAGCGCGCGACGACCGATGAGTTGCGGCAAGCGCTCGCAGCCGTCGAGAGCACCGCAATCGCCTACTGGCAAGGTTTCGAGAGGCTTTCCGAGCTACGCGCGACCCGCAACGAACTGCGCGACGAGATCTTGCGGGGAAACGGAGACCGACTGCGCAAGGCTCTGGCGCCGATGGTTCAGGAAGCCCGGGACAATGCCGACCACTCCACAGCGGAGGCGTTGAACCGAGCGCTGACAGCCTTTCTGATGGCACGCGACTACACGGGACGTTTCGTGGAGCTGCAGCGCCCGGACGACCTGTCAGAGGCCCAGACGCATCTTGCGGAGACCGACAAGATGCTGGGCTACGCCGGTCGGTTCGCACAGGCGAGTGAGCGTCGTGAGACGATCGCCGCTCAAACCGAGCCCTTGGCAATCTACGGTTCCGCCCTGGTCGAGTTTCAACGTCTGGCCGACGAGAGTCAGCGGCTGAACACCGAGGTCATCGAGGTCACCGGCCAGCAGCTTGCGGCAAAGCTGGGCGAAATCGAGCAGACCGCCCTGACCCAGGAAGCCGGGGTGAAGGCGATGATGCGCAATCAGGCGGCAGACTCCGTACAGCTGTCGACTACGCTTTCACTCGCCGCCGTCGGCCTCGGCATCCTGCTGGCCTTTGTCATCGGCCGCAGCATCGCCCGGCCTCTGAAGGCCATGACCGGAGCCATGCATCGCTTGGCCCAAGGCGACCTGCAGATCGCGATCCCGGCAACCGGTCAGCGCGACGAAATCGGCGCCATGGCGAAAGCCGTGCAGGTCTTCAAGGAAAACGCCATAGAAACCGAGCGGCTCCGTCGCGAGGCCGCCGAACAGGACGCCCGGCAAGCCGAAGAGAAACGTCGGATGATGAACGAGCTGGCCGACGGCTTCGAATCAAGCGTGCGCGGTATCGTCAGCAACTTGGCAAGTGCCGCCGAAGAAGTGCAGTCCAGCGCCCAGACGCTCAGCCGCACAGCCGACGAAGGGCGTAACCAAGCCTCTGCCGTTGCCGCTGCCACCCAACAAGCCTCGGCCAATGTGCAGACCGTCGCCTCGTCGGCTGAGGAGCTGTCGGCTGCGATCCGGGAAATTACGAACACTGTCGACCAGTCCAATCAGAGCGCCGCGCGCGCCGTCGAGAAAGCCCAGGCAACGACACAGGCGATCCAGGCTCTGACGGCCAAGACCGACTCTATCGGCCAGGTCGTCGGCCTGATTTCGGACATCGCAGAGCAGACCAACCTTCTGGCACTCAATGCGACGATCGAGTCGGCGCGCGCCGGCGAGGCTGGTAAGGGCTTCGCCGTCGTCGCTTCGGAGGTCAAGAATCTGGCCGGCGAAACGTCGAAAGCCACCGAGCAAGTGGACAGCGAGGTGGGCGCCGTGCGCGACGCGACCGGTCAGGCCGAAACGGCGATCGGCGAGATTGCCGGCGTCATCACCGAGATCAGCGAGCTCGCCACCTCCGTCGCCAGCGCCATCGAGGAGCAGCAGGCGGCCACCCAGGAAATCGCGCGCAATGTCCAGGAAGCCTCGAGCGGTACCAACGAGGTCGCCGAGAAGATCCAGCAAGTCGACGCAGCCGCCGGCGAGACCGGCCGAGCGGCCGGTGACATGCTGTCAGCGGCTCAAGACCTCTCCCGGCAAGCCGATCGGCTGAGCCACGAACTCAGCAAGTTCGTCGAAGAAGTGAGAGCGGCGTAAGTCAGCCGATCCGCAGCGCCTCCAGAGCCTCCCGCAACTGGCCCGGCATCTCTTCGACGGGCCGCATGCTGACGCGGTCGACGAAGACGTGAACGAAATGCCCGGTCGCGGCCGGCGTCTCCGCCCCCTGCTTGAACAACCCGATCAGGTAGCGGACGGAGCGCCCGCCGAGACGCCCCACGGCCAGCCCGGCTTCGACGGTCTCCGGAAAACTGAAGGAATCGCGAAAGTTGCAGTGAGTCTCAGGCGTGATGCCGATCACCGTACCACGATGAATGTCGAGCCCGCCGCGCTCGATCAGGTAGCTATTAATCACCGTATCGAAGTAGCTGTAATAGGTTACGTTGTTGACGTGTCCATAGATGTCGTTGTCCATCCAACGCGTTGGAATCTCGAGGAAATGCGGATAGTCGCTGCGGGACTGCGGCGGCGCGAGATCGTCGGACACGGAAGGCGAGGCTCCTACAGGCTGCGAGGCCGGTCGCTTGTAGCAGCCGCCAGCCCATAGCCCAAGTCTGCAAGACGCTGGTTCGATTCCAGGATCGAAGACCAGCTGGAGGGCGGTGCTTATCGATGCGTGCAGCTGTCTGACGTGGCAGATCTAGAGCAGGACCGTCTCAGGCGGAAGTGAAGCGCTCCCGCCTGAGACGATCGCGCTCTAAACAACCGCCCGAAGCGCATCCAGCGTCGCCTCGGGCCGTTCCGTCATCATCATGTGACCGCAGTCGGGAATCACCACCGCGTCGGCTTCGGGGATCAACTGCGCAAGCTTGGCGCCGGCTTTCGCTGGCGTCATCTTGTCGTCCGCGCCGAGAATCAGGCGTGTCGGACAGCGGATTCGAGCAGCCTCGTCAGCGCCCTCGGCGTAGGCATTGCAGGCGGCCAGATCGCTATGCAGCACGCCAGGGCGCGCGCGCTCCAGAAGGCGCTCGCCGCTCCCGAGCAACCAGGTGCCGGCCAGCGGATGCCCTCCGAGATGCGCCTGCGGTCCATGAGCCCAATCGTCGATCAGTTCGAAGGCCTTGTGATCGTCGGCTGCTGCCAAGGCCAGCAGATCCGGATGAACGGGCATTCTCGAGGCTACGCCGAGCAGCGCCAACACGCGCACGCGTTCCGCATGGCGGGCAGCTGCGGAGAGACAGGCCAAAGCGCCCATCGAATGCCCCGCCAGCCCGGCTTGCTGCAGGCCGGCAGCATCCAGCAAGGCAATCAGCCAATCGCCCAGCGCCTGAACGCTCGTCAGCGCCTCGCCTTCGGAGCGACCGTGGCCGGGAAGATCGACGGCGAGAACGGCGCGCCCCCGGTGGGCGAGATAGCGGCTTTGGAGAGCCCAGACGCTGTGATCCATGCCGGCGCCGTGCACAAGCAGAATGCCCGGCAGAGCCGGATCGAAATCTCGACCGCCCGTGCCCGCGAAAATCTCCGTTCCTTCGACCGTAAGCCGCATCACGCCGCCTCCTTCACCGCAGCGCGAAGCGCCTGCTGCAGGTCGGCGATGATGTCGTCCGGATCCTCCAGGCCGACCGAAAGACGGATCAGGTCTTCACCCACGCCACTGGCCTGCAGGTCTTCGCCGCTCATCTGCGAGTGAGTCGTGCTGGCCGGATGGATCACCAGAGTCTTGGCATCGCCGACGTTCGCCAGGTGGCTCGCGAGCTGCAAGCGCTCGATGAAGATACGACCGGCTGATCGGCCGCCCTTGATGCCGAAGGCAACCATGGAGCCGGCTCCCTTGGGGAGCAGACGGGCCGCAAGCGCGTGGTCGGGATGGTCGGAGAGTGCCGGATGGGCAACCCAGGCGACCTGCTCGCTCGCCTGCAGGAACTCCAGCACCTTCAGGGTGTTGGATTGATGCCGTTCCATGCGCAAAGGCAGAGTCTCGAGCCCCTGCAGCAAATAGAAGGCGGTTTGCGGCGCCATGACACCGCCGAAATCGCGCAGACCCTCGGTGCGGGCCCGCATTGCAAAAGCGGCCGGCCCGAACTCCTCGGCGTAGTCTATGCCATGGTAGCCAGCATAGGGTTCCGTCAGCGTCGGAAACTTTCCGGAAGCCTCCCAGTCGAAACGGCCGCCGTCGACCAACAGGCCGCCAATGGCGACCCCGTGACCGCCGATCCACTTGGTGGCCGAGTGCATCACCAGATCCGCCCCCAGTTCGATCGGCCGGCAAAGCGCCGGAGTCAGAAAGGTGTTGTCGATTGCCAGCGGGAGCCTGTGACGCTGCGCGACCTCCGCGACAGCCGGCAGATCCATGACTTCCAAGCCCGGGTTTCCAACCACTTCGCCGAAAATCAGCCGCGTTTCGGGCCGGATCGCTGCCTCGAAGGCCTTGGGATCGCGCGGATCGACAAGAGTGGTTTCGATACCGAAGCGTGGCGCCGTATGCAGAAAGAAGTTGATCGAGCCACCATACAGGCAACGCGAGGCGACGATATGGCCTCCCTGCCCCATCAAGGTGGCCACCAGCAGCCAGAGGCAGGCATGACCCGAGGCTCCGGCCAAACCCGCCACCCCCTTATCCAGCGCCGCGATTCTTTCCTCCAGCACCGCAACGGTGGGGTTGCCGATGCGGCTGTAGATGTAGCCGGGACGCTCGAGGTTGAAGAGGCTGGCCGCGTGATCGGTGTCGCGGAAGACGTAGGACGTGGTCTGATAGATCGGTACGGCCCTGGCGCCAAAGGCAGGGTCGGGCTGCTGGCCGGCATGCAGGGCCAACGTGTCGAACTTCAGGAACTTCGGATCGGCCATAACGTCCTCCCATGGCAGCGCTTGCGATTCGGCAGGAGCGTATAGGCGAGCCGGGGCCTCCGTCGAGAAAAGGCCACACATTTGTACCGGAACGAAAGCGATTTGCCAGTCGGACTGTCAGGAATTCCGCGACTTGACGGCAGGTCAACTCCGAATCCAGGGCTCGAAAAAAGTGGAGGGCCGTTCAGCCTCTCGGCCGCGGCCCTCCATTCGTTATGTCGGCTCCCTGTCAACTTGCCGGCCGGGACTCTAGCAGGGTGCAGGGGCGCGTCAAGGGCCTCGTTATGGTCAAAAACGGCCAATGGTTTGGTTAAGCCGTTGGACCGGCTTAAAAAAGAAAAGCCGCCGGCGAACCGGCGGCAAGTCAACAGGGAGGCGTCACAAGGAACGGATCTTACATCCGGTCACCGGAGGGTGAGATCCCATACGGGAGCACCTCGGCGACGGGATTCACCGTAATTGACTTATACTAACGAATGGTTAACGCCGCACGCAAGACTGATATTTTTTCTTGAGTCTTCGAAAAACTGCTGTGGCAGGCAAAAGACTTGATTTGCCTATTTAGGAGTCTTTCCACGGCATCTACCCAGACAACCATTATACGACGAAGCTAATTATTGATCTCGTCAATCGAGACTTGCCTTGTTCGCGGCCCTCGGCGAAAGCTGACATCGAGAGACAAACGCGCGGAACCGCAAGCTATCGCCACCTGCACGACCTTCACCCTTGGCATCGACGGCTGTCGCGCCGGCTGGATTGCGGCACGCTGGTACGGTCCAGGGTCCGTTCCAGCCTTCACGCTTCTGCGCAACTTCACCTTTGACCGTTTGCGGGACGCGGGATTGGCACACGCCCGGCAGATCGCCATCGATATCCCCATCGGCCTGCCCGAGAGTGGCCGCCGCGCCTGCGATCTGGCAGCCCGGTCCGCCTTACCGCCGGGCACCCGCAGCCGCGTGTTCCTGGACCTCCGTCGACCGCTTCTGCGCTACCTGCCAGACGACTATCGGAGCGCAAATGCCTGGGGCAAGGCCGACGGCAAAGGCCTGAGCAAGCAGGCGTGGTTCATCCTGCCCAAGGTGGCGGAGGTCGACGCCGCCGTGACGCCGGCCGATCAAGTGCTGCTTCGGGAGGTTCACCCCGAGGTGATCTTCCATCGACTGAGTGCCGGCGCGCCGCTGCCAAGCAAGAAGACGCGCCTGGGCCAAGACATCCGTCTCGAGCTTCTGGCCGACGCAGGCCTGGCTCTCGCGTCAGGCTGGGAGCGGCAGTTCCTCCGCCGGGACGTGCAACTGGACGACTTGATCGACGCTGCGGGCTGCGCCCTCGCCGCGCATCGGATCGGCGAGGGACAACTGCGCGCGCTGCCGCTTGAAGGCTTCGGCGGCGCTAGCGGTCGTGACGGCCGTGGACTGGCGATGGAGATCTGGGGCTAGATCGACCAGTCGGCAGACAGTTCTTTGATTTAGAATCTACTGAGCAACCCAGGCCCCGTCCACGGGCAGCGACACGCCGGTGGTGTTGTCGGCGGCCGGCGAACAGAGGAATAAGGCGACGCCCCCCAACTGCTCCGGCGTCACAAAGCGTTCGGTCGGCATACGCTCGCAGACCAGCTGGCGTTTCGCCTCCCCGTTGCTCAACCCTTTCTCGGCAGCCTTGGCGTCGACCTGCTTCTGCACCAGCGGCGTTAGCACCCAACCGGGGCAGATGGCATTGCAGGTGACGCCGCTGGTCGCCGTCTCCAGCGCCGTCACCTTGGTCAGACCGATCACACCGTGCTTGGCCGCTATGTAAGCCGCCTTGTGGATCGAGCCGATCAAGCCGTGAACGGAGGCGACGTTGATGATGCGCCCCCAGCCTTTGGCCTTCATGTCGGCCACCACATGGCGCGTGGTATGGAAGCAGGAGGTCAGGTTGATCGCGATGATGGCGTCCCAACGCTCGGTGGGGAAATCCTCCAACGGCGCAACATGCTGGATGCCGGCGTTGTTGACCAGAACGTCGATACCGCCGAAGCGCTCCTTGGCGCCGGCGACCATGGCCTCGATGGCATCAGCGTCAGACATGTCGGCACCGTCGTAGGCCACCTCGACGCCGTTCGCCTCGGCCAAGCGGCTGCGCAGAGCCTCGATCTCGTCGGCAGGGCCGAAGCCGTTGAGCAGGATGTTGGCGCCGGCGCCGGCCAGAGCTTCCGCAATGGCTTGTCCGATGCCGCTGGTCGAACCGGTTACCAGGGCAGTCTTGCCCGCGAGCAGTGCAGTCACGGCAGTCCTCTCTCGCTGGATGAATGCTGGCTGCCCTCGTACCCCGGAACCCGCTGCCCGCGCCAGCTATCATTGTGCGGTTGCGAAGGCGTTGCCTTGTCGCATGCAAGTCGCCAGAGTGCTTCCCATGCAGCCGTGGATTGCCTGGATCGTTCTGCTGGCCGGATGGGTTCTGCCCTTCCTGCACGTGGCCCTTTCGCCGCGCAGCGGCCCCTGGTTGCCACCTCCCGGTGGCACCTGCCCGCTCGGCCCTCGTCTCGGCTGGCTGACGCTAGTGCTTCTGCTCGGCCCCATCGGCTGGGCGCTGTACATGAAGGCGCGCCGAACGAGGACCGCCGCCGGATGATGGATTGCCCGCGCCACTGCGATTGAACAGAGCTGCCGCAGTTGGCATGCTCCCATCCGGTTCGGGTCACGCGACATGACCGTCTCGCTTTGCCCGCCGCGGCGGGCGCGGCAGTCGCGTGTTTGTTTTGGGGAGAACCATGACCGCTTGGCATCTGGCACAGATCAACATCGCAAAACTCGTGGGTCCTGAAGGCGATCCGCGCGTGCAGGACTTTTTCGATGCGCTCGACCGCGTCAACGCCGTCGCGGACGCCAGTCCCGGTTTCGTCTGGCGGCTGCAGACGGACAGCGGCAATGCGACCGGGCTTCAGCCCACGGCCGATCCCTGTCTGATCGTCAATCTCTCGGTCTGGGAAACGGCCGATGCGCTCTTCGACTTCGTCTACCGCAGCGCCCACACTCCGGTGATGGCCCGCCGGCGCCAGTGGTTCGAGCGCTTCGAGGGCGCCTATCAGGCCCTCTGGTGGGTAGCGGTCGGCCATCGGCCGAGTGTCGAGGAAGGCCTGGCAAAGCTATGGCACCTGGAGCACTACGGCCCGACACAACAAGCCTTCACCTTCAAAGCCCGCTTCCCGGAACCCGGCCACGACGTGGCTCCGGTCGACATGCAACCGGACCCCTGGTGCCTGGGAAACGCCTAGAACAGAAGCTCAACTCTTGAAGAGCGCGTCTGCGGTGCTCTGGTAGTCGGTCTTGGACGCGATCTTCGCGCGCACGCGCTCCGCTTCGGTCTCGAGTTCCGCCAGATAGTCCTGCAACTCCTCGACACCCAGCAAATCGAGGTCCTTGGGCTTGGCAATCGGCTTGCGCGGTTCGAGATCGTCGGTGTCCATGTCGCTCCCTTCCTTACGCTCTCGACAGGCCTAAGGTCGTGATCCTCGGGAACAAGAACGGTTCCGAATGAACACGTGGGCCCAGTCGAAACTCAAATATATACAACAGACGACTGTGACCCTATGGGTCGCCAACACGTCCGACAGGCCGCGACCTGTTTCAGATCGATAGAACAGAACCCGAGGAGGAGCCAACCCGATGACCAGCCTGCCGAGTGAGATGACCGCGATCGAGATCGCCGAACCCGGCGGGCCGGAGGCATTGACACCGACCAAGCGGGCGGTGCCGCAGCCCGGTCCGGGCGAAGTGCTGATCCGTGTCGCTGCGGCGGGGGTCAACCGACCGGACGTCCTCCAGCGCAAGGGCGCCTATCCACCCCCGCCCGGCGCTTCCGACATCCCCGGCCTGGAGATCGCCGGCGAGGTGATCGCGCTCGGCGAGCAAGTGGAGTCGCTGCACCAGGGACAGCCGGTCTGCGCCTTGGTTACGGGCGGCGGCTATGCGGAGTACTGCGTCGCTCCGGCGGCGCACTGCCTGCCCGTGCCGCAAGGTCTCTCGCTCACCGAGGCGGCAGCCCTGCCGGAGACCTTTTTCACGGTCTGGTCGAACGTCTTCGACCGCGGCGGCCTGAAGCCGGGCGAGTCCTTCCTGGTACACGGCGGCTCCTCCGGCATCGGTACCACGGCGATTCAACTTGCCAAGGCCTTCGGCGCCAAGGTCTTCACCACGGCCGGCAGTGCGGAAAAATGCCAAGCCTGCAAGGATCTCGGGGCCGATGTGGCGATCGACTATCGCACGGAAGACTTCGCGGCCGCGGTGCGGGAGGCCAACTCCGGCAAAGGCGTCAACCTGATCCTCGACATGGTCGGCGGCCCCTACATCGCCCGCGATGTGGAGTTGCTGGAACCTGACGGACGCCTTGTCTTCATTGCCTTCCTGGGTGGTGCCAAGGCAGAGATCAACTTCCAAACCGTGATGGTCAAGCGGCTGACGATCACCGGCTCCACACTGCGGGCGCGTGATGTCGGCTTCAAGGCGGCCATCGCTGCCCAGCTGCAGACTCAGGTCTGGCCGCTGATCGAATCCGGCCAGGTCAAGCCGCAGATCTTCAAGACCTTTCCGCTCGAACAGGCCGCAGAGGCTCACGCCTTGATGGAGTCCTCCACCCACATCGGCAAAATCATGCTGACCGCAACGAGCGGGCGACCCTAAGTCTGCCAACCGAGCATCCTTAGAGCAGGATACTCCGGGGAGAGCACCTCAGAACTCCCGTTCTCGTTGATGGCGCGAGACGCGCGGCGGGAGTTCTGCTGCACAGTCGAGCACCGCCTGCAAGGCGCGGCTGACCTGTTTCGGATTCCAGACCAGCCGCGTGGAGACTTGCGGCACGGGCGGCGCAAGTGGCCGCATGACAACGCCGTTTCGCTGCAGAACCCGAAAGCCGGCCGGTCCCAGGGCGACGCACCCGGTGCTCGCGATGACGAACAGGATCGTCGCGATCTGGCTGACCTCATGGACGATGTTCGGCTCGAACCCCGCCTGTCGGTAGAGGCCGACGTAGAGGTCGTGTGCCGCCGGATCGTAGTCGCGTGACAGATTGAGAACAGGCTCGCCTTCCAGGTCGGCGATGGCCACCCGGTCGCAGGAAGCCAGTCGGTGGCCCGCGGGCAGTAGGCAGATCACCGGTTCGGTCCAGACGGTGCGCAGTTGCAGATCCGCCGCCCGCGGCTCGGCCCGCACCATCCCGGCGTCGATGGTACCGTCGCGTAGGGCCGCGAACTGTTCGCGCGCGGTCATCTCCCGAACGCGGAAGCTCACGTCGGGCGCCTTCTGTCGAACTGCCTGCATCAGCAGCGGCATGGGCTCGAAAGTGGCCGCACCGATCAGCCCGAAGGTCAGCGCCCCCCTTAGTCCCAGGGCGGCCTGGCGTGTCCGGGCAATCGTGGTCTCAGCCTTGCCGAGCAGGTCGCGCGCGTCGCCGTAGAGACTGCGGCCGGCATCGGTCAGTTCGACCCGCCGACGATTGCGTTCGAACAACGCAACGCCGAGACGCTGTTCGAGCTCCTTGACCTGCTGGCTGACCGCCGACTGGGTCGCATGCAGCCGAGCGGCAGCCCGGCGGAAATGCAATTCCTCGGCCACTGCGCAGAAACTTCGCAGCAGCCGCAGCTCAAGCTCATTGTTCATGATTTCTAATCACATGATCTGCTTTTGCGTCTGTATGCGATCATAGTGCCGCCCCATCTCCACGAGCAACGGCGCCTTCACTCCAAGCGATACCGCAAGGTGCAGGGGCCGAACGCATTCCAAAGGCAATCACAGGAGATTTGCATGCGTCAGATCCGTTGGCTCAAGGCGACGCCATTCGTCCTGAGTCTCGTTCTTATCTCTCCGGCGAAGGCTCAGGACGCGCGCGACCTGCACGGGCAACTGGATTTTCAAGGCCGCTACCTTGTGTCTATCTCCGATGCCGACATGCTGGCCTCCGCGTACGTGAACGGGCAGTTGGGGCCGCGCGAAGGGCGCGATGCGCTGTCGATCGTTCCGCTCGACGGCGATCCACGCGACTGGCAGGCGCACGAGGTGTTCGCCTCCAACTCGGTCGCGGGTCCGCCCGCCGCGGTCGAGGTCTCGCCGGACGGCCGCTACGCCTTTGTGGTCGAGAGCTGGACGCCGCGTCCCGACGACGACGAGCCGCACGTCTTCGGCGATATGAACCACGGCACTCTCCTGAAGGTCTTCGACCTTTCGGACCCGGCCAACCCGCGGATGGTGCAGCGGCAC